>CAZRRI010000022.1:0-34183 GCA_964602565.1 uncultured Rhodocyclaceae bacterium | reverse complement strand
GCTTCACCCGCAGGGTCGAAACCGCCTATCGCGATATGTTCAAACAGTGGGTGGAAGGGGCAGAACAACCGCCCCGGTGAAGCCTTTTTTGGCGTTTCAGTCGCGTTTCAGCCGGCGTTTCAACGATGCCGGGCAACGACCGCCTCGACGACTTTTTCGTCGACCTGGAAAGTTTCCTCCAGCGGCCCCAGCTTGACGCTGCGCCGCTTGTCTACCACCCCTCGCGCGGCCGCCTGCATCAGTTCCTCCTTGACTTCCTCGAATGACCTGCGCCCGGCTTCGCGGCGCGCCACGAGTCTCAGGAGATGCCAGCCCAGGTCTGTTTCGAACGGTTCGCTGACATCGCCTGGTTTGGCCAGCGCCGCCGCCGCGCGGTCGAGTTCCGGCCGCAACTTGCCTTTCTCGATGAAGTCCATGTCGCCGCGCTTGGCCTTGGTACCCGCATCGTCGGAGTACATGAGCGCCAGCGAACCGAAATTGGCGCCATTCTTGATCTGGCCATGGAGTTCCTCGGCGAGCTGGCGGGGATCCTTGCGGTAGCTGCCGATCATCAGATGCTCGAGATGATCGGCTGCCGAGATGCGGAAGCGATCGGAATTGCCGTTGTATTCGGCGCGGGCGAGTTTTTCGAGGGTGGCCGCGTCGGGCGGTTCGCCGTCGAACTGCTGGACGCGCACGTCGGACAACACGCGCTCGCGTGCCAGTTGCAGCCGCGTTGCCATGGCTGGCTGCCTGTCCATCTGGAGTTGTTCCGCTTCCCGGGCGACGACCCGGCGCAGCAGGAGATTGCGGCCGATCTGGCGGACCAGTTCAGGACGCGAAAGGGTATTTTTCACCGTATCCGGCGAATAGCGGATGGCTTCCTGCTCCAAGTCGGCGACGGTGACGATGGCACCCTGGCCGTTGCTCGCCAACACGGCGGAACTGTCTGCCTGCGCGGCCGCGAGCGGCGGCATGAAGGCTTGGAGGACGAGGAACGAGCCTGCTGAAAAGAATTTCCAATTCATCAAATTCATCGATATGACGACAGTTCCGGAACGTGATCGAGGGCGAGGAAAAAAAGGAAAGGGCGGGTTGCCCCGCCCCTCCCAAACTACGTACAGCTAACCGCTTAGTTGATGCGGCCGTTCCAGCGGTGATCCCAAGCGGCGCCGAAGTTGCCGGAGATGCCCGCCGACACTGCCGGGTTGGTCGCCTTGACGAAGGCCTGGCCGATGACCGGCAAGCCGCCCGTATGACCCGTGGCGTTGAGGTTCACCGTCGCCCAGCCGTTCTGGTAGGGAACGTTGAGGCCGGCAACCACCAGGTTGGCGCCGGTGGCGCCCGTGTTGGCCGTCAGGTTGTTGAGCGACAGGATGTTGACTTCGCCGCACAACGAGACCGGGGTCACCACGTTCGGGGAGATCACGACGTTGGTCGTGACGTTGGCGAGTTCCTCGCGGTTCCACATCGAGTACTGGCCGATGCTGACGCAGGAAGAACGGCCATCCGCCGCGTAGGTGGTAACACCGCGGAAGAAGCCCTGGGCGCCTTCCTTGGCGGTCGTGCCGTCTCCACCGAAAGTACAGGAGCCATAGGCAGCCGTCGTCTCGTTGGCGCACACGTCCGTTCCCGCCACGGTATTGGCTGAAGCGGTGGTGAAGCCCGCCGTCGGCGCATAGAAGCCCGTGGTGGCGGCGGAAACACCGGTGGCGACGTTGCCGCGGCCAGCGACCAGGTAACGGCGGGTCGGCATGCTGACCAGCCAGTCGGTCTTGGCGGCAAGGCCCGTCTCGAGCAGGAACTCGTTGGTGATCGAGGTATGGGCCAGCGGCGAGGACAGGGCGTAGGCCTGGGCACCGGCGGACGCGGTCGCGATTTCATACGGCGTCGACATGTCCGGGAAGTCGTACTCGGCGGTGGCGAAGCCCGGGGTCAGCAGCACGCCGTCGAAGGTCGAGGCGATGTTCGGATAGGCGGTGGAAGGAACAACCGCGGCGACTGCCGTCTGCGTCTGTTGCGAATAGACGATGCGGGTCGGCGTGGTCGCCTCGATGGCGACAGCTTCGCCCGAGAACGCGGTGGTCTGCGGCACGTTGATGATGGTCCAGTTGGCCATCAGACCACTGGTGGGCGACAACAGGGCCGTATTCGTGCCGTTGTGGGCAGCCTCACCCGCAGCGAGGAGCGGATAGGCCGTCTCGATGCTGGCTAGGATGGGCTCGATGCAGGTCGGCGCGCCACCGCTGCTGGTGTGCTTGGTGGTGGCGAACACCGGGTTGGTCGCCGTCGTGCCCGACGGGATGTCGGCCATGTTGAAAATCTCGATGTAGCCTTCGCGCGTGCCGACACCATTGGCCTGATCGGCCGCCGAGAGACGGCCAATGACGAACGGCGTCGAATTCAGCACGGACTTGTTGGGCAGCGTGCAGCTGTTCTCGTCGGCGGCGACGCTGAGCGTTGCCAAGCCGCTGGAGTTCTGCGAGATGTTGGCGGTCCAGACGTCACCGGGGGACAGGAACAACTGGAAGTCATAGATATCGTCGGAATCCCGGCCGCCGCGGAAACGAACCTTGACGGCCTTGCCTCTGACGGTGTCGGTATTGACGATGTTCAGCAGGGTGGAATTACCGTTTTGAACGGAGAAGTACGGCACGAACAGAATATGGCCGATGCCATCGTCCTGGAGTTCCAGCGCTGCATTGGCACTACCCGCCGCAAACGCGCCCGCCACAGCAAGTGACAAGATCGATTTTTTCATCATAAGAAAAGCTCCTTAATATTACGTACGCTCAAATAGGCCTATATCAGCGTGTCTACGACACCTTCGCAGACTAACACGGCCGGGAAAGGCTTTGCAACAGTTAACACCGATGTGGAAATGGGCTGTTGCATCCATACAACATTCATTTTGTCGTTCGCGTTCCTCCCTTTTCATTCGTATACGCGGCAAAGACAAGCAGAAACTAGATCCGCCTTGGCGGCGGTTAGCGCATGAACAGCCACCATTCGCCCTCCTCCTTCACCCACGGCTCGTCGAAATGGTTGCTCACGACTTCGGGCTTGGGCCGCTGGGGACCCAGCGGCAAATAATACTCGATACGGACCTTGGCGGCGCAGCTTGCCTCGGTTTCACAAGTCGCGCCGACCACCGTGGCCGAAACCAGGCTCTGGGCACCGGCCGTCACGCCGCGAAACAGCTTGAGGTCGGTGACGGCGCGATACGAGGGCGCGGTGAAGGCGAAGGACTTTTCGAACTGGCCGGCGCGCGCGGCATCCCATCGAGCCTGGGCTCGCGCCATGACATGCTGCTCGACGGACTGGGTGGACAACCCGGGCGCCGCACAGCCGGCCAGCGAAACGGCCGCAATCGCGGCCAGGGCAAGCATGGATCGGTTCATTCGGAAACCTCAAAAAAAGCGTTCGTCGATTCCTCGCAAGCATTGCCGCGTCACCGCGGATATCGAGGGCGCGCCATGTTACCGCAAACCGGCGGGCCGCCGATGCCGGGGACGACGGCCGACGAGGAGCATTCCAGATAAAATGGGAGCCAATCAGGAGCGAACGCCCGGCGCGGGCCCGCGCACCGCCAGATCGGAGCATGCACACCTTGGGGCAAGCACAATTCGGACAGATCCTGCTGGAGCGAGGCCGCATCGACGCCGAGGCGTTGCAACGCGCGCTACAGAGCCAGAAGGAGGCGCCGGGGCTTCGCATCGGCGAATTGCTGGCGCGCATGGGCCTGATCGGTTCGCGCGATATCGCCGAGACGCTTGCGGCGCAGACAGGCAAGCCCTTGGCGTCGGCCATCGATTTCCCGGCCTTCCCCTTGTTCGAGGATGTGCTGTCGCCACGATTCCTGCGCGAGACGCTGAGCCTGCCATTGGCGGACGATGGGCAACGCCTGGTGGTCGCCATGGCGGATCCCGCGAATGAGTACGCGGTCGAGGCCCTGCGCATCTCGACCGGACGCGAGGTGGACATCCGCATTGCCGCCCGGGAGGACATCGAGGCGGCCTTCGAGCGGCTGTTTGGCGCCGGCCGCAGCGCCATGGGGCAGATCGTCGATGACATCGAGTCGGTGAATACCCACGATTTCGACGGCGACGATGTGCAGCACCTGAAAGACCAGGCCAGCGAAGCGCCGGTGATCCGGCTGGTGGGACTGATCATTCGCAAGGCGCTCGAAACACGCGCTTCCGACATCCACATCGAGCCGTTCGAGAACCGGCTCATCGTCCGCTACCGCATCGACGGCGTGATGCACGAAGTGGAATCGCCGCCACGCCGGCTGTCGGCGGCGATGATCTCCCGCGTGAAGATCATGGCCAGCCTGGACATCGCGGAGCGCCGGTTGCCGCAGGATGGCCGCATCAAGCTGCGCATGCAGGGCAAGGAGATCGACCTGCGGGTGTCGACGGTGCCGACCATGCACGGCGAGAGCGTGGTGATGCGCATCCTCGACAAGGGCGGCGTGCCGCTGAACTTCGAGTCGCTCGGTTTCGAGCCCGACCTGCTGGAGAAATTCACCGAACTGCTGCTGCGGCCGCACGGCATCCTGCTGGTCACCGGCCCGACCGGCAGCGGCAAGACGACGACGCTGTACACCGCGCTTTCGATGCTGAACAAGCCGGACGTCAAGATTCTCACGGTCGAGGATCCGGTCGAGTATCAGATGGACGGCATCAACCAGATCCAAGTGAAGCCGCAGATCGACCTCACGTTCGCCAACGCGCTGCGCTCGATCGTCCGCCAGGACCCGGATGTCATCATGATCGGTGAGATCCGCGACCTGGAAACAGCGCAGATCGCCGTGCAGTCGGCCTTGACGGGGCACATGGTGCTGTCCACGCTGCACACCAACGACGCCGCCGGCACGGTGAACCGCCTGCTCGACATGGGCATGGAGGACTATCTGCTGACCTCGACGGTGGTCGGCATCCAGGCGCAGCGGCTGGTGCGGACGCTATGCAGGGATTGCCGCAAGCCTTATATCGCCCTGCCGGAAATCGTCGCGCAAACCGGGCTCGGCCGCTTTGTCGATAACACGGGTCCGGTGACGCTGTACGAACCGACCGGCTGCGACAACTGCGCCCACACGGGCTTCGTTGGCCGGGTGGCCATCATGGAAATCCTGCCGATGACGGATGCCATTCGCGCGCTGGTGATGCGCCACGCGACGGCCGGCGAGATGCAGCAGCAGGCGGTGGCCGAGGGCATGTTGACGATGTACGAGCACGGCCTGCGCAAGGTGCTGGCCGGCACGACAACGCTGGAGGAAGTCCTGCGCGTCACGCGCGAGGATTGACCATGCCGCAGTTCCACTACAAGGCCTCGACATCGACCGGCGAGGTCAGCGAAGGCGACGTGGAAGCGCGCGACGAGCCGGCGGTGCTGGCACGCCTGCAGGATCTGGGGCTGATCCCGATCCGCATCGCGCCCGCCCGGCCGGTCGAAGAACGTTCGACCGGCGGTCTGTTTTCGCGCCAGCGCATCGGCCAGAACCAGGTCGGCGCGCTGACGGCGGAATTGGCGACGCTGCTGCGCGCGGGTCTGCCGCTGGACCGGGCGCTGGAGATCCTCATCGGCCTTGCCGACAACCCGCGCATGCAGGCGCTGATGACGCGCGTGCGCGACGACGTGCGCGGCGGCGCGGCGTTGTCGAGGGCGCTGGAAGCGCATCCGATGGCATTCAGCCGCTTCTACGTCGGCATGATTCGCGCAGGCGAGGCAGGCGGCGCGCTGGGCACGGTGCTGGCGCGCATCTCGGAATTCATGGAGCGCTCGAAGGAATTGAAGGAGACGGTCACTTCGGCGCTGATCTATCCGATCATCCTGGTGCTGGCTTCCGTGACCTCGGTACTGTTGCTGCTTGTCTTCGTGGTGCCGCAGTTTTCGCAGATGTTCGAGCAATCCGGCAAGGCGCTGCCGCTGGCAACGCAGATCGTGATCGCCACCGGCGACTGGCTGCGCAAGTACTGGTGGACGCTGCCGCTCGCCATCCTCCTGGTCTGGCGCTACTTTGCCTGGCAGATGGGCAGCGCCGCCGGCAAGGCCCGCTGGGATGGCCGCTTGCTCCGCCTGCCGCTGGTGGGCGACCTGCTGACCAAGATCGAGGTGGCGCGCTTTGCCCGCACGCTGGGCACGCTGCTGACCAACGGCATTCCGCTGCTGGCAGCCCTCGACGTGGTCAAGGACACGGTGGGCAACAGTGTGATCGCGGCGGGTCTGAGCGCCGCGCGGGAACAATTGCAGGCTGGCCAGGGTCTGAGCAAATCTTTGATGATACAAGAGATATTTCCGCCCCTGGCGGTGCACATGGTCGGCGTCGGCGAGGAGACCGGCCGCTTGGACGAGATGCTGACGCGCATCGCCGACGTCTATGACCGCGAGGTGGCGCTGGCAGTCAAGCGCATGCTGGCCCTGTTGGAGCCGGTGATGATCCTGGGCCTGGGCCTGATCATCGGCGGAATCATCATTTCGATACTCTTGGCCATATTGAAGGTCAATAGCCTGGTCGGCTGAACAACTTTTTTCTTTCGGAGACCTTTGTCATGGAATATCGTCACCGCTTCGCGCGAGGTTTCACACTGATCGAACTGCTGGTCGTGCTGCTGATCCTGGGCATGATCGCCGGCATCGCCGGGCCGCAGATCATGAACTACCTTGGCGATTCGAAAGCCAAGGCGGCCAAGTTGCAGATCGGCGAATTCGAGGGCACGCTGGATCTTTACAAGCTGGACGTCGGCCGCTATCCGGACGGCCAGGAAGGCTTGCAGGCGCTGGTGCAGGCCCCGGCATCCTCCGGCGACCGCTGGCGTGGCCCCTACCTCAAGAAGAAAGCACTGCCCAAGGATCCGTGGGGTAACGATTATCAATACGTGGCCCCCGGCAAGCACGGCGCATTCGACATCGTTTCCTTCGGCGCCGACGGCAAGGAAGGCGGCGAGGGCGAAAACAAGGATGTCGTCAGCTGGGAATGAAGTCGCCCCGCCGTCGCGCGCATGGCTTCACCCTGCTCGAACTGATCGCGGTCTTGCTATTGCTCGGACTCGTCTATGCCTTGGCGGGGCCTGCCCTGGCGCCAGGACCGACGAGCATCGAAGTCAAGGCGGCCGCACGGCAATTGGCCGCCGGGTTGCGCAAGGCCCGCGGCACGGCCATCGGCGGGCAACGCGACGCCGTCCTGACCCTGGGCGTGGAATCGCGGGAGTTTTCGGTCAGTGGCGACCCCAGGAAATACAAGCTGCCCGATCGAATCGGTCTTGCCATGTTCACCGCGCAGGCCGAGGCGGTATCCGGCAAGACGGGCGGCATTCGTTTCTTCGCCGACGGCTCGTCGACCGGCGGGCGCATCACGGTCTCGGGTGACGCGACGACGCTCGAAATCGACGTCGATTGGGTTACCGGCCGGGTGAAAATACTCTGACGGCAATGCGTCAACGCGGCTTTTCCTTGCTCGAGATTCTGGTCGCGTTTTCGATCATGGCGCTGTCGCTGGGCGTACTGATGGAGATCTTCGCCGATGCGGCACGCAACGCCGACCTGGCCCGCAACCAGATGCGCGCCGTCGCGCTCGCGCGGTCCTTGCTGGCTCAAACCGCGCTGGATGCGACCTTGACGCCCGGCGAACACGCGGGCACGAACGGCCAGCTGCGCTGGCGGCTTCGCGTCGCGCCCCACGACGGCGCCGGGGCGATGGGACCTGGCCCGCTGCTGGACGCCTGGTCGATCCATGTCAGCGTCGGCTGGGGCGAGCCGGCCGATGCCGCCGCGAGATCGGTCGCGCTCGATACCCTGCGTATCCGGCCCAAGGCGCCGCCATGAACCGGAACCGGGGCTTCTCGCTGCTGGAACTGCTCATCGGCCTGACGCTGCTTGGTTTTCTCCTGGCGATCCTTTACGGGGGATTTCGCCTTGCGGCAAACAGTTGGGAAGCGACCGAAAACCGTACCGCGGTGGCGGCGGACCAGGAGGCTGGACGTTCCGCGGTCAGGCGCCTGATCGGGCAGGTGCAACCCTTCCACTTGACTGCCGCACCGGGGCAACCGCTGGCTTTCGAGGGCTACCGCGACACGCTGCGCCTGGTGGCTCCGCTCGGCCAGATCGGGCCGCGCGCGGTCGAATTCACCATCGTGAACGACGCCGCGGCCAGGGACACCAGGCTGCTGCTTCGCCATGGGCCGGTGCGCTTCGACGCCGGGCGGCTTGGCGACATGCTCGATGATCAAGCCGGCCATCCGGTACTCGAGGCCCTGAACGGGGCCGTGTTTGCGTATTTCGGACCCGGGAGGCCGGGCGACCCGCCGGCCTGGCATGATCAATGGCTCGACCGCGAGGGCTTTCCCACCGTGATCCGCCTCCACCTGGACCACGGCGACGGCACGCCCCTCGATGTCGATGTCACTCCATTGATCAGCGGCGACCGGCTGGCTGGCTCGCGCATCACGGCGGGCCCGCAATGATGCGCGGCCGGACCGCTCGTCCCCCGCGCCCGATGCGGGCGATGCGACGACAGCAGGGCATCGCGCTGGTGCTTGCACTGTGGATGCTGGTCGTCCTGACGGTCATTGCCGGCAGCATGGCTTATTCGCTGCGATCGGAGTTGCAAGTCGCGGCAAGCCATGCCGACTCGGCGCGCGTCGAAGCAGCCGCCGACGCGGGCGTGTTCCGCGCCATCCTGGAACTTGCGCGCCCGGCCACCGACCCCGCGCGCTGGCAGGGCGATGGCATGCCGCGCACCTGGCAAATGGGCGAGATTTCGCTGCGGGTGGTGGTGGTCGACGAAGCGGCGAAAGCGGACCTCAACAACGCGCCCGCCGAGCTTCTGAAGGGCATGTTCATGGTGCAAGGAATTGACGACCCGGCCGCCAGTGCGCTCGCGGACGCCATTCTCGACTGGCGCGACGGCGACGATCTGCGCCAGATGAATGGCGCCGAGAAGGGGGAATACGCCGCCGCCGGCAAGGAATACGGGCCGCGCAACGGCAATTTCGAGTCGGTCGAGGAACTGAGGCTAGTCCTGGGCATGACCGAGGAAATCTTCCAGCGCGTCGCCAGGCTCGTCTCGGTGCATTCCGGCCGACAGGGTATCGACGGTGCCGTGGCACCGCGAGAACTGCTCCTGGCGCTGCCTGGAGCGACCCCGGAGTCGGTCGATGCCTTCGTCAGCCAACGACAGGCTCTGCTCGCGCAGGGACTGCCCGTGCCGGCGCCCCCGTTTGCCCCGGTGATATCCGCCGGCCGGCTCGGCGATACCTTCAGTATTCAAGTCCTTGCCATTTTGAGGGACAATGCGACGTTTTTCCGTGAGGCGGTGGTGCGAGTGACGCCGAATCCCTCGGCACCATTTGTCATTCTCGCCTGGCGAGCGCCGAGAAGTGGTCTCGGTATCGCCGCCAACCCGGAAATGCAGCCTCGCCAACCATGACCCAGGCCAGCCAGCCGTCCCGCTTCCCCACGCTCGTGGCGTTTCAACGCCAGGGGCAGCATTTCCTGGATTGGTGGCTGAGCAAGCTGGGGGATCTGGTCCCCACGGCTGTCCGCCGCTGGTGGCAGGGAACGGGCGATGTCTTGCTGTTGTCGCCGCACGGCGCCGATTTCCGGCTGAGCAAGCCAACGGATGGAGGGTTCGAGGAAGTTCTGGTCGCCCCACCGGACAGCGACGAATGGCGGCGGCTGGGCAAACGATCGGCAAACGGGCAAATGGTGTTTCTCGCGCTACCCCAGGAACAGATGCTCCGACGAACGCTGGTGTTGCCCGCGGCGCTGGCGGAAAACCTGCGGCAGTCGCTTGCCTTCGAGCTCGACCGCCATACGCCGTTTCACCCCGATCAAGCGTATTTCGATTACCGCGCCCGGGTTTGCCCGGATGCCCCGGCCTCGATTCAGGTGGACTTGCTGGTTGCACCCCGCAAAACGGTCGACGATCTGGTCAGGCAAGTGTCGGGGACCGGCTTCAAGCTGTCGGGCGTGGTGCTGGCCGACGATTTCAGCCCGCCAGACAGCGGCTTCCGGAATCTTCTGCCGGGCGCCGGGGGTGCGCAACCACCTGCCAGACACTTGAAGCAACGATTGGCTTTCCTCGCCTTGGCCACGTTGCTGACGATCGCCTTGCTGGCGATTCCGGTCTGGCAGAAGCGCGGCGCCGCCATCGCCCTGCTCGATCCGGTGGCGCGCGCCAGACAGGCCGCCCAGGAAGCCGATGCCCGCAGGACCCACCTGACCAGGCTCGTCGAGCAACACGACTTGCTGCCGAACATGAAATGGAACTCGCCTTCGGTAACCGCGATGATCGAGGAGCTAACCAAGCTGCTGCCCGACGACACTTTCGTGATGCAGTTCGATTTCGATGGCAAGACCGTGCAGATCATGGGCGAAACAGCATCCTCGACCGGTCTGGTGGAGCCAATCGAGCGTTCGCCCTTGTTCAAGGACGTCGCCTTCAAGTCACCGTTGACGAAAATCCAGGGATCGGCGTTCGACCGCTTCCATCTGGGGGCCAACATCGAAGCGTCGGCGCCGGCAAAACCCGGCCCCGCCGGCGAAGGAGCATCGAAGCCGTGAACGCGATGACTGGACGACCGCGCTGGCATCGTTGGTTGGCACTGGGGCTGCTGCTGGTTCTGATCGCACTCGCGGTACTGGCCGTGGCGTGGCCGACCTGGCGGCTGCACAGGCACTACGATGAGGCCATCGAACAATCGACCGACATGCTGGCCCGCTACCGGCGCGTGGCCGCCTTGCGTCCCGCGATCGACAACGCGATCGCCGCAGCGGAGAGCAGCGATGTCCAGCGGTTCTTCTGGAAGGGCAGGACTCCCGCGCTGGTGGCGGCCGACATCCAGGGCGCGGTGACGCGGATGGTCGAATCGAACGGTGCCCGCGTCTTCAGCAGTCACGTCCTGCCCACCACCGAGGACAACAAGGCGCCGGGACCGATCAAGACCAGCATCTCCGTCCAGATGACCGCGTCGATCGTGCCCTTGCAATTGATCCTGCACGCGCTCGAAACGCACGAACCCTATTTGTTCGTCGATCAGATATCGATTCGAAACAACCAGGGCCGCGCGTACAAGCCGACCCCCGGCGTCCAGCCGGAATTCATCGTCCAGCTGACGGCGCGGGGTTACAGCGCGCCCGCGGAGGCGAAACCATGAGCACCCGTCCAGGTCCCCGCGGTGTGGAGACGGCGTTCTGGTTGACGCTGTGCGGCGCGCTCACCGGCGGCATCGGCATCGAGACAGACTGGGGACGCAGGCTGGCATTGCCGCCCCCCCCGCAGACGGCGGCGGCGGACACGGCTGCCGGCGATTTCACGCCGCCGACGCTGGCAGCCCCCTATCGGCTGCCGGCCATCGACACCATGCTCGAAACCTCGCTTCGACCGCTCTTTGTCTCCACCCGGCACCCCGCCCCGCCGCCCTTGCCGCCCGAGCCGCCGAAGCCGACGATGAACAAGGGACAATTCAAGCTGTCCGGCGTGAGCATCCTTCCCGAGGGGAAATTCGCGTTCCTGATCGACAAATCGGGCAAGCAGACGCATGTGGTGGCCCAAGGCAAGGAGATCAACGGCATCCTGGTCAAGGAGATTTCGCCGGATAGCGTCGTGCTCAGCCAACATGGCGACTCCGAGCTGCTGGTGCTGCAAACTGCCAAGGGCCCCGCGGGCATTCCTCTCCCGGCAACGAAGCCGGCCATCCAGGCCGAACCGAAGGCTCCGCCTCCCCCGCCGCAATCGGTGCCGCCAAGGGCCGCCGTGCCGGCGCCGGCCGCGAATCCTTCCCGCGTTACCGTGGGCGGCGGGACGGTGGGGCCGAACTGAGACCATGCCCAACCAGGACGACGAACTCCTCGCTCAGGAAAACAAGATGAATCGACTCTCCAATTATCGCGCCTTCGGTTTGCTCGCCCTGCTGGCGACGATGCTGTCCGTAGCGGGCTGCACCAACTTCTCGGGACGAAGCGGAAGCTCGCTGTCCTCATCGTCGGCAACAGCCGCCGTCGATGCGTCCGCCGCCGGGACGAGCGCGACCGCCACAGACGCCGACAAGGCGACAAGCCCGGGAACAGCGTACGTTCATCGCGGCACGGGCGTGTTGGTGAAACCGCCGGTGCCATCGCCGGCCTTCCCCGCTACCGGAACCGTTTCCCTGAACTTCGAAGCCGCCGACGTCCGCGATATCGCCAAGACGGTGCTGGCGGAAATCCTCCAGGAAAGCTATGTCGTGGACCCCAAGGCCGGGGGCACCATCTCCTTTCGCACGACGCGCCCGCTGGCTCGATCCGCGCTGCTGCCGACGCTGGAAACCATCCTGCGCATGAATGGCATGGTCATGATCCGGGAAAACGGCATCTTCAAGATCATGCCGGCGGCAACCGCGAAGGGTTCGTTGTCGCCCCGCCTGGGCAGCTCGGCGGTGGCCGGTTTCTCGTTGCAGGTCGTGCCGCTCAGGTACGCGAGCGCCAGGGAACTGGCCAAGATACTGGAGGGTATCGTTGCCGATCCGACGGCGGTGAAGGTCGACGAAATACGCAATCTGTTGATTCTCGCCGGCACGCAAAACGAAATCCAGCACATGCTCGATACCATCGAGATGTTCGATGTCGATTGGCTGAGCGGCATGTCGGTCGGGCTATTCGTGCTGCAAAATGCCGATGTCAAGGCAGTGGACGCGGAGCTGAGCAAGATTCTGGGCGACAAGGGCGCCAATCCCTTGGCCGGCGCCCTCCGCGTCGTGCCGATCGAGCGCCTGAACGGTTTCGTCGTCATCACGCCGCAGCCTCATTACCTCGACCAGGCCAAGTTGTGGATCGAGCGGCTCGACAGGGCCAGCGGCAGCGGGGGTGGCAGCCGCCTCTACGTCTATCGCGTCCAGAATGGCAAGGCGGAGCACATCGCCGAACTTCTCAATCAGATGTTTGCCGCCAAGAGCCAGACGGGTGCCGCGCGCGCGCCGACGATCGCCCCCGGCCTGGCGTCGACGCAGATCGGTTCCACGACGAGCGGCCTCGGGTCATCGACGAGCGGCTTCGGCTCGTCGACCAGTGGTTTCGGCTCGACGGCGACATCCACGCTTGGTTCATCGCTCAGTGGTTTTGGTTCGTCGTCGGCGACGCAGACCAACCGGCCAGCAACGACCGCGCCGGCCGTCGGCACAACCCTGTCGATCACCGACGACAGCGGCTCACCCGCCTCCGAAGTGCGCATCGTCGCGGATCGCGAAAACAATGCGCTGCTGATCCTGGCCAACGCGACCGGCTACGAGAAGATCGAGGCGGCGCTGAAGAAACTCGATTCCGCGCCGCGCCAGGTGCTCATCGAAGTGATGATCGCCGAAGTGACGCTGACCGATGAACTGAAGTACGGTGTCGAATGGGCGCTGACCAGCGGCTCGCGCAAGACCTTTCAACTCGATGTCGGCGCCACCGGCATCGACAGGCTGGCGCCCGGATTCTCCTACGCGCTCGCGGATGCCGCCGGCACGGGCATTAAGGCCGTGCTCAACGCACTGGCCACCAACGACAAGATCAACGTGCTGTCGTCGCCGCACGTCATGGTCGCCGACAATCAGACCGCGAAGGTTCAGGTGGGCGACAGCGTGCCGATCCAGGGCCAGCAAACCATCACGACCGGGGGCGCCGCCGTCGTCAGTTCGGTGCAGTACCTGGACACGGGCATCATTCTTTCGGTCACGCCACGCATCAACTCCAGCGGGCTGGTCAATCTCGACATCACCCAGGAGTTCAGCGTCCCCGGCGCCATCAATGCCGCCCTGTCCAATTCGCCAACCATCAGCAGGCGCGCCACCAGAACGCAGGTGTCTGTTCAGTCGGGCGAGACCATGGTGCTCGGCGGCCTGATTTCCGAAAGGGCCGTCGATGGCTCCGGCGGCTTGCCGATACTCTCGTCCATTCCCGTGTTGGGCGGGCTTTTCGGCACGACCGATCGCACGAGAACCAAGACCGAGTTGATCGTCCTCATCACGCCGCGCGTCGCGCACCATGTCGGGCAGGCGAAAGCGCTGTCCGAGGAATTGCAGCGCAAGATGGGCGAGACGAAGGAGCTCCTCGACTGTGGCATCAGCGGTACCTTGGGCCTCACAACCTCGCGCGGCGGGCTGTGGTGCCTCCAGGCCCGTCGTTTCGACGGTGCCGTCGACAAGATGATGCTCGAGGGCGAGAGCGGCGTGCCTATTTACCTGAAGGATGAGGCCAGGCACGCCCAGGAGGAAGCGGAGCGCTCGGTCAACGCGGCCAAGCGGGCCTACGACGATGCGCAGAAGCGGCTGCGCGAAGCGTCCGAGCGGGTCAGGGAAACCCAGGGCAGCCCGGCGGCGGCGAAGTGACGCCGGCCCCGCCTCCGGCATGCGCGCTTCGAAGCGGCTAGCGTGCGGCTCGCGTTCGTCCTGTTCAAGTATTTCCCATTCGGCGGGCTGCAGCGGAACTTCATGCAGATCGCCGAGGCCTGCCGGCAACGGGGGCACGATATTCGCGTCTACACGCTCTCCTGGCAGGGCGACGCGCCGCCGGACTTCGAGATCGTCGTCGCGCCGGTCACGGCGATGGCCAATCACAAGCGCTACGAACGCTTCGCGGCCTGGATACGGGATGACCTGGCGCGCCGGCCGGTCGACCGTGTCGTCGGCTTCAACAAGCTGCCGGGGCTCGACGTCTATTACTGCGCCGATCCGTGCTTCGAGGACAAGGCGCGCACCCAGCGCAATCCGCTGTATCGGCTCACGCCGCGCTACCGGCATTTCGCGGCTTTCGAACGCGCCGTCTTCGGCAAGGGCGGGCACGCCACGATCCTGATGCTGTCTCCGGCCCAGCAGGCCCTGTTCGTCAAGCACCACGGCACGCCCGTCGGCCGTTTTCGCCTGCTGCCGCCGGGGATTTCCCAGGATCGCCGCGCGCCGCCCGACGCCGCCGCGATTCGCGCCGCGTTTCGCGGCGAATTCGGCTTGAGCGACGACGAGCTGCTGCTGGTCCAGATCGGCTCCGGCTTCAAGACCAAGGGCCTCGACCGCAGCCTGCGCGCCCTGGCGGCGCTGCCCGCCGATCTCAAGGCCAGGACGCGCCTGATCGCCATCGGCCAGGACGAGCCGCGCCCGTTCGAACGGCAGATTCGCGCCCTCGGCCTGGGCCGGCGCGTCAGCATCCTCAAGGGCCGCGACGACATTCCGCGCTTCCTGCTCGGCGCCGACCTGCTGATCCACCCGGCCTACAACGAAAACACCGGCAACGTGCTGCTCGAGGCAGTGGTCGCGGGGCTGCCGGTGCTGACGACGGCGGCCTGCGGCTACGCGCATTACATCGAAGAGGCCGACGCCGGCCGTGTCGTGCCCCTGCCCTTCGAGCAGGCCCGGCTCGACCGCCTGCTCGCCGACATGCTGTCCGACGGGGAGGCGCGCCGCCGGTGGGCCCGCAATGGCCTGGACTTCGCCGCCCGGGCCGACCTTTACAGCCGTCCGCAACGCGCCGCCGACATCATCCTCGGGAGCGCCGCGTGACCGAAACGCTCCACCTCGACGAGCCTTTCCGCTCGCTGTGGGCGGGGCGCGACGCCTTCGCCGCCGTCGAGGCGCTGCCGGGCAGGGTCGTGCGCGCCATGGACGGCCGCCGGACCTTCCGCACGGAAGTCGCCGGGCGGGGCTACTTCGTCAAGATCCACCGCGGCGTCGGCTGGGGCGAGATATTCAAGAACCTGATTTCGGGGCGCCCGCCCATCCTCGGCGCGGCCAACGAATGGCACGCCACCCGGCGCCTGGCCGAGCTGGGCGTGGACAGCCTGCGCGCGGTGGCCTTCGGCGAACGCGGCGGCAACCCCGCGCGCCGCCATTCCTTCATCGTCACCGAGGAACTGGCGCCGATCATCAGCCTGGAGAACTACACGCGCCGCTGGCCGCAGGAGCCGCCGCCGCCGGCGCTCAAGCGCGCGCTGATCGAGCGCGTGGCGACCATGGCGCGGCGCATGCACGAGGGCGGCGTCAATCACCGCGACCTCTACATCTGCCATTTCCTGCTGCACCTCGATCCGCCGCCGACCGCCGCCGCGTCGCGCCTGTCGCTGGTCGATCTGCACCGCGCGCAGATTCGCGCGCGCACGCCGCGCCGCTGGCGCGACAAGGATCTCGCCGCGCTGCACTTCTCGTCGCTCGCCATCGGCCTCACCGGGCGCGACCGGCTGCGTTTCCTGCGCGCCTATTTCGCGCGGCCGCTGCGCGAGACGCTGCGCGCCGAAGGCCGGCTGCTCGCGCACCTGGCGCGCGAAGCGGTGCGCTTGCAGGCGCGCTTCGACCGGAAGTTCGCCAACAAGCCATGAGCATTCCGCCGGCCGATGCCGGGCAGCTGCGCGGCGCCGGCCGCGATGTGCCGACGCCGTTCGCCATCGACCTCGACGACGGCCGGCGGCTGATCGTGCGGCGAACGCTGCGCGTCCTGCCCGGCCGGCGCATCGCCGGCCTTGCCGAGCTGGACGGCGCGCCGGTGTTCGCCAAGCTGTTCATCGCCGCCGAGGGCGCGGCGCGGCACTGGCGGCGCGAGCTCGACGGAAAGTCAGCCATGGCGGCACGCCGGATCGCCACGCCGCCGGTGCTCGCGTCCGGGCGCCTGGCCGGCGGCGGCCATTACCTGATCACCGGCTATCTCGCCGACGCCCGCCCGCTCGCGGCGACCGACCGGCCCGGGCATCTCGCGGCCGCCTTCGCGGCGCTCGGCCTCATGCACGCCGGCCGCCTGGTGCACGACGATGCCCATCTGGGCAACTTCCTGCTCGCCGGCGCGGCCGTCCAGGTCATCGACGGCGACGCCGTGCGCGAGGCCGCCTCGGACGACGAGCTGAAACAGAACCTCGCGCTGCTGCTGGCGCAACTGCCCGCCGATGTCGAAGCCTCGCGGCGCGGCGACCTGCTCGCGGCCTATCGCGCCGGCAACCCCGGACTGGACATCGACGACGGCCGATTGGCGCGCCTGGCGGGCGACACGCGGCGGCGGCGCCTCGGCGACTACCTGCGCAAGTGCGTGCGCGATTGCAGCCGCGTCCTGGTCAGGCGCGGCTGGCGCACTTTCGTCGCCATGGCGCGCGACGAGGCCGATTTCCTGGCGCCCATCGTCGCCGATCCCGACCGCTGGCTGGCCGCGGGCACGGCGCTGAAACGGGGCAACACGGCGACGCTGGCGCTGATCGAGCACGAAGGCCGCAAGCTGGTCATCAAGCGCTACAACATCAAGGGGCTGGCGCACGCGCTGTCGCGCTGCTGGCGGCCGAGCCGGGCCTGGCACTCGTGGCTGGAAGGCCATCGGCTGCACTTCCTCGGCATCGCCACGCCGCGGCCGCTGGCCTTGATCGAGCGGCGGTTCGGCCCGCTGCGCGCGGGCGCCTGGCTGATCGTCGAGCACTGCGCCGGCCCGAGCCTGGCCGAGCGGCCGCCCGCCGCCGCGCATCCGGAGCCCGTGGTCGACCTGTTCACCCGGCTTGCGGCCGCGCGTGTCAGCCACGGCGACATGAAGGCGAGCAACCTGCTCTGGGACGGCGAACGCATCTGCCTGATCGACCTCGACGCCATGCGCCAGCACTGCGACGCGGCCAGCCATCGCCGCGCCTGGCGCAAGGACAGGGAACGCTTCCTGCGCAACTGGCCGGCCGACCCCGGGCTGACCGGCGCCCTCGCCGCGGCGTTGCGCGACGGCTGACTTTCAGTTCTCGGAACCGGCTTCGCGGAACTGCATGGCGTACAGCCGGGCGTAATGGCCGTTCTGTGCGAGCAGCGCGACATGGCTGCCGCGCTCGACGATGCGCCCCTGGTCGAGCACCATGATGACATCGGCACGCTCGATGGTCGACAGCCGGTGGGCGATCACCAGGGTGGTGCGGCCGCGCATGACATGGTCGAGCGCCGCCTGGATGTGGCGCTCCGACTCGGTGTCGAGCGCCGAGGTGGCCTCGTCGAGAATCAGGATGGGCGCGTCCTTGAGCAAGGCGCGGGCGATGGCCAGCCGCTGGCGCTGGCCGCCCGAGAGCAGCACGCCGTTTTCGCCGACCAGGGTGTCGAAACCGCGCGGCAGGCGCTCGATGAATTCCAGGGCGCAGGCGGCCTCGGCCGCCCGCTCGATGTCGGCGCGCGGCGTGCCGGCCAGTTCGCCATAGGCGATGTTGTTGGCCACGGTATCGTTGAACAGCGTCACCTGTTGCGTGACCATGGCCAGGTGGTGGCGCAGGTTGCGCAGCACGTAGTCCTCGATATCGACGCCGTCGATCAGTATCTGGCCCTCGGCATGATTGTAGTAGCGCGGGATGAGGTTCATCAGCGTGCTCTTGCCGCTGCCGGAGCGGCCGACCAGCGCCACCATCTGCCCCGGCTCGACGGTGAAGCTGATGCGGTCGAGCACGCGCGCCGTGGTGCCGGGATAGGTGAAGGACAGGTCGCGCACCTCGATCCGCCCGGCCACGCGCTCGCGCGTCACCGTGCCCCGGTCGGCCTCGGGCGGCTCGTCGAGCTGCTGGAAGATGCTGTCGGCGGCCGCGACGCCGCGCTGGATGGTGGAGCTCACCTCGGAAAGCTGGCGGATCGGCTTGGGCAGCAGGCCGGCGGCCGTGATGTAGGCGACCAGTTCGCCGGGCGTGGCGTCGCCCCGGAACCAGAGCACCAGGAAGAACATCACCGCCATGGTGGTGTAGACCAGCCATTGCAGCGCCGGCGTGTAGATGTTGCCGGTGCGGATCATGCGCAGCTGGCGGGCCATGTTGTTGCGGCTGGCCGCCGTGAAGCGCGCCTGCTCGTAGGCCTCGCCGCCGAAGCCGCGCACGACGCGGTGGCCCTGGATCGTTTCCGAGGCGACGTGGGTGACGTCGCCCATCGCCACCTGGATCTTGCGCGCCTGCCGGCGAAACTTGCGGCTGGCGCTGCCCACCAGCAGCGCGATCACCGGCAGCACGGCGACCATCACCAGCGTCAGGCGCCAGTTGGCCCAGAGCAGGTAGGCGAACAGGAAGACCACCGTCAGCCCCTCGCGGATCACCACCTTGATCGCCTCGGTCGCCGCCCCGGTGACCATGGTCACGTCGAAGGTGACGCGCGAGATCAGATGGCCCGAATTGTTGCCGTCGAAATAGTGCTCGGGCAGGGTCAGGAAACTGTCGAACAGGCCGACGCGCAAGTCGTGCACCACGCCCATCGACACCCGGGCGAGGAAGTAGTTGCCCAGATAGAAGCCGACGCCCTGCCAGGTGGCGATCAGGACGATCATCAGCGGCACGCCGTGCATCAGCTCGATGCCTTGTTGGAACGGCCAGAAGGTCAGCACCGCGGCATTCGGATCGACCAGCCCGTCGACGAAGTACTTCAGGGTCATCGCCAGCGCCGGCTGGGCCGCCGCGAACATGATGTAGCCGAGCAGGCTGACGGCAAACAGGCCGATATACGGCTTGACGTAGCCGAGCAGGCGCAGATAAACCACCACGCTCGAGCGGACGTCGGAATCGGCTTGCGGCATCGGGAATCGTCGGATCGGATCGCTTACCGGCGCCAGTATGCCCGAAAACGCGGACAAGGCCGTGAAAAGCCGGCGAAGCGCCGGGAGCGGGAAACCCGCCGGCATGGCGCCCGGGGCGGGCCGGCAAACCATCCGGGCTTGCGCGGCGGATTCGGCCGCCACCGGGGCCGCCACCGGGGCCGGCCGCCCGATCAACTCATCGGTTCGCGCCGGCGGTGTTTTCCAGCAGGCTGGCGGTGGCCGTCTGGAGGAATGCCTCCAGCCGTTTTCTCAGGATCGCGGCGTCCGGCCCGGCCGGCTGCTCGGTCGCCTCGGGAGCCGGCCCGAGGCGATAGCCGTAGAGCTTCGGAGCCATGGTCCTGGATCCGACCAGCACCCGGTCACCGGCGATGATGGCCACCTGTTGCCCGCCGCCCGAGGGCTTGATCACGCCCGTGCCCTCGTCGCCGGCGGGCAGGTTGAGCAGGTCGCGCCCCCAGCACTGGTGGCGCGGCGTGCCGCCCAAGCGCCCCATGATGGTGGGCACGATATCGACCTGCGTGCCGACGGTGTCGCGCGCCGAGCCGAACTTTTCCCGCACGCCGGGACCGATCAGCAGCAGCGGCACGTGGAAGCGCACGAGATTCATCTCGGTGAGTTGCGAGGCATTGGCGAAGCCGTGGTCGCCGGCGATGACGAAGAGCGTCTCCTCGAAGTACGGCTCGCGGCGAATCCGGTCGAAGAAGCGGCCGAGCGCCCAGTCGGAATAGCGCATCGCCGTCAGGTGCCGGTCCAGCGTGCCGTGTCCCGTCACCGGCTCCACCGGCAGTCGTTCCGGCAGGGGATAGGGCGTGTGGTTCGACAGCGTTTGCAGCAGCGCGTAGAAAGACCGACCGGCCGATTTTTTCGCCAGTTCGTCGACGGCGCGGTCGAACATGTCCTGGTCCGAGACGCCCCAGGTGGGATCGAAGACGACCGGGTCCTTGAAGTCGAGGCGGCCGACGAAGTGGCTCATGCCCTGGCGGCCGAAAAACCCCGACTGGTTGTCCCAGGCGAAGTCGCCGTTATAGACGTAGAGGTTGTCGAAGCCCCGGGCATTGAGCAGTTGCGGCAGGCCGGAGAAGTCGTGGCTGCCCTCCGGCATCTGCATCAGGTACTCGAAGCCGGGCAGGTTCGGGAAACAGCCCATGCTGGCGAACATGCCCTGGTGCGTATGCGTGCCATTCGAGAAAAAGCGGCTGAACAGCAAGCCCTCGCCGGCCAGCCTGTCGAAATTCGGCGTGATCCCCGGCGTGCCGCCCAGCACGCCCACCGAGTGGGCGGCGAAACTCTCCATCATGATGACGACCACGTTGCGGACCGGCAGGGTCTTGTCGGCCGGCGCGGCGTAATCGCGGCGCACCGCCGCATTGTCGGCATCGACCAGCCGGTCGTCCGCGACCAGCAGCATGTCGCGCACCGTCTCCAGCGCTTCGCCGCGCGGCATGGTCGCGCGCCAGGCATTGTCGCGATGGTCGGACCAGTGGCTGCCCGCCGCCGATGCCAGCGACAAGGTGGCATTCAGGCCCAGCTGGTTGGCGAACACCGATGTCGTGGTGAAGGCGTCGCCCCAGCGCAGCGGCGGGCCTTGCCGCAGCGTGCCGCGAATGGCCAGCACGGCCAGCGGCAGGCAAAGCGCCAGCACCGCCAGCCGCCTGCCCCGCCCCGCGCCGGCGGCGCCGCTGCCCGGCGCGGGCGCGCCGCGCGTGGCAAGGTCGATGCGCCGCAACAGCCAGACCATCGCCGCCGTGGCCACGCTCCAGGCGAACAGGTGACGCAACACGGGAAACCCATGCCAGATCATGCTCGCCACGGTGCGCGGGTCCTCTTTGAGATACTGGAACACCAGGCTGTTGAGCCGCTGGTTGAACTCGCGGTAGAAATCCAGTTCGACGATGCCGAGCAGCAGCACCACGCCGGCAAACAGCGACAGCCAGCCGCGCATCAGCGCCCGCGCCGACATCGCCCGCCGGCTGAGCAGCGCCAGCAACAGCGGCAGGCAGCCGATGGTGGCCAGGCGAAGGTCGAAGCGAAGCCCGTTGATGAACGCCTCGCCGATGGCGGCCAGCGGCGTCCCGTTCATCTGCTCGCGGTTGTAGACGAGCAGGCCGATGCGCAGGCCGCTCTGCATCGCCGCCAGGGTCAGCAGCGCCAGCAGGGAGAACATGAGGTGATCGCGTGTGCGGATCGGCCCGTCGTCCGGTATGGCTTGCACGATTTGAAATGCCAGTGGGCGCCATGGGGGGCGAAAACAGAGGGGGCAAAGTCTGGAGCGCGATCCTTAAAACCACCTTAAGCCTGCCCCGGGCCGAGGGCGCCGGTTCGAGGCGAGGTCGACCGTTCCGGGCCGCCGGCCGGAGCGGCGCCTGGCCGGGGACGGCCACGCCGGCGAGCCAAGCGGCGGCGTTGAACGCATTAAGTTTCGTTTAATCCGCGCCGCCTAAGCTGGCCGCCATGCCATCGCCGGAGTTCACGAAACCATGCCTGCCCCGCGGGAAATGCTGCGCTTGAGGAAGGACACGCCCACCATCCGGCATACCGTGGCGGGTTCGCACCGTCGCGATGAGGTCGAGAAATTCATCCGCGCGACGTTCGAGTCGCGCTTCGGCGCCGAAGTCACCCGTTTCGCTCCCAATCTGATGGCGCTGGAGCGCGACGACCGCATCGTCGCCGCCGCCGGCTGGCGCTGTGCCGCCGACGAGCCATTGTTCCTCGAAGCCTATCTCGACGTCCCGGTCGAAGCCGCCGTGACCAGGCTGGCCGGTCATCCCGTCGAGCGCGCACGGATCGTCGAAGTCGGCAATCTGGCCGCCGCCCGCGCCGGTGGCAGCATCGACGTGATCCTGGCGCTGTCGCGGCACCTGGACCGCCTCGGTTACGAATGGGTGGCATTCACCGCGACGCGCGAGCTGATCGGCATCTTCCGCAAGCTCGGCCTGGCGCCGCTGGCGCTGGCCCCCGCCGATCCCGAGCGCCTGGGCGCCCAGGCGAGCGCCTGGGGCCGCTACTACGACAGCGCGCCGGTCGTGGTCGCCGGCCGCATCCGCCTGGCGCTGGAGAAATCGGCGCGCCGCCATGCCTGACTTTCGCTGGCGGGATTTGCTGTCCGGGCATTCCGGCAGCCAACCGGTGTTCGTCGACGGCAAGCGCGCCTGGTCGGCCAGGGAGGTGCTCGCGGAACTCGACGCGCTGGACGAACGCCTGCTGCCCAGCCGCGTGCTCGGCGTGCTCGCCGACAACGGCGCTGCGTGGGCGATGGCCGACCTCGCGGCCCACGACGCCGGCATCGTCCACCTGCCGCTGCCCGGATTCTTCAGCCCCGCGCAATTGCGCCACGCCATCGAGCAGACGGCCGTCGACACCATCCTCACCGATCAGCCCGAGCGGATCGGCGCGCTCGACCTGCGATTCACCGTCGCCTGGTTCTGGCGGGGCCTGGCCTGGATGCGCCGCGTGGTCGAGCCGGCCGACCTGCCGGGCGGCACGGCCAAGATCTCCTTCACCTCGGGCAGCACCGGCGCGCCCAAGGGGGCCTGCCTCAGCGCAAGCGGCCTGCATGCGACCGCGCGGGCGGTCTGCTCGCGCCTGGCCGACCTGCCGCTCGAACGCCACCTGATCGTGTTGCCGCTGTCGCTGTTGCTCGAGAACGTCGCCGGTCTTTACGCGCCGCTGCTGCGCGGCATGCCGGTTCACCTGCTCCCGCTGGCCGGCCTCGGCTGGCGCGGCATGGCCGGCTGCGATCCCATGGTGCTCGACGCGGCCGCTCGCGCCAGCCACGCCAGCAGCGTCATCCTGGTGCCGGAACTGCTGAAGGCCTGGACGATGTGGCTCGCCCGCGCCAGACGCCAGGCCCCGGACGGGCTTCGTTTCGTCGCCGTGGGCGGCGCGCGCGTCGCCGCCGATCTGCTGCGCCGGGCGCGCCAACTGGGCATTCCGGCTTATCAGGGGTACGGACTGACCGAAGGCGGCTCGGTGGTGGCGTTGAACAGGCCGGGCGACGACATGGACGGCGACGACGACGTCGGCCGGCCGCTGGATCACGCCAGGGTTCACGTCGAAGGCGGCGAGGTCGTGGTCGATGCTCCCGCCTTTCTCGGCTACGTCGGGAACGCCGTCGCCACGGACGGCGTGTTTCCGACCGGCGACCTCGGCGAGCTCGACCCGCGCGGCCATTTGCGCCTGACCGGCCGGCGCGGGAACCTGCTGATCACTTCCTACGGCCGCAACCTCTCGCCCGAGTGGGTCGAGGCCGCCCTGCTGGCGCAGCCCGCCATCCTCCAGGCGATCGTGGTCGGCGACGGCCGGGCGGCGCCCGCCGCGATCATCGTGGCGTCGCCGGGCGCGTGCGAGGCCGACATCGACGCGGCCATCCTGGCCGCCAACCAGACGCTGCCCGATTACGCCCGCGTCGCCCATCGGCTGCTCGCCGCGCCCTTCACCGCCGGGAACGGCCTGGCCACCGGCAACGGCCGCCCGGTGCGCGCGGCCATCATCGAACATCATGCCGCGCAAGTCGCGGCCCTGTACGCCCGGGAGGAATCCGAAGATGTCGTTCTATGAGCAACTCCAGGCGGCCACCGCCGAATCCCGCGCGCAACTGGTCTCGGCGCCGATCATCGTCGATTGCCTGCAAGGCCGCGTCAGCCGTGACGGCTACCTGGCCTTCCTCGGTCAGGCCTATCACCACGTCCGCCACACCACGCCGCTGCTGATGAGCCTGGGCGGCCGCCTGCCGGAACGGCTGGCCTGGGCGCGCAAGGCGGTGGCCGAGTACATCGAGGAGGAATTCGGCCACGAGGAATGGATACTCGACGACATCGCGGCCGCCGGCGGCGACCCCGAGGCCGTGCGCGCCAGCCAGCCCGGGCTGCCCGCCGAAGTCATGGTCGCCTATGCCTACGACCTCATCCACCGGGGCAACCCGGCCGGATTCTTCGGCATGGTATTCGTGCTGGAAGGCACCAGCGTGGCGCTGGCACTGACCGCCGCCGACCGCATCCAGCAGGCGCTCGGCCTGCCCGACGGCGCGTTTTCCTATCTGCGCTCGCACGGCGCGCTCGACCAGGAACATACCCGGCATCTCGCCCGCTTGCTCGAGCAGATGACACCGGAAGATCAGGGCGCCGTGGTGCGCGCGGCGCACGTCTTCTTCAAGCTCTACGGCGACATCTTCCGGGCGCTGCCGGCGTCGGGAGGCCAGGCATGCAACTGAACCATGCCCGCATCCTGCTGACCGGCGCCACCGGCGGTCTCGGCCAGGCCCTGGCCAGCGAACTGTCGGCGGCCGGCGCGGCGCTCCTGCTGTCCGGCCGCGATGCCGCCCGGCTGGCGGCAATCAGGGTGGCGCCCGGCACGGACCACGCGACCCTGCAAGCCGACCTCGCCACCGGCGAGGGCATCGCCGCAGCCGTCGCGGTGGCCCGGCACTTCCGGGTCAACGTGCTCATCAACAACGCCGGCATCGGCTGCTTCGGGCTGCTGGAGCAACAGGACTGGCCCACGGTCGAGCAGGTACTGGCGACCAATCTGGAATCTCCCATGCGGCTCACGCAGGCGCTGCTGCCCTGGCTGCGCGCGCAACCGGAAGCGGCCATCGTCAACATCGGCTCGACCTTCGGCAGCATTCCTTTCGCCGGCTTCGCCGCCTATTCCGCCGCCAAGGCCGGACTGCGCGCCTTTTCGCAGGCCTTGCGGCGGGAACTGGCCGATTCGCTGATCCGGGTGGTACACGTGGCGCCGCGCGCCATCGACACGCCGCTCAACGCGCCCGCCGTCAACGCGCTCAACCGGCAACTGAAGAACCACAGCGACCCGCCCGCCGCGGTCGCCGCCCGGATCGTCGCCATCCTGCGCAACGGCCAGGCGGAAACCCACCTCGGCTTTCCCGAGCGGCTGTTCGCCTGGCTCAACGGCGTCGCACCCGGACTGATCGACCGGGGACTCGCCGGCAAGCTCGCCGCCATCAAACGACACGCTTCCTCCCCATAACCTCCTGAAAAGGAAACGCCATGTCCGCACGTTCGCTGCTCATCGCCCTTCTGGTCAGTCTCGTCCCGCTGGCGCATGCCGCCGGCGACGATCTGGTCCGCCCGATCCAGGACCAGTGGGCGGAGATCAAGTATCGCCAGCCGGAAAAGCAGCAGGCCGATCTCTATCGCGACCTCGCCACCAAGGCGCGCAAGCTGTCGGAAGCCAACCCGAACATGGCGGAGCCGCTGATCTGGGAAGGAATCGCCGTGTCGAGCGAGGCGGGCGTGCGCGGCGCGCTCGGCGGCGCGCTGGGACTGGCCAAGGAAGCCAGGCGCCTGTTCGAGGAAAGCCTGAAGCTCGACGAGAAGGCCTTGCAAGGCTCGGCCTACACCAGCCTGGCGACCCTGTACGCCAAGGTGCCCGGCTGGCCGATCGGCTTCGGCGACAAGAAGCGCGCCGAGGAACTCTTCAGGAAGTCGCTGGCCTTGAATCCCGCCGGTATTGACCCGAACTTTTTTTACGGCGAGTATCTGGCGGATCAGGACCGCGCCGCCGAGGCGCGCGGCTATCTTGAAAAGGCGCTCAAGGCCCCTGACCGGCCGGGACGCGAACTGGCCGACCAGGGTCGCCGGCAGGAGATCCAGGCGCTGCTGAACAAGATCGGGAAGGATGCGAGGTAATTGAGGCTACTGGTCGTCGAGGACGATGCGCTGCTGGGCGACGGCATCAAGGCGGGGCTGGCGCTGGCCGCCTATGCCGTGGACTGGGTGCGCGACGGCAACGCGGCGCGCCACGCGCTGATCGACCACGATTACGACGCCTGCATCCTCGACCTCGGCCTGCCCCGCCGCGACGGCCTGGCCGTCCTGCGCGAACTGCGCCAGCGCGGCAGCCGGCTGCCGGTCATCATCCTGACGGCGCGCGACACCAGCGAAGACAAGATCATCGGACTCGACAGCGGCGCCGACGACTACCTGACCAAGCCCTTCGACCTGCCCGAGCTGCTGGCGCGCCTGCGTGCGCTGCTGCGCCGCGCCGGCGGCGCGGCGCGTCCGGTGCTGGAGCACGCCGGCATCACTCTTGACCCGGTGGCCAAGCGCGTCACCCGCCATGGCGAGGAAGTGTCGCTTTCGGCGCGGGAATATGCGCTGCTGCTCGATCTGCTCAATCACGCCGATCACGTGCGGACACGCGCCCAACTGGAAGAGAGCCTCTACGCCTGGGGCGAGGAAACGGGCAGCAACACCGTCGAGGTCTACATCCATCACCTGCGCAGGAAACTCGGCGCCGACTGCATCAGGACCGTGCGCGGCCTGGGTTATCAACTGGGCGGGAGCCCCGGATGACCGGGCTGTCGCGGCCCAATCGCGCCCACTCGCTGCGTTGGCGCCTCCTGTTCGCCGTCTGCCTCGTGGTCCTGCTGATCTGGGGCCTGACCGTTGCCCTGACCCACAACAAGGCGCTGCACGAAGCCGAAGAGCTGATGGACGGCAACCTGGCGCAGCGCGCCTATCTGCTCCTGGCCCTGCTGCGGGACAACGAGGATGGCCTCGACGGCCTCGGCAGGCGCCTCGCCGGCGCCCGTCCCGCAAGCGACAATGTGTACGAGCCGCCGCTCGAATTCCAGTTCGGGCGCGCCGACGGCACCATTCTGCTGCGCTCGGACAACGCGCCCGAACTGCCGATCACCGGCACCACCGGCTACAGCGACATCCTGCGCCAGCAGGCTTCATGGCGCATCCTCAACATGGTCTCGCCGGATGGCCACTACAGCGTCCAGGTCGCGCAGTCCATCGATGTCCGCCACCGGGCCGCGCTGGAGGTGGCGAGCCGGGCCATCGTGCCCGTCGCGCTGATCCTGCCGGTATTCCTGCTGCTGCTCTATCTTTCCATCCGGCGCGCCCTGCGCCCGCTCGACCAACTGGCGACCGACGTCGCCGCGCGTGGCTCCGACAACCTTTCGCCGCTGCCGAACGGTCCGTTGCCGACCGAGGTTCGCCCCCTGGTGGCGGCCTTGAATCGATTGTTCCATCGGGTCGGCCTGGTGCTGGAAAACGAACGCCGCTTCACCGCCGACGCCGCGCATGAGTTGAGAACCCCGCTCGCCGCGCTCAAGATCCAAGCGCAAGTGGCCAGACTCGGCGGGGACACGCAGGCGCGCGGCCATGCGCTGCGCCAGATCGAAGCCGGCGTCGACCGCGCCACGCATCTGGTGGAACAACTGCTGCGCCTGGCCAGGCTCGACCCCCTGTCCAGCCTGCCGTCGCCGCGGCGCTTCGATCTCGCCGACGTCGTCCGGGACGCGGTCGCGAACATCGACGCCGAGCGCCGCGCCACACACCGGATCGTGGTCGGGCTTCCCGACGCCGCGCTCTTCACCAGCGGCGACCCGGCGTTGATGACCGTCGCCATCCGCAATCTGGTGGACAACGCCATGCGCTACACGCCGCCGGGCAGCACGATCACCGTCAGCGCGCACGAAGACACGCAGGGCCTGTCGCTGGCCGTGAGCGACGACGGCCCCGGCGTTTCACCCGTGGACCTGCCGCGACTGGGCGAGCGCTTCTACCGGAGCCGGGAAACCACGATGGAAGGCAATGGTCTGGGGCTCGCCATCGTCGCGAGAATCGCCGAACTGCACGGCGCCCGGCTGGCCTGCGGCAACCAGCCGGCGGGGGGCTTCATGGCCCGCCTGAACGGGCTCGCCGCGGCACCGGCGGCGGCGGTCGGCGCGGACGGCGACAAGCCCGCAGGGCATCCGGGCTAGAATCCGGGCACCGACCGACTTCGCCGCACCCAGCCCGCCATGACTTCCGAAACCGCCATTGGCGACGCCGCCGCGACTGAACCCGTCCGCTGCCCGGTCTGCGGCGACACCAGCCGCTACGACTTCAGCGGCCGCGACCTGATGTTCGACCGCCACCAGCGCTTCGACTACCAGCGTTGCGATGATTGCGGCACGGTGTTCCAGCACCCCATGCCGGACATGGCGACGATCGCCACCTTCTACCCGACCAGTTACCGCGTCTATGACGAGCAGGCGCGCACCGGCAGAACCGGCGTCCTGCGCCGTGCGATCCTGCGCCGCACGCGCGGCTACCGGCACCTGCCGGTATCGTGGCCCGCGGGACTGCTCGCCGCCGGGGTGGCGCCGTTCCGGCCGAGCAACACGCCCGAGTTCGTGCCCGGCGGCCGGCTGCTCGACGTCGGTTGCGGCAACGGCCGCTACCTGTCGACCATGCGTTCGCTGGGCTGGCAGGTGCAAGGCGTCGAATTGAGCGACGAAGGCGTGCGAGTCTGCCGGCTGGCCGATTTGCCGGTGCATCACGGCGATCTCGCCTCGGCGAGTTTTCCCGACGCCGCCTTCGACCTCGTCACGGTTCGGCATGTGATCGAGCACATCCCGACGCCGCATGCCTTCATGCAGGAGCTTGCGCGCGTGCTGAAGCCCGGCGGCCTGCTCGTGGTCGAGACGCCGAATGTCGAGGCGCTCGGCCGCGACTGGTTCGGCGCCAACTGGTACGCCAACGACGTGCCGCGTCACCTCATCCTGTTCTCGCCGCGCAGCCTGATGCTTCTCGCCGGGCGGTACGGCCTGACCACCGCCCAGGTGGAGATGGAGACCAGCCAGAAGATCGTCCTCAACAGCATCGACTACGCCGTCGGCAACCACGGCCGGCCTTCGAGAAAAATCGCCTGGCGGCGCCTGCTGGCGCGGCTGTACGTCAAGGCCGCCCGCCGCCGCGGCTCCGGCGACATACTCCGGATATCCATGCGCAAGGCGTGAAGCGGCTGCTATTCGTCACCAAGGGCGCCGAATCGGCGTCGAGCCGTTACCGCGCCTTGCAGTATTTTTCGCGCTGGCGCGCCGCGGGTTTCGAGCCCAGCCACATAAGCCCCTCGGGCGGCGCGGCGGCGGTGGCGGCCATGCTGAAGGCGGCGGCGGCCTCCGATATCGTCATCGTCGTGCGCAAGACATTTCCGGCACCGCTCCTCTGGCTGCTTCGGCGGGCCAGCCGGCGTCTCCTGTTCGATTTCGACGACGCCATTTTTTGCAATACCGACGGCAGCCCCTCGGCGACGCGCATGGCGCGCTTCGGCGCCATGGTCCGCGCCTGCGATCGGGTGCTGGCCGGCAACCGTTACCTGGCCGACGAGGCGGCGCGCTTCACCGCGCATGTCACCGTGGTGCCCACCTGCATCGAGCCCGGGAACTACCCGGACAAGCTGGCGCGCGACGACGGCGACACCGAGCTGGTCTGGATCGGCAGCAGTTCGACCCGCAAGTACCTCGATGAAGCGCTGCCATGGCTGGCGCAGGCCGCCGTCGCCGTCGCCGGACTGCGCCTCAAGGTGGTCGCGGACTTCGCGCCGGCATGTCCCGGCCTGGCCGTGCTGCCGGTATCCTGGCGCGCCGACAGCGAGACTCGCGAACTGGCGCTCGCCGACATCGGGATCGCCCCCATGCGCGACGACGACTGGACGCGCGGCAAGTGCGCCCTCAAGGTGTTGCAGTACATGGCGGCCGGCCTGCCGGTGATCTCGTCGGACGCCGGCGCCAATCGCGAAATCGTCCTGCCCGAGGAGACGGGTCTGCTCGTCGCCACGCCTTCGGAGTGGATCGACGCCATCGCCCGCCTGGCCGCGCAACCGGCGCTGCGGCAGGCCATAGGCCAGGCCGGGCGCTCGCGGGCGCGACGCGAGTACTCGCTCGACGCGGGTTTCGCCCGTCAGTGCGCGGCCGTCGAAGCCTTGTTCTGAGCGACCGGCGCCACCATCACCACGGCATCGCCCTGGCCGCCGCCGAAGCGCCGCACCACGCGCCAGCCGTGCTCGACGAACCAGTCCGCCGGCGGGCCGCCGCGCTGGTTTTCGGTCAGCACGATCAGGTCGTGGCGCCCTTCGGCCATCCCCGCCGCCAGCTGCTCGCGCGTGACGGCGAGGCCGCGCCGCGCCAGGTAGCTCCAGCCCGCGTAATACGCCACTCTCGCATCGTCCACATACACCCGGGCCGGATCGCGGGCATTGGCCGCCAGCCAGGCGCCGGCCACGGCGAGATGGTCGCGGCCGGGCCCCAGCGAGACGACGTTGGCGATCATGGTGACCAGGGCCAGGCCAAGCATGAGCGGCCGCCAGCGGGGGAAGCGCCGCAGCAGCATGAGCAGGCCCGCCGCCACCGCCGGCACCGCCAGGAGCGTGAGGGTGCTGACATAGCGGGAAGAGAGGAAAAGCAGGTCCGAGGCGAACAGCATCAGGGCCAGCACGTGGGCGAAAAACGCCCAGGCCAGCAGGGGCCACTGCCGGGCCAAGGCCCGGCCGGCGCCGACGAACGCGGGGTAGACGAAGGGCACGACGAACACGCCCAGCATCTTGACGAACTTGATCGGAATCAGCGACAGCATGCCGAAGAACAGGATGTAGCCAGCCTCTTCGCGCGAATATTCGGGCAGGACGCCGGACTGCACCAGACGCGCCGCATGTTCCGACCACTGGTGGACGCCCAGCAGGTTCGCCGCCTCCAGATAGCGCAGCACGCGCGCGGGCCAGTCGATGAGGCCCGCGGCGGCGAGCAAGACCAGCAGCAGCATCGCCGTCAGCGGCAGCGCCGCCACCCTGACCACGCGCCGAACCCGTTCGCCGGCGGGCGCGGTGGCCGCCTGCCAGGCCACCAGCGCCAGGAAGAACACCACCGCCTCGAACCTGAACAGCATCGCGGCGATCAGGGCCAGCTGACACGGCAGCGCTTCGCGCCAGCGGCATCCCGCGCGTTCCCAACGCAGCGCCAGCCAGAAAGCCAGCACGGTGAAAAACCAGTAACCATGCTCGCGCAGCAACTGGTCGCGATAGCCGTTGTAACCGGGCATGGCCAGCACCACCAGGCAGACTGTCCATGCCAGCGCGGCATCCTCCGGTCGATGGCGGCGCACCAGGTCGACCATCACCGCGCAGGCCCCGGCGAGCAACAAGCTGTCGATGACATGGCCGGCGGTCTCGAGCGGGATGCCGGTGAGGCTGCCCAGGCCGGCGATCAGCATCGGCAACAGCGGCCAGTCGAAACTGCCGAGCAGCGCCGGATAGCCGTCGGCGAGGAAGGTGCGCGCGGCATCGACGTAAAGCATGCCGTCGCGATTGAGGACGCTGCTGCCGCCGACGGCGATCGCCGACAGGACCAGGCTGGCCAGGAACGCGGTCCACGCCGGGGCCGGGGCGCCGAGACGGCGGTTCTTCAGCCAGCCGATCACCGGCGCCACGTCAGCCGCCTCATGCCGCCTTGACGACCAGCACGTCTTCCATGATCAGGTACTGCAAGTCCGAGCCGTAAAACATGTTCAGCGCGTCGGCCGGCGAGCAGATCATCGGCTCGCCGCGCCGGTTGAGCGAGGTGTTGAGGACGACGCCGTTGCCGGTGAGTTTTTCCAGTTCGACCATCAGGTCGTAGTAGCGTGGGTTGTAGTCGCGCTTGAGCACCTGCGCACGAGAAGTGCCATCCTCGTGCACCACTTCCGGCACGCGCGTCTTCCATTCTTCGGCGACTTCGAAGGTGAAGGTCATGAAGGGTGCAGGATGGTCCGACTGCAACATCTGCGGGCCCACCGTGTCGAGCATCGACGGACAGAACGGACGCCAGCGTTCGCGGAACTTGATCTGGGCATTGATGCGATCAGCCACACCCTTCACACTCGGGCAGCCGAGGATGGAGCGCCCGCCGAGGGCGCGCGGGCCGAATTCCATGCGGCCCTGGAACCAGGCGACCGGGTTGCCGTCGGCCAGAATCCTGGCGATCCGGCGCGGCACTTCCACATCCCCGTTTTCGATTTGCTGCCACTGCGGCTTTTCAGGATGCGCCGCGCAGGCAGCAATGACCTGCTCGTTCGTGTAGCGCGGGCCGAGATAGACGTGCTCCATCTTCTCGACCGGCACGCCGCGCGCAACCGAGACGTAGGAGGCGGCGCCGATGGCGGTGCCGGAATCGCCCGAGGCGGGCTGGACGAAGAGTTCCTTCACTTCCGGCCGCGCGATGATTTTCTGGTTGAGCTTGACGTTGAGCGCACCGCCACCGGCAAAGACAAGCCGGCCGGTTTCGCGGAGGATATCGCCGAGGTAGTAATCCATCATCTGCAGCGACAAGTCCTCGAACAGCTTCTGCATGCTCGCGGCGTAATGGATGTAAGGGTCGTCGGCGATGTCGCCGTCACGCATCGGACCGAGCCACTCGATCAGTTTCGGCGTGAAGTAATAGCCCTTGCCTTTCTCCTTGTAGCGACGCAGGCCGATCACGTTGGCATAGTCGGTGTTGACGATCAGTTCGCCGTTTTCGAACTTCGCCAGCCGCGAGAAGTCGTATTTCGTCGGATCGCCATAGGGCGCCATGCCCATCACCTTGTATTCGCCGTCGAGCATCTCGAAGCCGAGGTATTCGGTGATCGCGCCATAAAGGCCGCCGAGCGAGTCGGGGTCGAAGAATTCCTTGATCTTGGTGATGCGGCCGTTCTCGCCGACACCGAAGAAGGTCGTGGCGTATTCGCCCTTGCCGTCGATGCCGAGAATCGCCGTCTTTTCCTGGAAGCCGGAGCAGTGGTAAGCGCTCGAAGCGTGCGTCAGGTGGTGCTCGACTGGAACGATCTCGGTGCGCGTCAGATCGAAACCGAGCTCGCGCAGGCAGCCTTCGATGCGGCCGCGGTAGCGGCGGTAGCGGCGGTTGCCGTTGAGGATGGCGTCGATGCCCCGGTCGGGGGCATACCAGTAGCGTTTGGCGTAATGCCAGCGCGCCGGCCCGAACAGGCTGATCGGCGCGAAGGGGATGGCGACCACGTCGACCTCGGCGGGCGTGATGCCGGCGCAGTCGAGACAGAACTTCGCCGACTCGCGGGGCATGCGGCCCTTGGCGTGCTTGTCGCGGATGAAGCGCTCTTCCTCGGCGGCCGCGACCAGCCTGCCGTCGATGTAGAGGGCGGCGGACGGATCGTGCGAGACCGCGCCGGACAATCCGAGTATGGTGAGTGCCACGGATGCGATTCCGATCAAAGGATGGAAGTATACAGGCCGGCGGATGGGTGCCGCTTATAATCCGCCGGCCATGCGCGTCCTGCTCGTCAAGACCTCCTCGCTCGGCGACGTCGTGCACAACCTGCCGGTCGCCAGCGATATTCATCGGAAGTTTCCGGACGCGACCATCGACTGGGTGGTGGAGGAAAGCTTCGCGCAGATCCCGCGCCTGCATCCCGCCGTTGCCGACGTGATTCCCGTGGCCGTGCGGCGCTGGCGTAAGTCGCTCCTGTCGCCGGGCACCTGGCGCGAAATCGGCGCCTATCGGCGTGCCGCCACGGCTGACTTTCACGACGCCGTGATCGATACCCAGGGACTGATCAAGAGCGCCCTGCTCGCCCGCTGGGCGAGCGGCCACACCAACGGGCACGCCGCCGACTCGGCGCGCGAGCCGCTGGCGGCGCGCCTGTACCAGCGCCGCTTCAGCGTCGACAAGCGTCTGCATGCCGTGAGTCGCAACCGGCTGCTGGCGGCGATGGCGCTCGATTATTCCCTCGACGATCTGCCGCTCGACTATGGCATCGCGCATTTGTCCCGTTCGCCGCCGCTGAAGGCGGACTGGCTGCCGCCGGGCGAATACGCGGTGCTGCTCACCGCCACCAGCCGCGCCGACAAGGAATGGCCGGAAGCGGACTGGCGCGCGCTCGGCGACGCGCTGGCCGATGCCGGCCTGGCA
>CAZRRI010000021.1:0-36132 GCA_964602565.1 uncultured Rhodocyclaceae bacterium | reverse complement strand
GCATGGGCATCCTGCTGGTCGAGCACGACATGGACTTCGTCATGGGCCTGGCCGACCGCGTGGTCGTGATGGAGTTCGGTGAAAAGATCGCCGAGGGCCTGCCGGAGGAAGTTCAAAGAAATCCGGCGGTGATCGAAGCGTACCTGGGCGGGGTGGAGTGATGGACGCGCCGATTCTGGAGGTCGAGGAGCTCTGCGTCGCCTACGGCAAGGTGGAGGCGCTCCATCATGTCTCGTTGACCGTGCGCCCGGGTGAGATTGTCACCGTCATCGGCCCGAACGGGGCCGGCAAGACCACACTGCTGTCGGCGATCATGGGCGTGCTGCCCAGAAGCTCCGGCAGGGTGGCTTTTCTGGGCGTGGAGCAGGGCGAGGTCGAGGTCGAGCGGATGGTCGCGATGGGCATGACCCTGGTGCCGGAGAAGCGCGAACTGTTCGGCGACATGAGCGTCGAGGACAACCTGCTGCTCGGGGCGTTCATGCGCCGCCGGCTCGGCCACCGCGACGAGCAGCAGACCATGGCCGAGGTTTTCCGCATCTTCCCGCGGCTCAAGGAGCGGCGCGACCAGCGCGCCGGCACCCTTTCGGGCGGGGAACGGCAGATGCTGGCGGTGGGCCGCGCCCTGATGGCCAAGCCCCGGCTGTTGATGCTCGACGAACCGAGCCTTGGTCTGGCGCCGCTGATCGTGCGGGAGATTTTTCACGTCATCGGCGACCTGCGCGAGACCGGCGTGGCGATATTGCTGGTCGAGCAGAACGCCCGCGCCGCGTTGCGGATCGCCGATGTCGGATACGTCCTCGAGACCGGCGAAGTGGCGATGTCGGGTTCCAGCGAGGAACTCGAGGGCAACCCGCGCATTGTCGAAAGCTACCTGGGCTTGGGCGGCAAGCATTAGTATCCGGTTTCACGTGAAACCGCCCTCGGTCAGTTTCACGTGAAACTCTCCCGCGCCAATTCTGTTTTTGGGAGGCTCGGCGTATCATTGCGCCTCTTTTTGCCTTTCGGTCCATGCTTTATCCAACCAAGTTCGATGTGATCGTCGTCGGTGGCGGCCACGCCGGCACCGAGGCGGCGCTGGCCTCGGCGCGCGCCGGGGCGCGGACGCTGCTGCTGACCCACAACATCGAGACGCTGGGCGCGATGTCGTGCAATCCGTCGATCGGCGGCATCGGCAAGGGTCATTTGGTCAAGGAAGTCGACGCCCTGGGTGGCGCCATGGCCATGGCCACCGACGAGGCCGGCATTCAATTCAGGACGCTCAATGCCTCCAAGGGCCCCGCCGTGCGCGCCACGCGGGCGCAGGCGGACCGCCAGCTCTACAAGCAGGCGATCCGAACCAGGCTGGAAAACCAGGAAAATCTGACGCTCTTTCAACAGGCTGTCGACGATCTCGTGCTCGAGGGCGACCGGGTCATCGGCGCGGTGACCCAGTTGGGCATCCGGTTCGAGGCGCCGGCCGTGGTCTTGACCGCCGGCACTTTCCTCAACGGCCTGGTTCATGTCGGACTGGAGCATTACCGGGCCGGCCGCTTCGGCGATCCGCCATCGCTGACTTTGGCGCAACGGCTGCGCGAACTTTCTCTCCCGGTCGGTCGCCTCAAGACCGGCACGCCGCCGCGCCTGGATGGCAGGACCATCGATTTTTCGGCCATGCAGCGCCAACCCGGCGACGAGCCGGTGCCGGTTTTTTCCTTCCTCGGTTCGGCCGGGCAGCACCCGCGCCAGATCCCTTGCTGGATCACCCACACCAATGTCCGCGCACACGAGATCATCCGCGCCGGACTGGATCGGTCGCCGATGTTCACGGGCGTCATCGAAGGTGTCGGGCCGCGCTATTGCCCGTCGATCGAGGACAAGATCCACAAGTTCGCCGGCAAGGACGAACATCAGGTGTTTCTCGAGCCCGAGGGCCTGACGACGCATGAGTACTACCCGCAGGGGCTGTCCACCAGCCTGCCGTTCGACGTGCAATTGGCCTTGGTGCAATCCATCCGTGGCCTGGAAAACGCCCGGATCACCCGGCCCGGCTATGCCATCGAATACGACTATTTCGATCCGCGCAATCTCCTGGCCTCGCTGGAAACCAAGTCGATCCGGGGGCTTTTCCTCGCCGGGCAGATCAATGGCACCACCGGCTACGAGGAAGCGGCCGCGCAGGGCCTGCTCGCCGGCATCAATGCCGCGCGTTCCGCCAGGGCGCTCGAGCCCTGGTCGCCGCGCCGCGACCAAGCCTATCTGGGCGTGATGATCGACGATCTGATCACGCGCGGGGTTTCGGAGCCGTATCGCATGTTCACCAGTCGCGCCGAGTACCGGCTGAGCCTGCGCGAGGACAATGCCGACTCGCGCCTGACCGAGGTCGGGCGCCAGCTCGGGCTGGTCGACGATCTGCGCTGGGATGTTTTCAATCGCAAGCGGGATGCCGTCGCGACGGAAATCGAGCGGCTCAAATCGACCTGGGTCAATCCGCGCCTGCTGGCCGATAGCGACGCCATGCGGGTCTTGGGCAAGCCCATGGAGCGCGAGTACCGCCTGTTCGAACTGCTGCGCCGTCCGGAGACCTCCTACCGGGAACTGATCACCCTGCCCGGCGCGGGGCCGGGCTTGAGCGAGCCGGGCCTGATCGACCAACTGGAGATCCAGGCCAAGTACCAGGGCTACATCGAGCGGCAGCGCGAGGAAGTGGCGAAAACCCGCGACCAGGAGTCGCTGGTGTTGCCGGCGGACATGGATTACGGCAAGGTTCATGGCCTTTCCATCGAGGTGCGGCAGAAGCTCGATCAACATCGGCCGCAAACGCTCGGCCAGGCCTCGCGCATCCAGGGTGTCACCCCGGCGGCGATTTCCCTGCTGCTGGTGCATCTCAAGAAGAAGAGGGCGGCATGACGCTCGCGGAAGGCATCGCCGAACTCGGTCTGACCTTGCCAGCGGGCGCCGAAGGCAAGCTCGAAGCATTCATGGCATTGCTGGCCAAGTGGAACAAAAGCTACAACCTGACGGCGATCCGGGACCGGGAGCAGATGGTGACCCATCATGTGCTCGATTCGCTGGCGGTGCTGCCTTACCTCGGCTCGATCGACACACTGGCCGACGTCGGCAGTGGCGCCGGTCTGCCAGGCCTGACTTTGGCCACCGCCCGGCCGGAACTGCGCGTTACCTCGGTCGAGGCCAGCCAGAAGAAAGTGGCGTTCCAGCACCAGGCCAGGATAGAGTTGAAGCTGGCCAATGTGAGTATTCACTGTGGTCGCGTCGAGCGTCTGAAGGGAGTTTTCGATGCCGTCATCTCGCGGGCGTTCAGCGATCTTGCCGAGTTCGTCCGATTGGCCGGCCACCTGAGCGGCCGCCTGCTGGCCATGAAGGGCGCCTACCCCGAGGCGGAAATCGCGGCCCTGCCGGTCGGCTGGCGACTCGCGCGGGCCGTCAAACTGAACGTGCCCGGCCTGGCCGCCGAGCGTCATTTGCTCATTCTGGAAAGGACTTGAGGATGCACATCTTCGCCATTGCCAACCAGAAAGGCGGCGTCGGCAAGACCACGACTTCGGTCAATCTGGCCGCCGCCCTCGCCCAGAGCGGCAAGCGCACGCTGCTGGTCGACCTCGACCCGCAGGGCAACGCCACCATGGGCAGCGGCGTGGACAAGCGCGAACTGCGTCGATCGGTCTACCAGCTGCTGGTCGGCCTGGTGACGCTGGGCGACGTCCGGGTGACATCGCCATCGGCGGGCTACGACATCCTGCCGGCCAACCGGGATCTCGCCGGCGCCGAGGTCGAGATGGTGCAGCTCGAAGGCCGCGAGAACCGTCTGCGGGACGCCTTGGCCCGGCACGTCGATGATTATGATTTCGTCCTGATCGACTGCCCGCCGTCGCTGTCGATGCTCACCCTCAACGGCCTTTGCGCCGCTCATGGCGTCGTCATACCAATGCAGTGCGAATACTACGCGCTGGAAGGCCTGTCGGACCTGGTCAACACCATCAAGCGGGTGCATGCCAGCTTCAATCGCGACCTCAAGGTGATCGGCCTGCTGCGGGTCATGTACGATCCGCGCTCGACCTTGTCCAACCAGGTGTCGGCGCAGCTGGTGGAGCATTTCGGCGACAAGGTGTTCCGCACGGTGGTGCCGCGCAATGTCCGCCTGGCCGAGGCGCCCAGCTATGGCATGCCCGGTGTGTTGTTCGACAAGTCGTCGAAGGGCGCCCAGGCCTATCTCGCGTTCGCCGCCGAAATGATCGAGCGCGTGCATACATGGAAGGAATGAACCGATGAATCCGCCGAAGATGAAAGGGCTCGGTCGCGGGCTCGATGCGCTGCTCGCCGCCAACAACGGCCCGGAAGTCAGTCGTCAGGAGACGCTGCCGGTCGGGGCCTTGCAGCCCGGCAAGTACCAGCCGCGCACGCGCATGGATCCGGGCTCGCTCGAGGAACTCGCCGCCTCGATCAAGGCGCAGGGGCTGATCCAGCCGATCTCGGTGCGTCCCATCGCCGAGGCCGGCGCCGCGCCGCGCTATGAAATCATCGCCGGCGAACGCCGCTGGCGCGCCTCGCAGATCGCCGGCCTCGCCGAAGTGCCGGTGCTGATCCGCGATATTCCGGACGATGCCGTGCTGGCGATGTCCCTGATCGAGAACATCCAGCGCGAGGATCTCAATCCGCTCGAAGAAGCCGCCGGCCTGCAACGATTGATCGACGAGTTCGGCATGACGCACCAGCAGGCGGCCGATGCCGTCGGCCGGTCACGCTCCGCCGCGACCAACCTGCTTCGTCTGCTGCATCTGGCCAAGCCGGCGCAGGACATGCTGATGGCCGGCGACATCGAGATGGGCCACGCGCGGGCGCTGCTGGCGCTGTCCAGGGCCGAGCAGGGCAGGGTGGCGAGCATCGTGGTGGACAAGGGCTGGTCGGTGCGCGAGACGGAACGTGCCGTCGCGCGCGAGTTGAATCCGCGTCCGGAGAAGTCGACGGGCAAGCTGCCGAACCGCGACCTCGAGCGTCTCGAAGAGGAACTTGCCGACAGCCTGGGCGCCACGGTCAAGATCAACGCCAATCGCAAGGGCGCCGGCAGCCTGAGCATACGCTTTGCCAGCCTCGATCAACTGGACGGCCTGTTGCAGCGCTTGCAGGCGAAACAACAACCGGAAGACCGATGATGCAGTAACCTGTCAGGCCCCGAACGAAGCGCGCGGGAAGCTCATTCGAACCTCTGTTGTCCAACGGGAGATGAACATGATCAATGATCGCTACAAGCCCCTGGCCCAGGTTGCCGTCTGCACTGGCGGCTGCTACGTCGGCGGCGCCCTCAATCCGGCCTTTGTCGAGGCTGATTCGCCCGCCATCGAGGTCATGACCGACCTGACCAAGATTCCGCCGGCCACGGTGTCGCCGCAGGATACGCTCCACACCGCCAACCAGAACATGCTGTTGCGGGGGGTTCGCCTGCTGCTGGTCGTGGAAAGGAACGGCCGAATCTCGGGCGTGGTGACGGCGCGCGACCTGATGGGCGAAAAGCCCATTCTGGTGGCCCAGGCGCGAGGCGCCAAGCGCGAGGAACTGGAGGTTCGCGATGTCATGACCAGTCTCGAAGTCATGGAAGCGATCAAGTTGAGCGATGTCATGCGCGCGGAAGTGGGCCACATCGTCGCCACGCTGAAGGCCTGCGGACGCCAGCATACTTTGGTCATCGAGGAAGACCAGGAAACCAGCAAGCAAACGCTGCGCGGCATCTTCTCCGCGTCGCAAATCGCGCGCCAACTGGGTGTCGAATTGACAACTTTCGAAGTTGCCAGGACCTTCGCTGAAATCGAAGCCGCCATCGCGGGCGTATGAAACCGCAAGGCAATGCTGCAATGCAGCGATTGACGGGGTTCATAAACTTCCATTAGAATCCGCTGGTTTTTTTTGATGGCCTTGCGGCGAATGCCCTGGGCATCGGGATTGAGCGTCGAATGTTCAAGCTCGGCCGGGCGTTTCGCGTAACGCTGTTATGGCAAGGCCTCGCCAGTGCCGTGATCGCGGCAGTGGGGGGGGGCGTGGCCGGCGGCAACGGGGCGCTATCGGCACTGCTGGGCGGAATGATCGGCATGGCCGGCGTACTGGTGTTCGGCTTGATGTCTGCCCGGCCGGCGGCGAGTTCGAGCGCCGCGGTGCGCGTCGTCCTGCGGGCCGAAGCCGCAAAAGTAGTGGTGATGGTGTTGTTGTTGTGGCTGATGTTCGCGGCCTACCAGAGCATGGTGGTGCTGGCTTTCCTCGGCGCATTCGTCGTTTCCGTCCTGCTGTCGGGGCTGGCGTTTGCGGTGTCTGGCGATTGACTGATATTTCTTGGGTTTCGACATGGCTGCTGGCGCTGAACTGACCCCGACTTCCTACATCACCCATCACCTCAGCTTCCTGCAGAAACCGGTTGGCACGGGGGATTTCTGGGTGCTGCACGTCGATACGATCGTGACTTCCATCATCCTCGGCGTTCTCGCCTTTGGTTTTCTCTGGTGGGTGGTGCGCGGCGCGACGTCGGGTGTCCCCGGCAAACGGCAGGCTTTCGTCGAGCTGGCCATCGAGTTCATCGACGACCAGGTCAAGGGCATCTTCCACGGCGACCGCCACGCCTTCGTCGCGCCCGCCGCCCTGACGGTCTTCGTGTGGGTTCTGCTGATGAACGCCATGGACTTCCTTCCGGTCGATATCATGGCGAAGATTCTCGGGGCGATCGGTCTCCACGAATGGCGTATGGTGCCGACCGCCGATGTGAACACCACTTTCGCGCTCGCGCTCGCAGTGTGGTTCCTGATGATCTTCTACAGCATCAAGGTCAAGGGCCTGGGCGGCTGGATCCACGAGTTGTTCTGCTCGCCCTTCGGCTCCAACCCGCTGCTCTGGCCGGCCAACTTCCTGCTCAACGTCATCGAATACGTTTCCAAGCCGCTGTCGCACTCCTTGCGGCTCTACGGCAACATGTACGCGGGCGAGATCATCTTCCTCCTGCTCGGCCTCTGGGCCGCGACCGGTCTGGCCGGCACCGTCTTCGGCGCCATCCTCGGCGCCGGCTGGGCGATCTTCCACATCCTGATCGTCGTGCTGCAAGCCTTCATCTTCATGATGCTCACCGTCGTCTACCTGGCGATGGCGCACGAGAGCCACTGATTTCCTTTTCACCAAACCCACCCAAACCCAGACTCAACTGAAAGGACAGCAAAATGGACAAAATGCAATACTTGGCCCTGATTCAAGCCTACACGGGCGTTGGCATCGGCCTCATCATCGGCCTCGGCGCCGCCGGCGCCTGTATCGGCATCGGCATCATGGCCAGCCGCTTCCTCGAAGCCGCCGCCCGTCAGCCGGAAATGATGCCCACGCTGCAAGCCAAGGTCTTCCTGCTGCTGGGCCTGATCGACGCCTCGTTCATCATCGGCGTCGGCCTCGCCATGCTGTTTGCTTTCGGTAACCCGCTGCTCGCCGCGATTCAGTGACAGCGTTTTTTCATCCAACCGAAAACGGTGGATAAAAAATGGACATCAATCTGACCCTGATTTCCCAAGCGGCCGCTTTCTCCATCTTCATCTGGTTCACGGTCAAGTTCGTCTGGCCGCCCTTGCGCAACGCCATCGAGACGCGGCAGAAGACCATCGCCGACGGCCTCGCGGCTGCCGAGCGCGGCAAGCACGACCTGGAACTGGCAGCCAGACGCTCCGCCGACGTGCTGCGCGAAACCAAGGACAAATCGGCCGAACTGCTGGCCCAGGCCGAGCGTCGCGCCCAGCAGATCGTCGAGGACGCCAAGGCCGCGGCCCGGGTGGAAGCCGACAAGGTGATCGCCTCCGCCAAGGCCGAAATCGACCAGGAAGCCGAGCGGGCCAAGCAGCACCTGCGCGAGCGGGTTGCCGAGCTGGCCGTGGCCGGTGCCGAGAAGATCCTGCGTCGCGAAGTCAACGCCGCCGCCCATGCCGACATGCTGTCGGCCCTGAAACAGGAGCTGTAAGCGCATGGCCGAGATCGCCACCCTAGCCCGTCCCTACGCCGAGGCGGCGTTTCGCCTGGCACGGGAACGGCAGGCCTTGCCGGCCTGGTCGGAAGCCTTGGGCCGCCTCGCGCAGATCGCGGGCGATCCAGTGGCCGCCAGCCTGATCGGCAATCCCAACGTGCCATCATCGACCGTCGAGAACCTCTTCCGCGCCGCTGCCGGCAAGGATGCGGAGTCGGCGTCCGAACTCGGAAATTTCGTTCGTTTGTTGACCGACAACGGTCGCCTGGCGTGCCTGCCCGAGATCGCCGGCCAGTTCGCGGCGATGAAGCAGGCCGACGAGGGCGTCAAGGAAGGCGTTGTCCATTCCGCCTTCCCCCTCGATGATGCCCAGCTCGCCGATTTGCGCCAGTTGCTGGAACAGCGTTTCGGCCGTCTGCAGCTTTCGGTCAACCTCGAACCGGCGTTGATCGGTGGTGTCAAGGTGGTGATCGGCGATCAAGTGCTCGATGCCTCGGTGAGCGGCAAGCTGTCCGCCATGCGCGTCGCCCTGAACAGTTAGGAGAAATTCCATGCAGTTGAATCCATCCGAGATCAGCGAACTGATCAAGAGCAAGATCCAGAACCTGGACGGCGCCAGCGAAGTGCGCACCCAGGGCACGGTCGTTTCGGTCACCGACGGCATTTGCCGCGTTCACGGCCTGGCCGACGTCATGCAGGGTGAAATGCTGGAGTTCCCCGGCAACACCTTCGGCATGGCGCTCAACCTCGAGCGCGATTCCGTCGGCGCCGTGGTGCTGGGCGAGTACGAGCACATCACCGAAGGCGACATCGTCAAGACCACCAGCCGCATTCTCGAAGTGCCGGTCGGGCCCGAGTTGATCGGCCGCGTGGTCAATTCGCTGGGTCAGCCGATCGACGGCAAGGGCCCGATCAACGCCAAGGAAACCGACAAGATCGAAAAGGTGGCGCCGGGCGTCATCTGGCGCAAGTCTGTTTCCCAGCCGGTGCAGTCGGGCCTCAAGGCCATCGACTCCATGGTGCCGGTGGGCCGCGGCCAGCGCGAGCTGATCATCGGCGACCGCCAGACCGGCAAGACGGCGGTGGCGATCGACACCATCATCAACCAGAAGGGCAAGGATCTTCTCTGCATCTACGTCGCCGTCGGCCAGAAGGCGTCGTCGATCATGAACGTGGTCAAGAAGCTCGAAGAGCACGGCGCCATGGCCTACACCATCGTCGTCGCCGCCTCGGCCTCCGACTCCGCCGCCATGCAGTTCATCGCCCCCTACTCCGGCTGCACCATGGGCGAGTACTTCCGCGACCGCGGCCAGGACGCCCTGATCATTTATGACGACCTGACCAAGCAGGCCTGGGCCTATCGCCAGATCTCCCTGCTGCTGCGCCGTCCGCCGGGCCGCGAAGCCTATCCGGGCGACGTCTTCTACCTGCACTCGCGCCTGCTCGAGCGCGCCGCGCGCGTGAACGAGGAGTACGTCGAGAACTTCACCAAGGGCGCCGTCAAGGGCAAGACCGGTTCGCTGACCGCGCTGCCGGTGATCGAAACCCAGGCCGGCGACGTTTCCGCCTTCGTGCCGACCAACGTCATCTCGATTACCGACGGCCAGATCTTCCTCGAGACCAGCCTGTTCAACGCCGGCATCCGTCCCGCCATCAACGCCGGCATCTCGGTATCCCGCGTCGGCGGTGCCGCCCAGACCAAGGTCATCAAGAAGCTCGGCGGCGGTGTCCGTCTGGCCCTGGCGCAGTACCGCGAACTGGCGGCCTTCGCCCAGTTCGCCTCCGACCTCGACGACGCCACGCGCAAGCAGCTCGAGCGCGGCCGCCGTGTCACCGAACTGATGAAGCAGGCCCAGTACGCGCCGCTGTCGGTCGCGGAAATGGCGGTTTCGCTCTACGCCATCAACGAGGGCTACTTCGACGACGTCGACGTGCCGAAGCTGCTGCAATTCGAAGCCGACCTGCACAAGTACATGAAGGCGAGCCACGGCGCGCTCATGGACAAGATCGAATCCTCCAAGGATCTCGACAAGGATGGCGAGGCGGCGCTGGCGGCAGCGGTGACCGAGTTCAAGAAGAACTGGGCCTAAGCGCCACCCGGGAGATGCGCGATGCCTAGCGGCAAAGAGATTCGGACCAAGATCGCTTCGTTCCAGAACACGAAGAAGATCACCAAGGCCATGGAAATGGTGGCGGCGTCGAAAATGCGCAAGGCGCAGGATCGCATGCGCGCGGCGCGGCCGTATTCCGAGAAGATTCGCCGGCTGGCGGCGAACCTGTCGGCAGCCACCCTTTCCGACTACCGCCATCCCTTCCTCGCACGCGGCCAAAGTCAGTCGTCGCAGGACGCCGCCGCGGTCAAGGGCAAGCGCGTCGGCCTGATCCTGGTGACCACCGACAAGGGCCTGTGCGGCGGCCTCAACACCAACATCCTGCGCCTGGTGCTCAATTCCATGCGCGAATGGGAGACGGCCGGCGCCGCCGAGATTCGCGTCACCGCCATCGGCAACAAGGGGCTGGGCTTCATGCAGCGGCTCGGCGCCAAGGTGGTGTCGGAAGCCACCCACCTCGGTGATACGCCGCATCTGGACAAGCTGATCGGTCCGGTCAAGATCATGATCGACGCCGTCCATGACGGCGAGCTGGACGTGGTGTTCATGGCCTACACCCGCTTCATCAACACCATGAAGCAGGAACCGGTGGTCGAGCAACTGCTGCCGCTGACCGGCGAGCGCTTGGGCACGCCGGAAGGCAACTGGGATTACCTCTACGAGCCCGAGGCGCGCGTCGTCATCGACGAACTGCTGGTGCGCTACGTCGAGGCGCTGATCTACCAGGCGGTGGCGGAAAACATGGCCTCGGAGCAGTCGGCGCGCATGGTGGCGATGAAGTCGGCCACCGACAACGCCGGCAACGTCATCAAGGAACTCCAGCTGGTCTACAACAAGGCCCGCCAGGCTTCGATCACCAAGGAAATTTCTGAAATCGTCGGCGGCGCCGCCGCTATCGCAGGCTAACAGGACGAGGTAATCATGAGTCAAGGAAACATTGTTCAGTGCATCGGCGCCGTGGTCGACATCAAGTTCCCGCGCGAGCAAATGCCCAAGGTCTATGATGCGCTGCTGCTCGACGAGCCTGAAGGCGGCATGGCCGAGCAGGGCCTGACCTTCGAGGTGCAGCAGCAGTTGGGCGACGGCATCGTCCGCACCATCGCCATGGGCTCCTCCGACGGCCTGCGCCGCGGCATGAAGGTCAAGGGCACCGGCGCCGCCATCTCCGTGCCGGTCGGCAACGGCACCCTCGGCCGCGTCATGGACGTGCTGGGCCGCCCGATCGACGAACGCGGTCCGGTCCAGTCCGACGAGCGCCGGCCGATCCATGCCAAGGCGCCGAAGTTCGAGGAACTGTCGCCCGCCACCGAGCTGCTGGAAACCGGCATCAAGGTTATCGACCTCGTCTGCCCGTTCGCCAAGGGCGGCAAGGTCGGCCTGTTCGGCGGCGCCGGCGTCGGCAAGACCGTGAACATGATGGAGCTGATCAACAACATCGCCAAGAGCTACGGCGGCTACTCGGTGTTCGCCGGCGTCGGCGAGCGCACCCGCGAGGGCAACGACTTCTATCACGAGATGATCGAGTCGGGCGTCATCGACCAGAAGGAGCTCTCGAACTCCAAGGTGGCGATGGTCTACGGCCAGATGAACGAGCCGCCGGGCAACCGCCTGCGCGTGGCGCTGACCGGCCTGACCATGGCCGAGCGCTTCCGCGACGAAGGCCGCGACATCCTGTTCTTCGTGGATAACATCTACCGCTACACCCTGGCCGGCACCGAAGTGTCCGCGCTGCTGGGCCGGATGCCTTCCGCCGTGGGCTACCAGCCGACGCTGGCGGAGGAAATGGGCCGCCTGCAAGAGCGCATCACCTCGACCAAGGTCGGCTCGATCACCTCGATCCAGGCCGTGTACGTGCCCGCGGACGACTTGACCGACCCCTCGCCCGCGACCACCTTCGGCCACCTCGACTCCACCGTCGTGCTGTCCCGCGACATCGCCGCCCTGGGCATCTACCCGGCGGTCGATCCGCTCGACTCGACCTCGCGTCAGTTGGACCCGCTGGTCGTCGGCGAAGACCATTACCAGACCGCCCGCCGCGTGCAGGCGACCTTGCAGCGCTACAAGGAACTGCGCGACATCATCGCCATTCTCGGCATGGACGAACTCTCGCCCGACGACAAGCTGGCCGTGTCCCGCGCGCGGAAGATCCAGCGTTTCCTGTCGCAGCCCTTCCACGTTGCCGAAGTGTTCACCGGCACGCCGGGCAAGTACGTCACGCTCAAGGACACGATCAAGGGCTTCAAGATGATCGTCGACGGCGAGTGCGACAGCCTCCCCGAGCAGGCCTTCTACATGGTCGGCGGCATCGAGGAAGCCTTCGAGAAGGCCAAGACGCTACAGTAAATAGGGAGCCATCATGGCCATGACCATCCATGTCGACGTCGTCAGCGCCGAAGAGTCGATCTTCTCCGGCTTGGCCGAGTTCGTCGTCCTGCCGGGCGAAGTCGGCGAACTGGGCATCCTGCCCGGCCACATGCCGTTGATGACGCGCATTAAGCCGGGCGCGGTGCGCGTCAAGCTGCAAGACGGCAAGGAAGAGTTGATCTTCGTCGCCGGCGGCATTCTCGAAGTGCAGCCCGGACTCGTCACGGTGCTGGCCGACACGGCGATCCGCGGCAAGGATCTCGACGAAGCCAAGGCGATCGAGGCCAAGAAGAAAGCCGAGGAAGCCATGTCCAGCCGCGAGTCGGCCATGGACTATGCGCGCGCGCAGGCGGAACTGCTCGAAGCCGTGGCGCAACTGGCGGCGATCCAGAAGTTGCGCAAATCGACACACTGAGCGCCGGCTGGCCGGACTGACCACCGGCCGAAAACAAAAAGGCAGCCGCGCGGCTGCCTTTTTGTTTCTTGTGTTCCTCGTCCCGGGGCGAATCAGCCCGCCGCCGTCAGCTTTACCCGGCCTTCGACCTCGTTGCCGCAGCCCTTGTATTCCAGGGTGTCGAAACTGAGCAGCTTCGACATCGCGATGCCGCGCCCGTGGGTGTCGAAGGCGCGCTCCGGGCTCATCTCCAGATACTGCCGCCAGTCGAAACCCTTGCCCTGGTCGCGGATGATGAAGCGAAGTCCGCCCGCGTCGCGGATGAACTCGACCGTGGCCACCTTGTCGCAAAAGTCAGGGCTGGCGAGTCGCCGATGAATCTCCTCGGCCAATGTCTCGCCGCCGCCCAGCCGGGTCTTCTCGTCGTAGGTGATGCCCAGGTTGCCGTGCTCGACGGCATTGAGCATCAGTTCGGAAAGGCCAAGCACCACCTTGCCGGGATCCGGCGCCACCTGGGCCAGCAGGGTCGCGACGTCGCGCGCCTCCTCGGTCGTGCGGAAGCTGAATTCCGCCCGGCCCAGGCAGGCCATGCTGCGCGAGGCCTGCTGCACCTCGTGTTGCAGCTCCACGTAGTCGCGATGGTCGCGTATCGCGGCGCCGACGATCGCCACCAGCGTATCGGCGGCGAAAGGCTTGACCAGATAGTAGTAGGCGCCGGCCTTCAGGCCTTCGGCCACCGCTTCATTGCCGGACATGGAGGTCTGCATGATCACCGGCAGCCGGGCCATTTCCGGGCGATCCTTCATGCGCCGCAGGATCTCGATGCCATCCATGTCGGGCAGCATGCGGTCGAGCAGCACCACGTCGAAGCCGTCGGGCGATTCGGCGAGCAGGCGCCAGGCATCGGTGCCGTTGACGGCGCTGTGTATTTCGTAGCCCTCGTCGCCGAGAATGTCGGTCAGCACCATGAGGCCGACCGGTTCGTCCTCGGCGATCAGAATCCGCGAAGCAACCATGATGTCGGGCGGCGGACGCGGGTTACAAGGGCTTGCGAATGGTGATGGCGCCGCGGATCTCGGCGGCCGAATAGCCGACCGCCTTGTCGTCCGGATAAAGCTCGAGCAGCCTGGCCTGGGTCGCCGGCGACATGCGGTCGCTGGTGCCATGGCACTGCAAGCAGAGATCCTGCGTCGGCAGCGCCTTCATGTAACGGTAGCTCTTCTGGCCGTCGACGGTGACGACTTCGCCCTTCTCCAGTCCGGTCGGTTTCTCGCCGGCGGCGGCGCGGCGGTCGAAATCCTCCAGTACGGCCTTTTCCCACGCATCCGGCACGGCCTTCGGATTGCGGTTCTTCAGGCTGACGCGGCGGATCGCCCAGCCGGTTTTTTCGGAGGCGGCCTTGGCCATCTGCGGCGCCTTGTCCCGGCAGACGCCGATGGCGCTCTCGGGCCCGCCCTTGCGGATTTCCTCGTCGAGCACTTCGAGCAGCTTCGGCGGGATCGACACAGCGACCTTGCGCGCCTCGTCGAGCAGGGCGGCTTCGTCGGCGGCAAGGGCAGGCAAGGCAGGCAGGACGGACACGGCCGCCACGGCGGCGGACAAGGCAAGGGTGAGAGCGGAGAGAGCGGTCTTGCGTAGCATCGGGTTCCTCCTTTATCGGTGATTGTCAGCCCAGCGCGCGGGCGCGGGCCTCGACGTGTTCCAAGCGGCGGGTGAATTCTGCCAGTTCGGCGCGAAACGCGGAGAATTCCCGGGTCGAGGTCAGGATGCCGGATTCCTCGCCGAGGTATTCGGCGGCATTTTCCGCGAAATTGCGCGCGGCCTCTCTCTGCCAGGAAGCGAGCCGCGCCGACGCGTCGACGATGCGATGGGCGGCGATGTCGCCGACCAGCCGCGACAGATCTTCTTCCGCGTCCCAGCGCAGGTTCTTGAGCACGAAGGACAGCGCGGTGGCGAATTCGGCGTTGCCGGTCACGTGGGCGGCGCCCATGGCCTTGTCGATCCCCCGCAGGGCCACCAGCGGCGTGTCGGCGGGCAGGCTGACGGTGACGTCGACTTCGCTTTCGCCGGTCGGCGCGAACAGCCCGTCGGGGCCGATCTGGAACGCCAGCCGCCACGGCGGCATGTCGAAGCGGGCATGGCGGCCGGCGAAGCCGCGCAACTGCTGGCGCGCCCAAGCCGCCTGGCCGAGCAGGTGATTGAGCGCGCCGAGGATCAGACCCTCGATCACCGCGGGATTACTGGATCTGCTGGATGCCGGCGACGCGCCAGCCGCTGCTGCCATTGATCGGCTTGGCCAGATGCCAGATTTCGGCGAACGGCTGCTCGGAGCCGCCGTCCTCGCGGATTAGGCCGTGGAAGCGGACGCTGGCGATGTGCTGGCCGCCTTCGGTGACGACTTCCAGGATGTCGGCCTCGAGCTGCCGGACATCGGTTTCCTGCCGCGACTTGCCACGCTCTTCGTACTGCATCTGCACTTCCGCGAATACCTCGGGCGCCAGGAACTGCTTGAGGTCGTCGAGATTGCCGGCGTCGTTGGCGGCCTGCAGGCGGATGAAGTTCAGCTTCGCCTGGCGCAGGAAGCCTTCCGTGTCGAAGTCGGCCGGGATGTTGTCGGCGGTCACCGCGCCGACACCGCCGCCGCCCGAGGGCGCGCTCACCGGCTCGAAACGCATCGGGGCGCCGCCGGCGCCGGCCAGGCCGGCGTGCCGCGACGGCTGACTTTTGCGGAAGATCAGCCGGAAGACGAAGACGGCCGCCATGACCAGCAGCAGAATCATCAGGAAGTTGGCGACACCTTCGCCGAGGCCGAAGTGCGACAGCAGCGCGGCGAGGCCGATACCGGCGGCGAGGCCGGCGATCGGGCCGAGCCAGCGGCTCATGCCCGAAGCCTGCGGCGCGGCGGCCGGGGCGGCGGCCGGCTTGCCGGGCACCGCGGCGGGTGCCGCGTTCTGCGCGGGGGTCGAGGGCGCCGGCGCCGCTTTCTGCATCGGCGCGGTGCTGCGCTTCATGCCGAACGATCCGCCGCCGCCGAGCCGCTTGGCTTCGACGTCCTGGACGGACATGCCGACGCCGATGACGACGGCGACGAGGGCGAGAACGAACTTCTTCATGGTCTTCCTCCGTGAGTGGGGGTCAGATCTTGTAGCCGCGGTGCAGGGCGACGACACCGGCGGTCAAATTGAAATATTGGACCTTCTCCAGGCCTGCCTGTTCCATCATGCCTTTCAGGGTCTCCTGGTCGGGATGCATGCGGATCGACTCGGCGAGGTAACGATAGCTGTCGGCATCGCCGGCGATCTTGCTGCCCAGCCAGGGCAGCACCTTGAACGAGTAGAGGTCGTAGAAGGGCGAGAGCGGCTCCCAGACCTTGGAGAATTCGAGCACCAGCAGCCGGCCGCCGGTGCGCAGCACGCGGCGCATTTCCGCCAGCGCCTTGTCCTTGTGCGTCATGTTGCGCAGGCCGAAGGCGACGGTGACGACGTCGAAATGGTTGTCCGGGAAGGGCAGCTTCTCGGCGTCGCACTGGGCAACCGGGCCGAGCACGCCCTCGTCGAGCAGCCGGTCGCGGCCGCGCGTCAGCATGGCGTTGTTGATATCCGTGAGCCAGACTTCGCCGGTCGGGCCGACCCGCTTGGCGAATGCCGAAGAAAGATCGCCCGTGCCGCCGGCCACGTCGAGCACGCGGTCGCCCGTGCGTGCGCCGGAAACCTGGATGGTGAAGGCCTTCCACAACCGGTGCAGGCCGGCCGACATCAGGTCATTCATCAGGTCGTATTTGTCGGCCACCGAGGAGAAGACGCCCTCGACCCGGCCGGCCTTTTCCGACTCCTTGACGGTTTCGAAGCCGAAATGGGTGTCGCTCATGGGTCAGTGACCGCCGCAGGAACCGCCGCTGCCGCAGGCCTTGGGCGGCTTCTTCGAGGTATCGACGTCGCGGTTCTCGCCGGCCGCCGCGAGGCGGGCGAGATAAGCCTGCCAGTACGACTCCTGGTTGATGCCCAGATCGTGGAGCAGGTCCCAGGAATAGATGCCGGTATCGTGGCCGTCGGAAAACACGGGCTTGATGGCGTAATTGCCGACCGCCTCGACGCCGGTGATGTCGACGTCGCGCTTGCCGGTTTGCAGCGTCTCCTGGCCGGGGCCGTGGCCGCGTACTTCGGCGGAGGGCGAATAGACGCGCAGGAATTCGAACGGCAGCTTGAAACTGGCGCCGTCGGCGAAGCTGACTTCGAGCAGCTTCGACTGCTTGTGCAGCTTGATTTCCGTGGGGATTGGGGTTTGCTTGTCGAGGCCGGCCATGGTCTTGTCGGGGTTATGTCGATAATCCGTCGTCGGGGGCGGCTATCATAGCGCAGCCGGCAGGGGCTGGTCGGTGAGCGTGAACGAGCAGCGTTCGAAGTTCGGTCCCTTGGCCATCAACTCCTCAAGCCTTACCACTATCGGCCGGTCGGTGAAGACCTCGACGACGCGGCCCGGGCTGTACCAGCCCGGCGGCAGCACGATCGAAAGCGGTTCCTTGAATGCGGTGATGCCGGGCACGAAGAAGCCGGGCATGTACTTGTCCGCGGGGCCGACACCGGCGCCGGTGGGCCGGACCGCCACCCCGGTCACGGGGCCGGGCAGGACATGAATGCCCGCCCGCAGCCCGCCATCGCGCTGCTGAGAGAGCCAGGTGATGCGCCCGAGCATGAAGGCATCCTTCCCGGGCGGCCTGAGCGCGATCAGCTGATTGTGCTCGATGCGCGGGCCGGCGGTGTTGCGACCGACCCGGTAGCCGTTGAGGGACTGGTCGGCGATATCCCAGAGGTCGAGCGCGAAGGCCAGCGCCGCGGTACGCATGTTGAGCGGCAGCTTGGGATCCAGCTGGTTGCGAAAGGTCCAGTACTGTTCCATCTCCGCCCGCGAAAACACCCGGGCATGCTGGGGCTGGACGAATTCGCCGCCCGTGATGTGGAAGTAGATCGACTCCGCCTGTAGCGCGATCGACAGGGTGCCGCTGGCGCTGGCGCGCTGGAAGCGGCGGGGCATGGCGGCCAGGCACCAGGGGCGGTAAAGCTGGAGCAGCAGCCGGGCGGCGGGGAGGGCGGGACAATCGTCGCCGAGTTCCAGCGCCTTCGGGTCCTCGCCAGCCTTCAGCCGGCCGAGCAGTCGCTGCATGGGTTCGTTGAGTTTCGAGGTGTCGAACAGGCGGGCCGAGGGCGTGTCGGAAAGATGATCCACCGGCAGCAGGCCGCGATCCTGCATGAGATCGAGCCCGTAGCCGCGGCCGCCGGCGTCGTCGGGCTTGCGGACGGCTCCGCCGGGCGCCATCAGCCTCGCCCAGCGGATGATCCAGGCCAAGTCCTTCGGAGCGCGGCCGTAGGGATTGGCCAGGTCGATCAGCAGCACGGCGGCGTAGGTGATGGCGCAGGTCGTGCCGGCCTGCCCGGGTGATTCGCCAACCTCGGCATCGACGAGCCCCCACTCCTCGGCCGTGTCGTAGTAGCCGTGGAGTTCGAGCCAGAGACCCGCGTCGAGCTGGCGATGCGCGCGGTAATGCTCGACGATGGTCTGGCCGGCGTAATGGAGGCAGCGCTGGCAGATCAGCGCCAGCTGGGCCTGGATGCCGGCATCGCCGCCGCCCAGATCGGCCACGCGCGCATAGGCGCCGGCCATCAGCCGCCAGAGCGAGGCGACCTTGGTGAAGATGGCCGACTCGACGTCGTTGGCCGGCAATGGCCGCGCCGAGTAGCGCGCCGCCACCTCCTCCTGGAGGAAGGCCAGCGGCTCGCGGGCCGCTTCGAGCACAGCCAGGTATTCCGCGGCGGGTGGCGGTGTGTCATGGAGCGCCTTCAGCAACTTGCCGACGAGATCATGCGCCAGTGGCACGTTGGTGATCGGCAGGTTGGCCAGAAACGCTTGGCAGCCGGCCGGATCGCGTACGTCGAACGGCGGGGGGGCGGAACTTTCCATGATGTGGCGACGAGGGTCAGCGTGGTTGGTAGGTGGCGCGGTCGAAATCGAGGCCGTGGTCGACGAGTTGCAGGAGGACGACCTGCCGATGCGGGCCGCCGGACAGATCCAGCGTGCGGCCGGCCCGGAAATGGGCGGTGGGAATGACGACGCTGGCGGGCGAATTCAAGGCCGGCACCGCCGGCAGAAGAAAGGCCGGTCGATAGGGCTCCTTGTTCATCGTGGCATCGGTGACTCGCGCGGCCACCGGCTCCGGGCGGCCCGGCATCATGCGGATGCCGGCGAGCAGGCGGCCCTCGCTGGTCACCATCGCCCAGCGCACGCAACCCAGCAGGAAGTGCTGGCTGGTGTCCGGGCGGATGGCGACCAACTGTCCCTGGCCGATGCGCCCGCCCGACTGGCCTGCCTCGCGGCCGGCCTGGAAACCGGCCGGCGATTGGTCGAGCAGCCGCCATTCCTCGATCTGGAAGCCATGCTGCTCGCTGAAATCGCTGGCCTGGCGCGCCTCGGCGATGCGGCCGAAGGTGGCGAGCTCGTCGCGCTCGCGGCGCAGGGCCTCGTCGTCGGCGTGGCCCGGCTGGCGAAACGGTTTGCGCCCGGACAGGTAGTAATGGATGGCATCGGAGCCGCAGATCAGGTTGCAGCGGCCGTCGGCGGCCTGCCGCTCGTGGCGGCGCGCGGTTCCCCCCCGGCACCAGCGCTGGTAGACCTGCGCCAGCAACTGTCCGCAGGCGGGCTGGGTGCAGTCCTCGCCCAGTTGCAACTCGGCCGGCTTGGCGCCGCCGTCGAGTTGGCCCAGGCGTTTCTTGAGGCTCTGCCGGATCGACGAGGTGTCCAGCCAGCGCGCGCCGTCGCCGGTCGCCGGCGCGTAGCCGGCCGGCTCCTTCGCGTTCAGGTCGACGCACAGCGGCATCGCCTTGCCCGGTTCGGGCGGCGCGGCGGCGATGCCGGCCTTGGCCGACCAGCGGCGCGCCCAGCGCGCCACCCAGACGAGGTGGCGCGCCGGCAGCTCGTGCGGGCTGGCCGCGTGCAGCAGCAGGACTTCGGTGTAGACGGCCAGCGGCGACGAGGGTGTCTTGCCCTGCCGCGCCGCATCGGCGACTTCGGTGGTGGCATGGCCCGCCCGTTCGGCGGAGGCGAACAGCTGGTGCAGGGTGCGCCAGTGATCCGGGGTGGGCTGGAAGCAGGCCCGGTAGATGTCGAACTGCGCGGCCGCCAGCGTTGCCAGGCCGCGCTGGACGAGCAGCGCCAGGCGGTCGCGCAAGGCTTCGTTGCCGGCCAGCGCCGACTCGATGCAGCGCACATAGCCGCCGAGCAGCGCATGCCAGACGGCCTGGGCCGCGTCGAAAGCGGCCCGTTCCGGCGGCACCAGCGGCAGCGGCTTGCCGGTGAAGCGCCGCGCGCCTTCTTCCTGCACCTGCATCAGCGGCTTGCGCAGCAGTTCGAGGATGGCCAGCCGTTCCCCCGGCTCGATCTCGGCGCGGTTGAGCAGGTTGAGCTGGCGCAGCAGCTGGGCCAGCGCCTGCACCGGCTGGGTCAGCGGCGTGCCGGCGAGCCAGGCGCGGCAGGACTCGGCATCCAGGAAGGCCGGCCGTTGCTCGCCGTTGGCGGCGCTGGTGTTCATGCGCCGCCCGATTCGCCGGCCAGTGCGGCGGTGATCGCGTCATGCAGCGCCGGCGTGGCGGGCGCCGGCCGGCGTGCCGCCACGGCTGACTTTCGCGCCGGGTCGACGTCGGCCCAGATCGGCGCCGGGAAGTGGCTGTCGTCGCGCCAGCGCGGGATGACGTGCCAATGCAGATGCGGCACCATGTTGCCCAGCGCCGCCAGGTTGATCTTGTCGGGCGCGACGAGGGCGCGCAACGCGGATTCGACCGCGAACACGACGTTCATGGCGTGGCGGCGCCCGGCCGGGTCGAGGTCGGTCATTTCGGCGACATGATCCCGCCAGACGACGCGGCAAAATCCGGGGAAAGCCTCGCCTTCGGGACCGCCGGCGCGAATGACGCGGCACAGGCCGTCCTGCCAGACAATTTCGCCGCCGGCGGATAAGCAGAAGGGGCAAGTTTCCATGCTCGCATAGCATAACTCATCGCCGCATGCGTGGCAGGCTATCGCGCAGGATCAATGTCGGCGAGGAAAACGGCGCCAGCCGTTCGAGGAAGTCCAGTAATTCCAGGGAAGGCGAGTTGGCGAAGAACTTCGCCTTGGGCAGTTCCATCCAAATGCGGTCGGCGTAGAGCCACAGTTCGTGGGGCGTGTCGCCGATGCCGTCGCCGTCGCGGTCGAAGCCCTGGTAGTCGCTCCAGCGGTTGCCGCGCCAGACGTTGGCCTCGCCGACGCCGGGGGCGCTGACGAAGACTTGCGTCAGGTTGTTGTCGAAATCGTTGTCGAGGATGCGATGGCCGCCCTTCTCGCCGTAGAACGACATGCCGGTGATGTTGTGGGCGAAGCGGTTGTTGCGGATCACGTGGGTCAGTTCGGCGTTGACCGGCGCGTCGGCCATCAGGCCGACGGCGCAGTGCACCACCTCGTTGTCCTCGACCAGCGCGCCGCCGCTGTCCTTGAACACGATGGCGGCGCCCCCGCCCTCGAGCGCGTGGCGGATGCGGTTGCCGCGCACGATCGTGTCGGTGGAGTACATGGCGACGATGCCGGTGCCGGTCTGCTCGACGTGGTTGCCCTCGACGCGCGTGCGCGGCGAGAAGACGATGTGCATGGCATAGCGGGCGTCCTTCAGGCGGTTGTCGGCGACGCGGTTGTCGGGCGCATTGGTCAGCGTCAGGTCGCGCACGCGCCAAAAGTCGTTGCCGGTGATGTCGTTGCCGCGGCCGTTCCAGATGCGCAGGCCGTCGCCGCGCAGCCCCAGCGAAAGCGCCTTGCCGGCGACGCGGTTGCCGCGGATGCGGTTGCGGTCGCCGCCGCGGACATGGATGCCGAAGAACACCTCGTCGAGCACGTTGCCTTCCACGAGATTGTCGTGGCTCTCGATGGTCAGGCCGGCGTCGATGCCGTCATGCGTCTCGCCGCTGCCGGTCAGGCGCAGGCCGCGCACGGTCACGCCGCTGGCGCGCACGGTCAGCACCGTGCCGCGGTTGCCGGCGTCGATGGCGACCTTGCCGCCGCCGTCTATCGTCATGGGCCGGTCGATCACCGCCGGCCCGGCGTAGATGCCGGCCGCCGGCCGCAAGGTGCCGCCGCTGGGCGTTGCGTCGATCAAGGGCTGGAACGCGGGCGCGGCCCAGACCGGCAAGGCCAGCAAGGCCGTCAGCCAGAGGAATCTCATGCCGCGATTGTTCGCCCGGACCCGGATGCCGGCCTTGGCATGGGTCAAGAACTACAGCAGCACCCGCTCGACGCCGCCGGCGTTGGCGGCGGCGAGGTAATTCTTCAGCCAGTCGGCGCCGAGCAGCCGGCTGGCCATCTCGACGACGATGTAGTCGGCGTCGACGCCCGCGTCGTCGGTGTAGCGCCACAGCCCTTGCAGGCAGGACGGGCAGCTGGTCAGGATCTTCGGCGTCTCGCCACGGCTGACTTTCAGGGCCGCGATGCCGGCTTCGATTTCCTGCTGCTTGCGGAAGCGCACCTGGGTCGACACGTCCGGCCGCGTCACGGCCAGCGTGCCCGATTCGCCGCAGCAGCGGTCGGAGAGCAGGACTGGCTTGCCCATCAGCGCGCTCGCCACTTTCGTGCCGTTGTGGAGCTTCATCGGCGTGTGGCAGGGGTCGTGGTAGAGATAGGGCGTGCCTTGCAGGCCGTCGAGCCTGATGCCCTTTTCCATGAGGTACTCGTGGATGTCGAGCAGCCGGCAGCCGGGGAAGATCTTGTCGAACTGGTATTTCTCGAGCTGGTCGAGACAGGTGCCGCAGGACACCAGCACGGTCCTGATGTCGAGATAGTTGAGCGTGTTGGCGACGCGATGGAACAGCACGCGGTTCTGCATGGTGATCGCCTGGCCGCGGTCCTCGTTGCCGTTGGCGGTCTGCGGATAGCCGCAGCACAGATACCCCGGCGGCAGCACCGTGGTGGCGCCGACATGCCAGAGCATGGCCTGCGTGGCGAGCCCGACCTGCGAGAACAGGCGTTCCGAGCCGCAGCCGGGAAAGTAGAAGACCGCCTCCGAATCCTCCGCCGCCCGCTTCGGATCGCGGATCACCGGGATCAGCGTGCCGTCCTCGATGTCGAGCAGCGCGCGCGAGGTGCGGCTCGGCATGCCGGGCGGCATCGGCTTGTTGAGCAGGTGGATCACCTGCGCCTTGACGGGCGGCCTGCCGAGCGTCGCGGCCGGCCGGCGCGTGCTGTCCTGGATCAGGCCGAAGGACTTGGCGAACTTGTGGCCCAGGCGCTGGGCGCGGTAGCCCAGCCCGATCATGCCGGCGCGCAGCGCCTTGATGGTGGCCGGATCGCGCGCGTTCAGGAAGGCCATCGCCGCCGTGGTGCCGAGGCTGACTTTCTTCTTGCCGTGGCGGCGCAGGAAGTTGCGCATGGCGATCGAAACGTCGCCGAAGTCGATGTCCACCGGGCAGGGTTTGACGCAGCGGTGGCAGACTGTGCAATGGTCGCCGATGTCGGAGAACTCGTCGAAGTGCTGGAGCGAGATGCCCCGCCGCGTCTGCTCCTCGTACAGGAAGGCCTCGATCAGCAGCGAAGTGCCGAGAATCTTGTTGCGCGGGCTGTAGGGCAGGTTGGCGCGCGGCACGTGGGTCGAGCAGACCGGCTTGCACTTGCCGCAGCGCAGGCAGTCCTTGACGCTGGCTGCGATGTTGCCGATTTCGGACTGCTCGAGGATCAGCGACTCGACGCCGAGCAGGCTGAAGCTGGGCGTGTAGGCATTCCCCAGGTTGGCGCCGGGCAGCAGCTTGCCCCTGTTGAAGCGGCCCTCCGGGTCGATGCGGTTCTTGTAGTCGACGAAGGGCGCGATTTCTTCCGGATCGAGGTAGTCGAGCTTGGTGATGCCGATGCCGTGCTCGCCGGAGATGACGCCGCCGAGGCGCTTGGCCAGCGCCATGATGCGGTCGACCGCGGCGTTGGCCTCGGCAAGCATCTCGTAGCGGTCGGAGTTGACCGGGATGTTGGTGTGCACGTTGCCGTCGCCGGCGTGCATGTGCAGCGCGACGAAGACGCGGCCGCGCAGCACTTCCTGGTGGATGCCGGCGATGGCCTCGACCACGCGGCGGAAGGCGTTGCCGTCGAAGATCACGCCGAGCGGCTCGCGCAGCTCGGTCTTCCACGAGACGCGCAGCGTGTGGTCCTGGAGCTTGTGGAACACCGTGTCGCCAGCGCCTACTTTTTCCGGTGGTCGCGGATGCCATTGCCGCATCGGCGAATGCGGCCGGTCCAGTCCGTCGAGCAGGTCCTGCCAGCGCGCGCGCGTCGCCGCGACCAGCTCCAGCGCCTGCTCGCGGCGGTCGCCGAGCAGCTCGGCCTTGTCCAGTTCGGTGTCGCCTGCGTGCAGCGGCAGGTCGCCTTGCAGGTAATCCGCCAGCGCGTCGCACAGTGCCAGCTTGTTGGCGATGGACAGCTCGATGTTGATGCGCTCGATGCCGTCGCAGTAGTCGCCCATGCGCGGCAGCGGGATCACCACGTCCTCGTTCACCTTGAAGGCGTTGGTGTGCTTGGAGATCGCGGCGGTGCGGGCGCGGTCGAGCCAGAATTTCTTGCGCGCTTCGGCGCTGACCGCGATGAAGCCCTCGCCCGAGCGCGAATTGGCGATCTTCACCACCTGCGAAGTCGCGGCCATGACCGCGCGCTCGTCGTCGCCGACGATGTCGCCGATCAGCACCATCTTCGGCCGGCCCGCGTTTATCCCCTTCTGCTTGGCCTTCGTCGCGTAGCCGACCGCCTTGACGTAGCGTTCGTCGAGGTGTTCGAGGCCGGCCAATATTGCGCCGCCGGGCTTGGCGTTCATGAGCCCGGTGATCTCGACGATCGCCGGTACGGCGTCGCGCACTTGGCCGAAGAACTCCAGGCAGAAGGTGCGCGCCACGGGCGGCATCCTGTGCAGGATCCAGACTGCGGAGGTGATGATGCCGTCGCAACCTTCCTTCTGCACGCCGGGCAGGCCGGCGAGGAACTTGTCGGTGACGTCCTTGCCGAGTCCCGCCTTGCGGAAGGTCTTGCCCGGGATGGAAAGGAATTCCTCGCCGAGCTGGCGGCCGGCGTCGTCGAGCCGCTTCACGCGGAAGGTGGCGGTCTCCTGATCGTGGATCTTGCCCAGGTTGTGGCCGATGCGCTCGACTTCGAGCCACTGCCCGTCGGGCGTCACCATCTTCCAGGAGGCGAGGTTGTCGAGCGCCGTGCCCCAGAGCACGGCCTTCTTGCCGCCGGCGTTCATGGCGATGTTGCCGCCGATGCACGATGCGTCGGCGGACGTCGGGTCGCAGGCGAACACCAGCCCGGCCTCGTCGGCGCGGTCCATCACGCGGCGCGTCACCACGCCGGCGCCGGTGCGGATGGTCGCGTAGGGTTGATCGACGCCGGGCAGCGACTTCTCCTCCACCGCGCCCATGTCGATCAGCTTCTCGGTGTTGATCACCGCCGACTTTGGCGTCAGCGGCACGGCGCCGCCCGTGTAGCCGGTGCCGCCGCCACGCGGGATGATGGTGAGGCCGAGCTCGATGCAGCCGCGCACCAGCGGCGCGATTTCCGCCTCGGTATCCGGCGTCAGCACCACGAACGGATATTCGACGCGCCAGTCGGTGGCGTCGGTCACGTGCGCGACACGGGAGAGGCCGTCGAAGCCGATGTTGTCGCAGCGCGTGTGGCGGCACAGCAGCTTCTTGACCTGCTTGCGCAGCGCCGCGGTCTCGTCGAACCAGCGCTCGAAGCTCGCCACCGCCTCGTGCGCGGCGACCAGCAGCTTCGCCACGGACTCGTTGCCGGAACGGCGTTTCTCGATTTCCGTCAGCCGGTGGCGCAGCGCGCCGATCAGCGCGGCCCGGCGCTCGGCGTTGTCGAGCAGGTCGTCTTCCAGATAGGGATTGCGGCGCACGACCCAGATGTCGCCCAGCACCTCGTAGAGCATGCGCGCCGAACGGCCGGTGACGCGCTGGCCGCGCAGCTCGTCCAGCACCGCCCACGCCTCCGCGCCGAGCAGGCGGATGACGATCTCGCGGTCCGAGAACGAGGTGTAGTTGTAGGGAATTTCCCGCAAACGGGTTGCCATCGGCAAAGCGGCGACCAAAGCTTGTTATTCTAGGCCATCCATCGCAGCGCCATAACCACGATTCCCTTGAGCCCATCCACTTTTCGCCGCCTGACCCGGCTGGCCTGGCCTGTCCTGGTGGCCCAGGTGGCCGTGGTCGGCAACGGAGTCATCGACACCATCATGGCCGGCCGCCTGTCGGCCGGCGATCTTGCCGCGGTCGGCATCGGCGCGGCGATCTACATCACCGTGTTCGTCACCGCCATGGGCGTGCTGCTGGCGCTGGCGCCGACCGTGGCCCAGCACTTCGGCGCTGGCCGGCACGCCGAGATCGGCGAGGACGTGCGCCAGTCGGCCTGGTTGGCGCTGGCGCTGGCCGGGCTGGGCATCATCCTGCTGCGCAACCCCGAGCCCTTCGTCGCCATTTCGCACATGACGCCGGCCGTCGAGGCCAAGGTGCGCGCCTATCTCGACGCCGTCTCGTGGGGCATGGCGCCGGCCATGATGTTCCGCATTTTCTACGGCTTCATGACCGGCATCGGTCGGCCGCGCGCCATCATGACTTTCAACCTGCTCGGCCTCGCCGCCAAGGTGCCGCTCAATGCCTTTTTCATGTTCTCGCTCGGCATGGGCGCGGCCGGCTGCGCCGCCGCGACGGCGGTCATTTCATGGGGCACGGCGCTGCTCGCCTGGGGCTGGTGCGCGCGCCAGCCAGACTGCGCCGAATTCGGCGTCTTCTCACGGCTGACTTTGCCCCGGCCCGGCCCCATCCTGGCCCTCTTCAAGCTCGGCCTGCCGATCGGCGTGACGCTGCTGGTCGATGTCACCGCCTTCACCTTCATGGCGCTGTTCGTCGCACGCCTGGGGCCGACCTTCTCGGCCGCGCACCAGATCGCCTCGAATCTCACCGTGCTGACCTTCATGATCCCGCTCTCCATCGGTCACGCCGCGCTGGTGCTGGCCGGCCATGCCCTCGGGGCGAACGACCCGGCCGAGGCCCGCCACGCCGGCCTGGCCGGCCTGGGCGTCGGCATGGCGGTCGCCGTGCTGATCAGCCTCGGCCTGTGGCTCGGCGCCGGGCACCTGGCCGCCGCCTACACGCCAGACCCGGACGTGCGCGCGGTCGCGGCCGGCCTGATCGGCATCGTCGCCTTCTATCATCTGGTCGACGCCTTGCAGGCGGTGGTGGTCAACGTCCTGCGCGGCTACAAGAAGACCACCGTGCCGATGCTCGTCTACGCCTTCGCGCTTTGGGGCGTCGGCCTCGGCGGCGGCTACCTGCTCGGCCTCACCGACTGGCTCGGTCCCGCGCGCGGCGTCGCCGGCTTCTGGATCGCCGCCACCGTCAGCGTGCTGGTGGCGGGGGTGGTGGTGCTGATTTACTTCCTGCGGATCTCGCGGCCCGGACACGCCGGCCAGGACGGCCATCCCCGGGTCGCCAGGCCCTGAAGCCGGCCGCGAAGGCGCGACCCCGGAAACGACGCGCCGCTTGTCGCTTCCGGGCGACGGTTGTTGGCCGGGGCGGGCTCCGGTTGCAATGACGCTTTGCCACGCAGGAGGAGCACCACCATGAAAGCAACCATCGTCGCCGTATCCCTTGCCGCCCTGGCGCTGAGCGGCTGCCAGTCGATGCTCGCGCCGGAAAAGCCGGCTGCGGTCGTCGATGAAGCCAACGCGCCCCTGGCGGTGAAGCGCTTCCTCGAAGCCAACACCGCGGTGCTCGCCGAACTCGGGGAGATCAAGGCCACGGGCAAGCAAACCCTCGATAGCGCGCAAAAAACCCAGGAAACGGTGCTACAGACTCAGGAAACGGCGCGGCGGACCCTCGCCGTGCTCGAGGATCTGTCCCGGCGCCACGGCACCGGCGAGATCACGGTGTTCTTCCCCGTCGCCGGCGCGACGCTGTCGGCCGTGGAACGCGACCGGCTGATCCGCTTCGCGGATTTCGCGGCGCGGGAAGCGCGCGGCCGCAAGCTGCTGCTGGTCTCGATCGGCAGCGCGTCCGCGTTCGGCAACCAGAAGGTCAACCAGCGGCTGGCCGAGCGCCGTTCGGTTGTTCCGGTCGATGTCATGAGCAAGTACCTGATCAACGTGCCGCACGAATTCCACAAGGTTTACGGCACCGGCGACCTCTACAGCCCGAAGGGCGTCAAGCTGAAGGAACACGAGCGCTATCAGCACGCCCGCGTCATCGCCGTGTTCGCCGCCAGCGAACAGCTGCCGGAAAATCTCAAGGCGGGCCAGTAGCGGCGTCGGCCCGGGCCAGGCACTTGCGGTAGCGTTCCTCGACGCGACGGGCGAACCACACGGTGGTGAGCTTGCGCGTGATCTTGGGGCTCTTGAGATTGATCTCCGGCATGGCCTGGCGATCCACCGCCTTGCCGGCCGCCTCGTCGGCGAGCGCGAACAGGCGTTTGTAGAGCGGCGTGCCGCCGAAGTCGGCCGCCTTTTCCAGCAGCAGGTCGCGGCGGATGTCGGCGGCGCTCATGCGCAGCGCGCCGCCCAGCGAACGCAAGGCCGCTTCCACTTGGCTCGGCACTTCGGCGGGCTGGCCGTCCTCGTAGCGCAACAGGTCGCCGTCGAGCGCCAGCGGCTTGCCGGCCACGCGGCTCAGTGCCGCCTGGAAAGCGGCATTGCGGCTGGCGTAACGGCCGGCGTTGAAGTCGGCGAAGCGGTAGACCGCGTTGCCATAGGGCGCCGGATAGTCGAGCAGGATGGCCGCGCCGAAATAGAGCCCGCCGCGCCGCGTGAACACTTCGTCGCGCAGCTTGCGCGCGATCGGATACGGGTAGGGCGTTTCCCGCGCATGCCGCTCGGCGAAGTCGATGCTGACCTGCATCGGCCCGGCGGTATGCACCGGGTTGTAGTCGGCCAGCAAGGCCTTGCCGAACGGCAGTTCGCCGATCATGTCCTCGTAAAGCCTGTCGAGCTGCCGCTCGGTCTTCAGCGCCTCGATGCGCTCCTCGTAGCTGCGGCCGTCGGGCGATTTCATGGCCATGGCGCCGGCGATCAGCAGCCGGGGCACGCCGTATTTCTCGGCGCGCCGGTCGATCTCCTTGCGCACGATGCCGGGCAGCCCGGCCACCACCGGATCGGCCTTGAAACCGGATTCCTGTTCGACGATGGCCATGATCGTGCAGTAGGTCTCGCCGGCGTGCGGAATCTTCAGGTAGGCGAACGCCATGTAGAGGTCGAGCGCCCAGCCGGTCCGGTCCTTGATGCCGGCGGGAAACAGGCTTTCGACGCGGGCGCGCACGCCGTCTTCGTCGAGTGCGGCCGGCCAGGCACGGCCGTCGCCCCGCCGCAGGTCCTGCGGCAATCGCTGCGTTGTCTCGAGTTCGGTGGTGGCGCAGCCGGCGACCAGCAGCGTCGTCAGTGCGGCGCACAGGCGGACGAGGCGCATGTTCAGTCGGGCGGAAGGTGGCGCCGGATGATTTCCAGCAGGGCGTCCTTGTGGAACGGCTTGGCCAGGAAATCGTCCATCCCCGCCTTCAGGCAGCGCTCCCGGTCCTCCTCGAAGGCATTGGCGGTCAGGGCGACGATGGGGATGCGCCGGCCGCCGGCGCGGGCTTCGGCTTCCCGGATGCACGCCGTCGCCGCCAGGCCGTCGAGATGGGGCATCTGCATGTCCATCAGGATCAGGTCGTAGCGCTCGGCGGCGCAGGCATCCACCGCCGCCTGGCCATCGTCGACGATGACGAAGCCATAACCCGACTTGCCGAGGATGGCCCGTATCAGGGCCTGGTTGACCGGCGAATCCTCGGCGGCGAGGATGCGCCGCGTGCCGTCGCCTTGCGGTGCCGGCGCCGGCGCGCGGGCCGGCGTCTCGGCCACCGCCGCTGGCGCCAGCGGCAGCGACAGCGTGAAGCCGAAGCGGCTGCCGGCGCCGGGGGTGCTGACCACGGTGAGTTCACCGCCCATCAGGCGGATCAGGTTGGTGCAGATGGCCAGGCCCAGGCCGGTGCCGCCATATAACCGCGTGATCGAATCGTCGGCCTGGGTGAAGGGCTCGAGCACGTGCCGCAGCTTGTCCGGGGCGATGCCGATGCCGGTGTCCTCGACCTCGAAGCGCACGCGCGCCTGGGCCTCGTCGCCGTCGAGCCGTTCGATCCTGAGCAGGACATGGCCGCGCTCGGTGAACTTGACGGCATTGCTGATCAGGTTGCTCAGGATCTGGCGCAGGCGCACCGGGTCGGCGATCAGCCGTTCCGGCAGGCGCGGGTCCAGTTCCGAGCGTAGGGCGATGCCGCGGTCGTTGGCCCGCGAGGCGAACAGCGCCAGGATCTGCGGCGCCATCTCGCGCGGATTGACCGGCACGGCTTCCAGCGTCAGCTTGCCGGCGTCGATCTTGGAGTAATCGAGGATGTCGTTGAGGATCACCAGCAGGTTGTCGGCCGAGGACTTGACGAGCTGGAGGTAGCCGCGCTGTTCGTTGCTGAGCGGCGTCAGCAGGGTCAGGTCGGTCAGGCCGATGATGCCGTTCATCGGCGTGCGGATCTCGTGGCTCATGGTGGCGAGGAAGGCGGCCTTGGCGCGGGCGGCGCCGTCGGCCAGCGCGTGCGCCTCCTTGAGGTCGGCTTCGCGCGCCAGCACGCGGCTGGCCATGTCGTTGAAGGCCTCGCCGACGACGGCGATTTCGGGGATGGGGATCGGCGGAATGCGGGCCTGGAGATCGCCGCCTTCCATCCGCCGGGCGCCCTGCGTCAGCAGCTTCAGCGGCGCCAGGCCCTGGCGCAGCGCGACGCCGAGCGCGGCGACGATCAACAGCAGGCCGATGCCGCCGAGCATGAAGAATCGCTCGACGACGGTCCACAGCCTGGCCTGCAAGGGGGCGTTGGACATCTCGACGCGCAGGGTGCCGTAATCGGTGCCGGCCAGCTCGATCCGGCTTTCCTCGAACAGGTCGCGCGCCTCGACTCCCGGCAGGGCGGCGAACCAGCGCGGCGGCGTCGCGCGGGCCGCCGCCGCGCCGTTGCCGCCCGGCGCGTCGATGGATTCGACGATCACCAGGCGGCTGACCGGATCGAGCAAGGCGACGCGATGCAGCGACTCCTCGTGGATCAGCTGGTCGAAGGTCTGCTGGACCACGGCCAGGTCGCCGGCGACCAGGGCATTCTGCAGCATCGGCGTCAGGGCGATGATGAAGCTGCGCGCCTCCTGGTGATAGCGCTGGTGCGACGACACGATGCGCTCCTGGATGATGAACGCGAACCCGAGCACGGAGACGCAGCCGACCACCACCACCGTCAGGGTGAGGATGCGGCCGATCAGGCTGAATCCGCGCATGTGCCGGCTATTCCGCGATGCGGCGGTAGATGGCGCGGGCGTTGTCGTAGTCCCGTTCGGTGGCCGGCTCGAAGCCGGGCGCGCCGCCGGCCTCGAGCGCCGCCGCCCCCTTCGGATCGTCCTTCATGCCCAGCAGTGCTTTCTGGATCGCTTCGACTTCCCCGTGCGGCAGGCGCGGATGGGCGATCACCGGCAACTCGGCATAGCCTTCCGACGAGAACACCTCGCGGTAGGGCATGCCGTGCTGCGCGGCGTATTGGGTGAGAAAGCGGGAATTGACGGCGGCGGCGTCCACCTGCCGGGCGCGCAACTGGGCGAGCGCGCCTTCCTGGGTGCCGGCCAGCACTTCCTCGACCTTTACCTTGGCCGCGCGCAGCGCGACCATGGGCACGGCATAGGCGACGAACGCTTCCCTGCTCGGGAAGGCGACGCGTTTGCCGGCAAGCTCCCGGAGCGTCCTGACCGGGCTGTCGGCCGGCACGGCGATGGTGCCGTAGATCGGCTTGCCGGCCCAGCGCGCGATGACCTTGTAGACACCGTCGTATTCCTTGGCGAAATTGTGGTTGGTGAACATCAGGTCGAATTCGCCGCGGCCCATCATCGCGTCGGTTTCCTGCACCGTCGGTCCCATCCTGAGCTGGAAGCGCAGGCCGGTGGCCTCCGACAGATACTTGAGAATGGGGTTCCAGCGCTGCGCCGTGCGCGCCGGGCTCTGCTGGTTGAGGACACCGAAACTCAGCACCCGGTCCGGCTCGTTCGCCCGGACGGGACCGGCCAGCCCGGCCGCCACCATGCCAAACGCGAAAGCGAGCGCGCCCGTGCCGAGAATTTTCCGTATGCCCATACCATGCCACCAACGAGGGAATTGTCCTTCGACAATTATCGCTGAAGACCAAGCGCGGGTGAACGTCCGAGCAGGTAGACTTGCCGGCGTCGAATCAACGAATTCCCGGCGGGACCGGGCGGAGGCAGCATGATGCGGAGAATGAAATGGGCGGCGATGGCGCGTCGCGCGGCGGGCGTGGTGATGTTCGCGGGCTTGTCGTCGTCATGGGCGCAGACGCTCGGCGCCAACGAGCAGGCGATCCACGATGCCGCGCGCATGGGCGGCGATGTCGAGGTCATGGCCATCCTCGAGCGCGACCCGGCGGCGCGCGACGCCCGCACGCCGCTCGGCTCGACGCCCTTGCACCTGGCGGCCCTCAATGTCGATCCGGCCGCGCTCAAGGCCTTGATCAAGGCGGGCGCCAACGTCAACGCCCGCGACAGGGAGGGCGTGACGCCGCTGCACATGGCCGCCTACGCCCAGCGCGCGTCCCACGCCCAATTGCTGCTCGAAGCCGGCGCCGACCCCGCCGCGAAAACCAACGCCGGACGCGACGCGCTTTCCATCGCGCGCAAGGTCATGGCCCACGAGACGGCGGGGATCATTTCCCTGTGGGTGCTCAAGGGCTGCAAGGCGGGCAAGCCATGCTGAAGCCCGTGCTCACCGGCGCCCTGGCGTGCACGGCCGCCCTGGCGCTCGCCAGCGGGAATGCGGGGCTGCCGCCGGTCGAAATCCATGGCCCGAAAATCTGCCTGGCCTGCATCGACTGGGCCGATCACCTCCGGCAGCACGGCTTTACCGCCACCTTCACCGGCACCGACGACATGGCGGCCGTCAAGCGCCGGCTCAAGGTGCCGGCCGAACTCGAATCGGTGCATACCGCCGTGGTCGGCGGCTATTTCATCGAAGGCCACGTGCCCGCCGAGGACATCCTGCTGCTGCTCAAGGAAAAACCCAGGGCGCGCGGGCTGGCGGTGCCGGGTCTGCCGCGCGGCGCGCCCGGCCGCGAAAAGTCGGCGCCGTTCTGCGAAACCGGCTGCACTATCCTCGACAACGAAGGTGTCGAGCCGGTGGTGCGCCGGGAAATGTTCAACACCTATCTGGTCGCGCCCAACGGCAAGACCAGCGTCTGGGCGCGGCACTGAACGCGGCACCGAGGCCGCCGCGCCGGCTCAGCGCCGGAAGGCCAGCAGCTCCTCGAACGAGGTGATCGCCCAGGCCAGATCCTCGTCGCGCGGATTGGGATCGTGGAACTGCCGGGTCGTCTGTTCGATGAGACCGTCGCCGCGCACGCGGTAGCGGTTGTCGATGCGCACCAGCTTCATCGGCTCGAAGTCGGCATAGACGTGGCAGACGCTTTCCGGCAGCAGCGCCGGCGGTTCGGCGCCGGCGGCGCGGGCGGCGATCTCGGCGGCCACGATGCGGCCCTGGCGGCTGGCCAGGTGGCCGCTCTTCGGGTAATGGCCGAACAGCGGCGAGGCCGGACCCAGGGCGTCGCCGACCAGGAAGATCCGCTCGTCGGCGCGCGCGTTGAGGTGCACCGGGTCCTGGTCGGCCCAGCCGGTGGGCTGGCCGTCGCGGTCGCGGCCGATCAGGCCGGCCTGCCAGAGCAGGTCGCCGGCTTGCTGGGGCGGCATCAGGATGGCCTCGTCGAAGCGGAACTGGTCGAACTCGGTGATGACGCGCTTCGCTCGCGGGTCCACGGTCTGGATGCGGGCATCGGCGACGTAGGTGATCTGGTCCGGGTAATGTTCCTCGAACACGCGGCGGAAGGCCGGCGCGACGGGATTGGGATCGAGCAGGATCAGCCGGCCCTTGATGCCCCGCGACTTCAGCAGCCAGCCGATCAGGGCGGCGCGCTCGTAGGGCGCCGGCGGGCAGCGGTAGGGCATCGGCGGCAGATTCATCAGCAGGTCGCCGCCGGCGAAGCCTTCGAGCATGCGCTTGATGCCGGCCAGCGCCTCGTCCGGCCGCCAGGCGCTCGGATGGCGCGCGCGCACGAGCTCGGCGCCGGCGCGATCGTCGCCGAACCAGGCGGCGAAGTCCTCGCGGATGCCGACACCGAGCACCAGCCAGTCGTAGTCGAGCGTGCCCTGGCCGGTCACCACGCGGCGGCGGTCGCGGTCGACCGCCGTCACCTCGGCCTGGATCAGTTCGTAGCCGAACGCCCGCGCCGCCGGCGCGCGGTCGTGGACGATGTAGCGCGTATCGACCAGGCCGGCCAGCCAGCGGTTGCTCAGCGGGCCCGACCAGAAGGAGGCGTTCCGCTCGAGCATGACGACGTCGAGACCGGGCGCCAGCGCGCGCAGGTGCCGCGCGGCGGCGAGGCCGCCCCAGCCGCCGCCGACGATGACGACGCGCTGTTTCGCCGACTTCGGCTTGAGCGCCGGCAAGGGTGTAACGATGGCCGGCGCGCCGACGGCCCGCGCGGCGGCGGTGGCGAGGCAGGCGGCGAGGAAGGCGCGGCGGCCGGCGGACATTCAGAACAGCCGGGCGAGGGCGTCGTCGAGTTCGGCGGCGCTCATCAGGCCGAGCTTGGTCGCCACCACCCGCCCGCCGGCGTCGATGACCAGCGTGAAGGGCAGGCCGGCCTTGGCGTTGCCCAGCGCACGCAGCAGCGGCACGCCCCGGTCCTTGGCGAGCAGCACCGTGTAATCCATGTCGTAGGCGCTGGCGAACTCGCGCACGGTGTCGGCCTGGTCCTCGAGGCCGATGCCGACCACCGCCAGGCCCTGGTCCCGGAACTTGCGCTGTGCCCGCGCGAAATGCGGAATCTCGACCCGGCACGGCCCGCACCAGCGCGCCCAGAAATTGACCAGCAGCGGCTTGCCATGCAGCGCGGCCAGCTCGAACGGCCGGTCGTGCATGTCCCAGACCGTGGCGGCGAACAGCGGCGCACCATCGGGCGGCCCGGCCGGGCGGTCGGCGCGGGCGGCGGGGGAAAGGCAAAGGCAGAGGCAGAGGGCGAAAAGCAGGAATCTCATGAGGCTGAAACCGATGGGCGGCGACATGGCGGGGCGCTCATTTTGCCAGACGGTCAAAGCGTCATCGGCCGATGGTAGCCGACCAGTTCGAGATAGCCGCGGCCGAGGGCGCGGCCGTCGCGCCGCAGTTCCACCGCGCCTTCCCAGTACACCGCGCCCGTGCTGGCCCGGCTGTCGAGTTCCTGGTCGTCCATCAGCGGCGCCAGCTCGAACCGCATGGCCTCGCGGCCGGCGCCGAGCGTCAGACGCTGCCGCACCGGATAGACGGCGCCGGTGCGCGGCGAGCGCCATTCGCCGAGCGGCGCGAAGCCGACTTCGCCGGCGGAGAAGCTGCGTTCCCGGCCGCGCCCGTCGCGCCAGCGCGCCGCCGCCCAGAGGGAACGGCCGTCGCGGCCGCGGATGCAGAAGGCCATGAGCGCGCCGCCGTCGTCGAGATTGATGCCGATCCAGTCCCAGCCGGCGGCGGCTTCGTCGAGCACGCGCGAGGACCATTCGTGGTCGAGCCAGCCGCGCCCGGCCACCTCGAAGCGCTCGCCGCCCGCGCCGACGCGCCCGCTCACGGCCAGCTGGGGCTGGCTGTAGTAGTGGCTGGCCTGTCCGGGCAGCGGCCCCTTGCGCGAATAGCCGCCGTCACCCTGCGGCAATATCGGCTGCGTCGGGGTGAGCGTCAGGTCCAGTGCCAGCGTTTCGCCCTCGATGCGCGCCCGGTAGCGGCCGTCGGCCGCGCGGCGGAACGTCCAGTCGCGCAGGCGCAGATCGGTGTCGCCGGTGGCGAACCGGACGGCATCGTCGCCGGCGACCACGCGCGCCGCCCGCTGCTCGTGCAGCAGCCGGCCGGCCTGGGGCCGGGCCAGCGCGGCGTGGGCGAACATCAACTGATGGGGCGCGAAGCGCGACGGGTTGCCGGTGTCATGGCCGGTGCGCGAGCGGAAGAACGTGACCTGGAAGCCCATCGCCTGTTGGCCGCCGGCCGCGTCCAGCCAGCCGGTCGCGTACCACCATTCGGTGCGGAATGCCGGATGCGCGCCATGGTCGGCGGGGAAGGCGAGCGGGCGCGGCAGCACGGCGGCCGGCTCCGGCGGCGCCGCCCGGCCGCGCG
>CAZRRI010000020.1:0-36871 GCA_964602565.1 uncultured Rhodocyclaceae bacterium | reverse complement strand
GGACATCAAGGATCCCCGCGCCGGCGAAAAACTGGCCTGGAACTTCAAGTACGGCATCAACTGGGGGGACAATGCCGCCATCTATCCCTTCTACTGGCGCTATCGCAATGCCACTACCGGCCAGGTCGAACGGACCATCAAGTTCAATTTCCACTTCCTCAATTTCAAGCACCGCAACGACCACCCGCCGATTCCGGAGGTGACGCCCAATCCGTCCCAACTGTTCCGCGGCATTTACGTCCAGGTGCTCGAGCCGCAGGACCTGAAGAACACCCAGCTCTTGATCCAGCGCTACGAGGATGACCTCAAGCTCGACGACGCCTATCTCTACCTGGGCTTCCAGCGCCGCGTGCGCCGCCTGGCCACCGGCCAGGTGACCGATGCCTTCCTCGGGTCCGACCTGATGATCGAGGACTTCGAGGGCTACAACGGCCGCATCTCGGACATGAAGTGGACCTTCCTCGGCACCAAGAACATCCTGATGCCCTACTACCGGGCCACCGACGTCAAGCGCACCGACGAGTTCAAGGATCCCGAGGGCTACAAGTTCATCGATGTCGGCGGCAAGGGCAACTGCATGCCCACCATCGGCTGGCAGTTGCGCAAGGTGCACATCCTGCAAGCCGAACCGGTCAATTCCGCCCATCCAATCAGCAAGCGCGTCATCTACCTCGATGCCCAGGTATTCGGCGCCTCGCGCACCATGATTTACGACCGCAAGGGCGAACTCTGGAAAAGCTGGCTGATCGGCAAGGCCCACCCCGATTTCCACCTGCCCATCAACAAGGGCACCGGCATCGCCCTCGACGACTCCTTCTCCATGATCGACGTCCAGGCCAAACATTGCACTACCGGCCAGTTCAAGGGCCAGGTCGACCCCAAACTCAATCCCCCGTCCCTCTTCCAGGTCCAGAATCTCCGCAGCGGGGACTAGCCACGGTCTTTCTTCTCGTCTTCTCCAACGCGTCTTCCAAAAAGCTGACGCATCTCCGGGGACCTTTGGGTCCCCGCTCTTTTTGCTCCTCGACGACCACGACCGGACAGCCATGGCCTGTCGGACACCCTGCTAGAATTACTTCCCGATCAAAACCGTCGCCACCCGGCACCCATCGAAGGCCATTCGTCATGTCAGGCAACACTTTTGGCAGGCTATATTGCGTGACATCCTTTGGGGAATCGCATGGACCGGCGATCGGCTGCATCGTCGATGGTTGCCCGCCGGGGCTGGAACTTTCCGAACCCGACATCCAGCGCGATCTCGACCGCCGGAAACCCGGCACCTCGCGTCACGTGACACAACGACGGGAGTCCGACAGGGTGGAAATCCTCTCGGGAGTATTCGAAGGCCGGACCACGGGCACCCCCATTGCGCTCCTTATTCGCAACGAGGATCAACGCAGCCGCGATTACCGCGAAATCGCCGAGACCTTCCGCCCGGGCCATGCCGACTACACCTACTGGCAAAAATATGGCATCCGCGACTATCGCGGCGGAGGCCGCGCCTCCGCGCGGGAAACGGCGGTACGCGTGGCCGCCGGTGCCATCGCGCGCAAGTGGCTGGCCGACAGGCTGGGCATCGAGGTCCGGGGCCACATGACGGCCTTGGGCGACATCCAGGTTCCCTTCAAGTCCTGGTCCCACGTTCACGACAATCCATTCTTCGCAGCGGACCTCGACGTCGTGCCGGAACTCGAGGCCTGCATGGATCGCCTGCGGCGCGAAGGGGATTCGATCGGCGCCGGGGTGCGGGTGGTCGCCAGTGGCGTTCCGGTCGGATGGGGCGAGCCCGTCTATGACCGTCTCGATGCCGACATTGCCTCGGCGATGATGGGCATCAATGCGGTCAAGGGTGTCGAAATCGGTGCAGGTTTCGCCAGCATCAGGCAGCGCGGCAGCCGGCACGCCGACGAATTGTCACCCTCCGGCTTCCTCAGCAACCATGCCGGCGGCATTCTTGGCGGCATTTCCACGGGCCAGGACATAGAGGTCAGCCTCGCGGTCAAGCCGACCTCCAGCATACGCATCCCGCGGCGGACCATAGACAAGGCAGGCCATGCCGCGCTGATATCGACCGAGGGCCGTCATGACCCTTGCGTCGGCATTCGCGCCGTGCCGGTTGCCGAAGCCATGATGCTGATCGTGCTCATGGACCACGCGCTGCGCCATCGCGCGCAGTGCGCCGACGTTCAATGCCCCACCCCGAGGATCGCACCGGGCACCGGCACTACTGCCCCCGGCCCGATGGAAACCAGGCACGATCCCGAACCCGACGAGGATTCCTGAACCGCACGATCGCGGGATCAACGGTTCTCGGGAAATATCTTTTTCAGCAGTTTCACCAGGGTTTGCCGCTCCGTCGGGCTGAGCGTGGCGACCAGCCGCTTCTCGTGTTCTCCGACCCTCTGCTTGATCTTGCGCAGCAAGGCCGCGCCGTCGCTCGTCAGGCGCAGGGCGTTCGACCGCCTGTCATTGGGTGCGGCGCGCCGCTCGACCAAGCCTCGGCGCTCGAGATTGTCGATGACCGATACCACGGTCGAGCGGTCGAGATGTGTCGCCCGCGCCAGCTCGCTTTGCTTGAGGTCGGGATTGGCTTCGATGATCACCAGGACGCCGAACAGGCCCGGTGTCATGTCCAGATCGCCGATGCTCTCGGAAAAATCCTTGAACATCGCGATCTGGGCCATGCGCAGCTGGAAACCGACCAATTCGGGCAGTAGTCCGAGCGATATGCTGGACGGCGTGGCTCTCTTCATGGCAGACAAGTGCGCTTCACTCCCTTCGATACCGGCCCTTAGCCCGCCAGTGCGGTCTTGATCTGCTCCAGCGTCGACGGATCGTCGATGGTGGTCAGGTCGCCCGGATCGCGGCCTTCCGCCAGCGCCTGGATCGAGCGGCGCAGCATCTTGCCCGAGCGGGTCTTGGGCAGCCCGGTGACGAAATGCACGTGCTTGGGCCGGGCGATGGCGCCGAGGATACCATCGACGGTCTTCTTGACTTCGGCTTCGAGGGCCGCGCGCAGTTCAGGCGTGGCGATCTTCGCGGCATCCTTCACCACGGCGAAGGCCATCGGTTCCTGGCCCTTGAGCTGGTCGTTCACGCCGACGACGGCGACCTCGGCGATGGCGGCATGCGCCTGCACCGCCTCCTCGATCTCGCGCGTGCCGAGCCGGTGGCCGGCGACGTTGATCACGTCGTCGGTGCGGCCGAGGATGAAGTGATAGCCCTCCTCGTCCTTGATGCCCCAGTCGAAGGAGCTATAGACCAGCGGCTCCTTGAACAGGCTGAAGTAGGTTTTGACGAAGCGCTCGTCGTCACCCCAGACGGTCGACAGGCAGCCCGGCGGCAGCGGCGGCACGACGCCGACGATGCCCTTCTCGTTCGGGCCGCACTCGCTGCCGTCCTCGCGGAAGATCTTCAGGTCGTAGCCGAACACCGGGAAGCTCGGCGTGCCGAACTTGATCGGCGTCTTCTCGATTCCCGGCACGCTGGAAAGCATCGGCCAGCCGGTCTCGGTCTGCCAGTAGTTGTCGATGACGGGCAGTTTCAGTTCGCCCATGATCCATTCGTGCGTCGGCTGGTCGAGCGGCTCGCCGGCCAGGAACAGGTGCTTGAGCGACGACAGGTCGTATTTGTGCAGGAAGGCGGGATCCTGCTTTTTCAGCACGCGGATCGCGGTCGGCGCCGAGAACATCACGTTGACCTTGTACTTCTCGACGATCTGCCACCAGATACCGGCATCGGGCCGGATCGGCGTGCCTTCGTACATGACGGTCGCCATGCCGGCGATCAGCGGGCCGTAGATGATGTAGCTATGGCCGACCACCCAGCCGATGTCCGAGGTGGCGAAGTAGGTCTCGCCGGCGAAGCCCTGGTAGATGTGCTTCATCGACGCGGCCAGCGCGACGGCGTAGCCGCCGGTGTCGCGCTGCACGCCCTTCGGCTTGCCCGTCGTGCCGGAGGTGTAGAGGATGTAGGAAGGCTCGGTCGATTCCATCCAGACGCAGGGGACGTCGGCATTCATGTGCTGTGCGCGCAGGGTGGCGTAATCGACGTCCCGGCCCTCGACCTTGTTGAAACCCTTGTCGAGGCCGCGGTCGATCATCAGCACCTTCTCGGGCTTGAACTCGGCGAGGTTGATCGCCTCGTCGAGCAGGTGCTTGTAGGGAACCGACTTGCCGCCGCGCATGCCGGCATCCGATGAAACGATCAGCTTCGGCCTGGCGTCGTCGATGCGCGTCGCCAGCGAGCCCGAGGCGAAGCCGCCGAACACCACCGAATGGATGGCGCCGATGCGGGCGCAGGCGAGGATCGCGAAGGTCGCCTCGGCGATCATCGGCATGTAGATCAGGACGCGGTCGCCCTTCTCGACGCCAAGGCTCCGGTAGATCGCCGCCATGCGCATCACCTCGGCCTTCAGCTCGGCGAAACTGTAGATCTTCTCCTCGTTCGTCTCTGTCGAAAGGTAGATCAGTGCGCGATCGTTCGGCCGCTTCGCCGCGTGGCGGTCCACGGCGTTGTGGCAGAGGTTGGTCTCGCCACCGACGAACCATTTGACGAAGGGCGGCTTGCCGTAGTCGCAAACCTGTCGTGGCGGCTTGTGCCAATCGACGAGTTGCGCTTGCTCGCTCCAGAACCCGTCCCGATCCTCGATCGAACGCCGGTGAAACTCCTTGTAATCGCCCATCGCCACACCCTCCATGCTCAGTTGATCGAAGACTGCTTCCCGTCGTCTGCCGCGGCGAGCTTCCGCTCGATTTCGGCGAGCGGAAGACCAAGCCCCAGGTCCCGCTCCATCAGCCGAAGCAGCGGCAACAGCGCCCGGCCAAGTTCCGGCAGATTCCTCGTCGCGGCCTGCTCGCGGCCCGCCGCGAGTTGCGCGAGCACCGCGTCGATACCGCCTCGAGCCGGAACGTTCACATCGAGGGTGGTGCTGCAAACGCGATTGCCGCCCGCAGCCCGGCCCTCGGCCAGGCGTTTATCCGCCGCCGCCAGCAGCGCCTCGCAGCCATCGCCATCCTCCGGGAAACAGGCGATGCCGATCGAGACCGTGACATCGAGCGCTCGCGCGCCTGGCTGGAAGTTCGATCCGGCCACCGCGTTGCGCAAGCGCTCGCCAAACAGATAGGTCTGGCGCGCATCGAGACCCGGCGTGATGACCGCGAACGCTTCATCCTGCCAACGCGCCAAGGCGTCCTCGCGACGCACCATGCCGCCCAGCATCCGGGCGAAGCAAGTCAGCAGTTCCGGGCGGCCGACGTCGTCGGGGAGTGGCCGGGACAAGGCATCCAGGCCGATCATCAGGAGCCCGACATGGCCACTCTGGCGCCGGGCATGGGAAAGCATCTGCTCCCCCTGATGGCGCAAGGCGGCGGCGGTCAGCAGGCCGGATGTCGCATCCGTGATGGCCGCGGCGCGCGCCTGTTCCAGTTCGACGTGGCTCTGTCCAAGCCTGACCAGCGTATCGAGCCGGCTCAGCAATTCGGCGGTGCCCGTTCCCTTGGCGATGAAATCGGTGGCGCCGGCGTCCTTGGCGCGTTGGCGCGATGCCTCGTCCTCGTCGCCGGAGATCATGATCACCGGAATATCGCGGATACGGCCGACGCGCGAACCGCGTATCCGCTCGATCAGGCCGTGGCCATCGAGGCGCGGCATGGTGTGATCGGTGATGACCAGTCGCAGGGTCGGATCGACCAGCAGCGCTTCCCAGCCGGCCTCGCCATCGACCTCCTCGCGCGCATCGAAGCGATCGCGGATGCGCTTGATGATGGTGGCCCGCACGATGCGGGAATCATCGACGATCAGGATGCGCGGCAGGCTGCTCGTGCTCACGATCGGTCCGGGCGTCGCGTCACTCGGTGGCGATCCTGACGACGACCCGGCCCTTGGCCTTGCCCTGGATGAACCCGTCGAACACGCCCGGCAGGTCGTCGAACGCCACTTCACGCGTCATCGCCGCCAGATGGCGCGGACGGAGATCGAAAGTCAGCCGTCGCCACACGCCGCTCCGGTACGGCTCGCCGATATAGCCGGAATCGATGCCCAGCAGGCTGGCGCCGCGCAGGATGAAGGGCGCCACGGTGGTATTCAGGTTCATGCTCGCCGCCAGGCCGATGCTGGCGATGGTTCCGCCCTGCTTCATCGTGCTGATCACCCAGGCCAGCACGTCGCCGCCCAGGTTGTCCACCGCGCCCGCCCAGGTTTCCTTGCCCAGGGGTTTCGGCTTGTCCAGGTCGAGCGACTGGCGGAGCAGCACCTCCCTCGCGCCGAGGCCAAGCAGGTAATCCCGCTCGCTTTCCTTGCCGGTCAGCGCCACGACGTGATAGCCCAGCCCGGCCAGCATGTCGATGGCCAGGCTGCCGACGCCGCCCGTGGCGCCGGTCACGATCACCGGCCCGTTGGCCGGCTTCAGGCCGTTCTCTTCCATGCGCGCCACGCCGAGCCCGGCCGTGAAACCGGCCGTGCCGAGCGCCATGGCGTCGCGCAGGCTCAGGCCGGCGGGCAGCTTCAAGACCCAGTTCGCCGGCACACGGGCAATCTCCGCATAGCCGCCGTGGTGGGCGACGCCGATGTCGAAGCTGGTGGCCAGCACTTCGTCACCCGGCGCAAGGCGCGGGTCGGCGCTGGCGATCACGGTGCCGGAGAGATCGATGCCGCCAACGCAGGGAAACCGGCGAATGATGCGTCCGCCGGTCGCGGCCAGCGCATCCTTGTAGTTGACGCTGGAATAGGCGACGCGGATGGTGACTTCGCCCGGATCGAGATCGGACTCGGCCATCGACGCGAAGCGGCCGACGACACCTCCCTTTTCCTGATTGATCAAGAACGCCTTGAACGGGGCAATGGACGGCATGCGTCGCTCCTGGGGAAATAATCGGGCGGAATGAGTGCGCGGTGATTATAGCGAAGCGTACTTTTCTGGAACCTTACGGGAATTGCCGCCACCCGCTCCATAGAACAGGAACTCACCACGAAAGACAAATATTGCAATTGATAGTCATTCCCATATAATGCAAGCGTCCACAACCCTTGGAGCCCTCCATGTCCCGTCTTTCCGCCATCGGCGCGCTGGCTGTCCTGCTGGCGACGGCAAACGCCGTCGCCGAGGAAAAAGTCCTGAATCTCTATTCGGCGCGCCATTACCAGACCGACGAAGCGCTCTACGCCAATTTCATCAAGCAGACCGGCATCGTCATCAATCGCATCGAAGCCAAGGAAGACGAACTGCTGGAGCGCATCCGCAACGAGGGCGCGTCCAGCCCCGCCGACATCTTCATCACCGTCGACGCCGCCCGCCTGGCCAAGGCCGACGAACTCGGGCTGTTCGCGCCCGTCAAGTCGCGCCTGATCGAGGAGCGGCTGCCCGCGCACCTGCGCGGCAACGACTGGTATGCCTTCTCGGTTCGCGCCCGGGTCATCATCTACAACAAGCAGGACGTCAAGGCCGAGGATATCCAGAACTACGCCGACCTCGCGCGGCCGGCGCTGAAGGGCAAGGTCTGTTCGCGGTCCGGATCGCATCCCTACAACCTGTCGCTGCTTGCCTCGATCATCGCCCACCAGGGTGAAACCAAGGCCGAGGAATGGGCGCGCGGCGTGGTGGCCAATTTCGCCCGCGCCCCCAAGGGCGGCGATACCGACCAGATCAGGGCCGTCGCGGCCGGCGAATGCGGCGTGGCGATTTCCAACAGCTATTACCTGGCGCGCCTGCTGCGCTCGACGAAAGTCGAGGACAGGAAGGCGATGGAATCGGTCGGCATCGTCTGGCCCGACCAGAAAGGCCCCGGCACCCATATCAACATTTCGGGCGGCGGCATGCTGAAAACCGCGCCGCACAAGGAAGCCGCCGTCAAGTTCCTCGAATATCTCGTCTCGGACGACGCCCAGCGCCATTTCGCCGATGGCAACAACGAATGGCCGGCCGTGCCGACGGTCAAGGTCGCCAACCCGGTGCTCGACGCCCTCGGAACGTTCAAGGCCGACTCGCTGCCGATCTCCGTGCTGGCCAAGAACGCCACGCTCGCCCAGAAGATCTACGATCGATCCGGCTGGCGCTGACCGTTCCATCCGCTATCATGCCGGCCGTACAGGCCGACATGACGGACGGAACGATGATGCAAGCGCGCGGTTTCACCCTGGCGGAAATGCTGGCGGTTCTGGCCGTGATCACCATTCTCGCCCTGATGGCGATTCCCTCCTACCTCGACAAGGTCGTCAAGGCGCAGATCGAAGCCGCGCTGCCGCTCGCCGACATCGCCAAGGGCCCGGTGGCGGCCTTCTGGGCGGCCACGCAATCCCTGCCGGCGGACAATGAAGCGGCCGCCTTGCCGGCGGCCGACAAGATCGTCAATAACTATGTCAGCGCCGTCGCGGTCGCCGACGGCGCGATCCACCTGACGCTGGGCAACCGGGCCAGCAAGTCGGTCGCGGGCAAGATCCTGACGATGCGGCCGGCGGTGGTCGAGGACACGCCCATCGTGCCGATCGCATGGGTCTGCGGATTCGCCGAACCGCCGAAAAAAATGACCGTCATGGGCCGGAACGAGACCTCGGTGGACCCGGCCTACCTGCCCATGGAGTGCCGGGCGCTGAAGGCGTCCTAGGCAGGCACCTAGCAGCCGGAAACGGCGCGGCCGCGCGTGATCTGCCGCGCCAGCACGTAGATCGGCAGCAGGCCGACGGCCACGATGGCCAGCGCGGCGAGCGATGCCTCGGCCAGACGCTCGTCGGCGGCAAGGGTGTAGGTCTGCGTCGCCAGCGTGTCGAAGTTGAACGGCCGCATCACCAGGGTCGCCGGCAGTTCCTTCATCACATCGACGAACACCAGCAGGACCGCCGTCAGCAGGCTGCCCGACAGCAGCGGCAGATGCACCCGCCGCAAGGTCTCCGCCTCGCCGCAGCCCAGGCTCCTGGCCGCCGCGTCCATCGCCGGGGTGATCTTCGCCAGGCCGGACTCGACCGTTTGCAGTGCGATCGACAGGAAGCGCGCCAGATAGGCGTAGATCAACGCCGCGATTCCGCCCGTGAGGATCAGTCCGGGATGGCTGCCGGACGCATGCTCCCAGGCGGCGGCGAGCCAGTGATCGAAGCGCGTCACCGGAATCAGGACGCCGACCGCGATCACCGAGCCGGGCACCGCGTAACCCAGCCCCACCAGCCGGTTGGCGGCCTGGGCCAGCATGGCGTGCCGGGGGCGACGGGCCAGCCGCGCGCCATAGCCCAGCAGGACCGCCAGCAGGCCGGCGATCACGGCCGCCAGGCTGGCGACGAGCAAACTGTTGCCGGCCAGTTGCAGGAAACGCGATGCGAATGCGACGCCATCCTCGCCCAGGCCGAGCCGCAGCAGCAATCCGGCCGGCAGGAGGAAGCCGAGCAGCACCGGCATCAGGCAGGCAAGGAAGGCCAGGACGGCGGGAAACCCGCGCAGGCGCAGGCGCCCGCGGCCGCGACGCAGGGTGGTGTCGTGATAGCGGGCGCGCCCGCGGCCGATGCGTTCGAGCGCCAGCAGCAGCAGCACGAAACCGAGCAGGCCGACCGCGAGTTGCGCCGCGGCGGCGCGGTCGCCGAGCGCGAACCAGGCGCGATAAATGCCCGTGGTGAAGGTCGGCACGGCGAAATAGGCGACGGTGCCATAGTCGGCCATGGTCTCCATCAGGGCCAGCGCGACACCCACCGTGATCGCCGGCCGCGCCAGCGGCACCGAAACGCGGAAGAACACCCGCGCCGGGCTGGCGCCCAGCACCCGCGCCGCCTCGATCATGCCGGCCGCGCGCTCCAGGAAAGCCGTTCGCGCCAGCAAATAAACGTAGGGATACAGCACGAAGCCGAGCATTGCCGCGGCCCCCGGCAAGCTGCGCACTTCGGGAAACCAGTAGTCGCCGCGGCGCCAGCCGAAGCTCTCGCGCAGCCAGGTTTGCACCGGTCCGACGAACTGGAGGAAATCCGTATAGGTGTAGGCCAGCACATAGGCCGGCATGGCCATGGGCAGCAGCAAGGCCCACTCGAAGAGCCGCCGGCCGGGAAACTCCCGCATCGCCACCAGCCAGGCCGATACCGTGCCCATGCTGGCCACCAGCAGGCCGACGATCAGGCACAGCCAGAGCGAATTGCCGATGGTTTCCGGCAGCACCGTCGCGGCCAGGTGCGCCAGCGTCCCGCCGGTTCCGGGCGCCAACAGGCTGGCGCCGACCGACAACACCGGCAGGGCAACCAGGAGCGCGACGAAAAAGGTGGCGGCGGGCAGTGGGCGAAACACCATGACGTGATTATAATTGAGAACCGTTCTTGATAACGAGCGACTACACATTGACCGCCGACCTGCTCCGACTCGATCGCGTGGACCATGCCTACGGAAGCCATGTCGTCGTCCGCGCCCTGTCCTTTTCGCTGCCGCGCGGCCAGATCGGCTGCCTGCTGGGCGCCTCGGGCTGCGGCAAGACGACGGCGCTGCGGCTGATCGCGGGCTTCGAGCAACCTAGCGCGGGCAGCATCGTCATCGAGGGCGAAACGGTCGCCAGCGCGGCGCGTATGGTGCCGACCGAGCAGCGCCAGATCGGCATGGTGTTCCAGGAATACGCGCTGTTCCCCCACCTGTCGGTCGCCGACAACATCGCCTTCGGCCTGGGCCGCCGCCGCGAAAAGTCAGCCGTGGCGGAACGCCGGCGACGCGTCGCCGAGCTGCTCGATCTGATCGGCCTGGCGGGCCAGGGCGACAAGTTTCCGCATGAACTTTCCGGCGGCCAGCAGCAGCGCGTCGCCCTCGCCCGCGCGCTGGCGCCCAAGCCGCGCCTGCTGCTGCTCGACGAGCCCTTCTCCAACCTCGACGTCGAGCTGCGCGAGCGCCTGTCGCTGGAAGTCCGCGACATCCTCAAGGCCACCGATACCACGGCCGTCCTCGTCACCCACGACCAGCACGAATCCTTCGCCGTCGCCGACATGGTCGGCATCATGCGCGCGGGCGCCATCGAGCAATGGGCCGCGCCCTACGATCTCTACCACCGGCCGGCGACGCGCTTCGTCGCCGATTTCGTCGGCCAGGGCGCCTTCCTTCCCGGCACGCTGCTGGCCGACGGCAGCGTCGAAGTCGAGCTCGGCCGCCTGGCCAGCCACCCGCCGGCGGGCAGCACCATCGGCGATCGATTGCAGGTCCTGCTGCGGCCGGACGACCTGGTGCACGACGACAGCGCCGCCTTGCGCGCCGAAGTCGTCGCCAAGGCCTTCCGCGGCGCCGAGTTCCTCTATACCCTGCGCCTGCCCTCGGGCGCCCAGGTGCTGTCGCTGGTGCCTTCGCATCACAATCACGCGATCGGCGAACGGATCGGCATCCGGCTCGACGTCGATCATGTGGTAGCGTTCCATGGATGATTCCATGGCTATCCCCGGCGCCCGTCTTCCCGCCCGTCACCCGCGCGCTCGCCGAGCCCAACGGCCTGCTCGCCGCCGGCGGCGACCTTTCGGCTGAACGGCTGCTCGCCGCCTATCGGCTCGGCATCTTCCCCTGGTACGCAGCCGGAGAACCCATCCTCTGGTGGAGCCCCGACCCGCGCATGGTGCTGTTGCCCGCCGAGATCAGGCTGTCCCGCTCGCTGCGCCGGACCCTGCGCCACGGCCGGTACCAGGTCCGCCTGGACACCGCCTTCGACGACGTCGTCGCGGCGTGCGCCGAGGCGCCGCGCCACGGCCAGGCCGGCACCTGGATCACGGTCGAGATGCAGGACGCTTATCGACGGCTGCACCGCCTCGGCCACGCCCACAGCGTGGAAACCTGGATGGACGGCGCGCTGGCCGGCGGCCTGTACGGCGTCGCGCTCGGCCGCGTCTTCTACGGCGAATCGATGTTCGCCCGCCGCACCGACGCCTCGAAAATCGCCCTGGCGCATTTGTGCGAATATCTGAAGCGTCTCGAATTCGGCATAATTGACTGCCAAATGGAAACCGCCCACCTCACCTCCCTCGGCGCCCGGCCGATCCCGCGCAGCGACTTCACCGCGCTGCTGCGGCGTCTCGCCACCGCTGACTTTGACTCGCCCGGCCGCTGGCCGGCCGATGCCGTGGCCGACGCATTCGGGCGGCACGCATGACCCACCTGCGCGACCTGCCGAGCTTCCCGCTGTTGCAGTTCTACGCGACGGCGCCTTACGGCTGTTCCTACCTGCCCGGCCGGGTCGCCCGCTCGCAGGTGGCCACGCCGACGCACCTGATCGACCACGCCACCTACAGCGAACTGGTGCGCGCCGGATTCAGGCGCAGCGGCGTATTCACCTATCGCCCCTACTGCGACGCCTGCCAGGAATGCCAGCCGGCCCGCATCCTGGTCGACGATTTCGTCATCAGCCGCACGCAGCGCCGCGCCGCCGCGCGCCACGCCCATCTGGTGGCGATCGAAAAGCCGCTCGGCTTCCGCGAGGAACATTACGCGCTCTATCAGCGCTACCAGCTGGCGCGCCACCAGGGCGGCGGCATGGATGGCGACAGCCGCGACCAGTTCGCCCACTTCCTGCTGCAAAGCCACGTGGACAGCCGCCTGATCGAATTCCGGGAGGACGACAACCTGCGCATGGTCAGCATCATCGACGTGCTCGACGACGGCCTGTCCTCGGTCTACACCTTCTACGAGCCCGACCTGCCGGGCACCAGCTTCGGCACCTACGCCATCCTGTGGCAACTGGCGCAGTGCCGCTACCTCGGCCTGCCTTATCTCTATCTCGGCTACTGGATCAAGGACAGCCGCAAGATGGCGTACAAGTCGCGCTTCCGGCCGCTCGAAGTGTTCAGCGAAGGCAACTGGCGCCTGCTGTCGCCGGACCCCTGACGGACGGGTCGGCCCCAGGCGATCGCACAGGCGTCGACCACTCGATGACCCGCCCGACACCCGACAGCAAGATTCCCCTGCTGCTGCGCACCCTCAAGGAACTCTATCGCGGGCGCGGCTTGCGTCACGAGGACATCGCGACGGCCCTGAACATCAGCAGGATGACCGTCAAGCGCTATCTGTCCGGCAAGGGACTGAGCCTCGCGGTCCTCGAACGGCTATGCCAGCTGGCCGACATCAGCCTGCTCGAACTGTCCGACCTGGCGAACCAGAGCGACCAGACCTCGATGGCGCAACTCTCGGAGACCCAGGAAACCGCCCTCGCCGAGAACCAGGGCCTGGCCTTCCTGCTGCATCTGCTGATGACGGGCTGGACCCCGGCGGAGATACAGGCGGAATTGCGCGTGGCCGACCCCGTGCTCGTCGGCGCCTTGAGCCATCTCGACCGGCTCGGCTTCATCGACCTCCTGCCTGGCAACAAGGTCCGGCTGCGCACGGTTCGCCACATCCACTGGGCACGCAACAACCGCCTCAAGTCCAGCTTCGACCGCCACCTGAAGCAGCATTTCAACAAGGACTTCGACCACCCGGACGTGATCTGGCGCTACCGGCTCGTCAAGCTGTCCCGCGCCTCGATACTTCGGCTGGAGGCGCTTTTCGAGGAATGGAGCCGCACGGCCCACACCCTGAGCCAGGACGACAGGAAACTGCCTCCCGACCAGTGCTGCTGGCACGGCGTGTTGCTGGCGGCCCAGCCGGTCGACCTGTCCAGCCTCGGCGCGACGCAAGCGCCCGGCGCGGAGGAACAGGCATCATTTCCTGTACCCGTCAGGTAACAGAAAACGTGCCTTCGCAATCGCCGAACCAGGCGCCGCCAACACTCCCGGACCATCCGCTAGACTCCCCGAGTCCGCCCTGACTCTGGAGCTCACATGACCGCGAGACTGCCATCCTGGTCCGAATTCCTCGAATTGCTGAAGCCCGCCGAGGATCTGCTCGGGCTGACATTCGATCCGCGAAGCGAGCAGTTGCGCGCCGAACTATACCGGCAGCTGCTGATGAACCTGTCGCAGGGCTACTTCCTCTATTTCCAAGCGGACGCGGATCATCCCGACTGGGCGCCCTTTCTCAACTCCGTCTACCTGCTGCAACCGAATCCCGACGACACCTACCTGTTCACGCCGGTGCGGGGCGACAACGTCTACCGCGTCACCGGCAACCGCGGCACCGTCAAGGTGCTGACGTTTTCGACCGGCGCCCACATGATGGGCATGGCCGACGCCCCGGGCAGGAACTTCGGCTACTTCGACGCCAACGAACTGAGCCTCGGCCCCGACGGCGAACTGGACGTGATCTTCAGCGCCGAGCGTCCGGCCGGCCACGACGGCGACTGGCTGCCGCTTCATCCCGACAGCGAGTTCATCATGGTGCGCAACCGCGCCTATGCCTGGGGCCAGGAACGCGAGGCGACGCTGGCCATCGAGCGCGTCGGCGCGCCCGCGCTCAAGCCTCGCCTCACGGCGGAACAGATCGATCAACGCATGCGCTCATTGCTGGGCGGATTCACCCAGCGCCTCTCGCGCATGTGGCTCAAGTACCAGAACGCCGCGCTGCAACGCGGGCTGATCAACAGGATCGAACTCGCCGACTTCGGCGGCGCCGTGCCGGCCCAGGCTTATTGGCAGGGCATCTTCCGCCTCGCCGCCGACGAGGCGCTGATCCTCGAAACCGAGATTCCGGCCAGGCATCGCTACTGGAACGTGCAGCTCAACGACGAACTGTGGAACGCCGTCGAGTTCATCCAGCGCCAGAGCAGTCTCAACGGCCATCAGGCGGTCATCGACGCCGATGGCCGCTTCCGCGCCGTCATCAGCCTCGAAGACCCCGGCGTGCCGAACTGGCTGGACCCGGTGGGAACGCTGCAAGGCATGATCATCGGCCGCTGGTACGAAGCCGACGCCCTGCCCATCCCGACCCTGAAGGCCGTGCCGTTCAAGGAACTGCGCCGGCATCTGCCGCCGGATACGCCGGGCATCAGCGCGGCGGAGCGCGCCGAACGGCTGCGCGCGCGCCGCCTCGGCGGCCAGTGGCGCCGCCGCTGGTGAGACGCCGGCCATGACCCAAGTCCTGTTCCCTGGCATCGATCAACTGATCGAGCAGGCGGCCTCGGCCTGCGGCATGACCGATTTCGGCGAAGGCTTCGCCGAAGGACTCGGCGCCCTGGTGGAGGCCATCCGCGCCGACCTGCCGGTGCATGCCGGCAATGTCCAGCAACTGTCGGGGCCGATCCTGAGCCTGCTGGTCAGTCGCGCCTGGTCCGAGCGGGGTTGGCGGGCGCGGCCCGACTGTCTCGGCATGCCCATCCGCGCGCCATTGGTGGTCACCGGCATTCCCCGCACCGGCACGACCGCCCTGCACAAGCTGCTGTCGATGGACCCCCAGTTCCAGGGCCTCGAACAGTGGCTGATCGGCACGCCCATGCCACGCCCGCCGCGGCGGACTTGGGACACCAACCCGCAGTTCCGCGCCGCCGTGGCCAACCAGGAAGCCTTTCTCGATGCCGTGCCGGCGCTGCGCGTGTCGCACGAGGTGAACGCCGACGAAGTCGACGAATGCCTGAACCTGCTCGCCCAGAGCTTCGTCAGCCACTACCCGGCCACGGGTTACGGCCTGCCGAGCTACGACCGCTGGTGGTGGCAACGCGACGAAACGGCCAGCTACCGCCGCTACGCCGACAACCTGCGCCTGATCGGCGCCGACGATCCCGGCAAGCGCTGGCTGCTGAAGAACCCCGGCCACATCACGCATCTCGATGCCCTGCTGGCGGTGTTTCCGGATGCCTGCATCATCCAGACCCACCGTGACCCGGCCAAGTGCATTCCGTCGGTCTGCGGCGTCATCTGGCCCGCCCGGTGCTTCTTCCAGGCCCGCCAGACCGACCCGAGGGAGATCGGTCCGCGCGAACTGGACCTTTGGGCCGAGTCGGCGGAACGCGCTCAGCAGGTGCGCGCGGCGCGTCCGGAACGCTTCTTCGACGTCCGCTTCGCCGATTTCCACCAGGACCCGATGGCGGTGGTGAGCGCGATCTATCGCCATTTCGGCCTCGAACTGGGCGACGAGGCGGAACGAGGGATGCGCCAATGGATAGCCGCCAACCCGCGGCACAAGCACGGGCGTCACGAATACAGCGCGGAGCAGTTCGGCCTTTGCGACGAAGTCATTCACAAGCGCTTCGCGGACTACATGGCGCGGCACGACCTGTTCGAGCATTGACGAGGAGCACATCATGAAAGCAGCGGTATACAAGGGCGCCGGACAGGCGCTGGCGATCGAGGAGCGGCCGGACCCGGCGCCCGGTCCCGGCGAGGTCCTGATCCGCGTCGCGCGCGCCGGCATCTGCGGCAGCGACCTGCACCTGACCTCGGGCCACGGCCTGCAACTGCCCATCGACACCATCATCGGCCACGAATTCGCCGGCGAGGTCGTCGCCCTCGGCGCCGGCGTGGAGGGCATCAAGCCCGGCGACCGGCTCGCGCCCATGCCCTATGTCGGCTGCGGCCACTGCCCGGCCTGCTTTGCCGGCCGGCCCCACCACTGCCCGCAAGGACGCTTCGATGTCATTCATGGCTTCAGCGAATACTCGCGGGTCGGCGCCCGCGACTGCGTGCTGCTGCCGCCGGAACTCAGCGACGAGGAAGGCGCCTTGATCGAGCCGCTCGCCGTCGGACTGGAAGGCGTGCGCAAGGCGATGCTGCCGGTCGGCGCCCGGGTGCTGGTGACGGGCGCCGGGCCCATCGGCATCGCCACCGCCTTCTGGGCCGAGCGGCTGGGCGCCAGCCGCGTGGCGGTGATGGCGGCCTCGGCGCGCCGGGCGCCCATCGCCAAGGCCGTGGGCGCGAGCGCCTTCATCGCCAAGTCGGAGGCCGCCGACGCGGCCGCCGCCGTGCGCGACGCCCTGGGCGGGGCGCCGGATGTCGTGTTCGAAGCCGTCGGCCTGCCCGGCGCGATCGCCGAGGCGATCGACCACGTCAAGCCCCTCGGCACCGTCGTCTCGCTCGGCTTCTGCTCGGTGCCCGACACCTTCGTGCCTGTCGCCGCACTGACCAAGGAAGTGCGCCTGCTGTTCTCGATGTGCTACGACAAGCAGGATTTCCAATACACCGTCGACGTGATCGCCGCCGGCGACCACCGGCCGCGGGTCATGATCACCAGCACCGTCGGCCTCGACGAGCTGCCGCGGAAATTCGAGAGCCTGCGCGGCGCCGGCCCCGACTGCAAGGTCATGGTCGCGCCGTGGGGCAAGTAACAGGCAACGTAACAATGGGCAAGGAGGAGGAGAAATAATGACAACACGTTTCGACGGCAAGGTCGCCCTGGTCACGGGAGCGGCATCGGGCATGGGACAGGCCACGGCATTGCGCATGGGCCGCGAGGGCGCGCGCGTGCTCTGCGCCGATGTCAATGACGCGGGCGTCAAGGCGACGGCCAAGGCGATCGCCGACGCCGGCGGCACGGCGCTCGCCGCGACCGCCGACATCGGCGATCCGGCCCGGTGCCGCGGCCTGGTGGACCAGGCGGTCGAGGCCTGGGGCGGGCTCGACATTCTTTGCAATATCGCCGGCTTCGGCGGCCTCAAGCCGGTGCAGGACGAAACCCCGGAAACCTGGCAGCGGATGTTCGCCGTCAATATCCATGGCCCGTTCTACCTGAGCCAGGCAGCCCTGCCCCACCTGCTGGCCCGCCGCGGCAACATCGTCAACGTGGCGTCGACGGCCGGGCTGATGGGCCAGGCCTACATGGCGGCCTACACCGCGTCCAAGCACGCCCTGGTCGGGCTGACCCGCGCCATGGCCGTCGAATTCGGCCGCAAGGGAATCCGGATCAACGCCGTCTGCCCGGGCGGCACGGCCACGCCCTTCCTGCAGCACTTCGCCGTTCCCGAGAACGCGGAGCTGGATCTGATCGCCCGCCTGTCCCTGCGGCCCGACTATGCGGCACCGGAGGACATCGCCAACATGATCTGCTTCGTCGCCTCCGCCGAGGCCGAGTTCGTCAACGGCTCGCTCATATCGGTCGACGGTGGCGTCGTCGCCGGATAAACGCCGGCCGTGGCACAGTGGATCCTTCGGCTGGACCTGCGCTTGCCGGCATTCGCCGGCGAGCGCGAGTCGCACTATCTCGCCGGCCTGGACATGGCGGCGTTCGCCGATGAAATCGGATTCGACGTCTGCATGCTGTCCGAGCACCATGGCGCGGAGGACGGCTATCTGCCCTCGCCCCTGGTGTATGGCGCCGCCGTCGCCGCACGCACCCGGCGGCTCAAGCTGTCGGTTTCGGCCCTGATCCTGCCGCTGCACGATCCCTTGCGGATCGCCGAGGACGCGGCGGTGCTGGACCATGTCGCCCGGGGAAGGCTGGAACTGGTGCTGGTGGCCGGTTTCCTGCCGAGCGAATTCGGGATGTTCGACCGGCCGATCGAGCAGCGCGGCGCCCTGCTCGAAGACTACGTCACGGTGCTGCGCCAGGCCTGGCGCGGAGAGCCCTTCGAATACCGGGGGCGAACGGTGCGGGTGACCCCGCGTCCGTGGCAGCCGTCCGGGCCGCCGTTGCTGCTGGGCGGCGCGACGCCGCTGGCGGCACGGCGCGCGGCGCGGTGCGGAGATGGATTCATCCCCGGCGTGGCCGGGCTCTACGAAATCTACGCGGCCACCCGCGCAAGCCTCGGCAAGCCCTGCGAACCCGCCCCGGTATTCGGCCCGATGGCCGTCTTCGTCAGCGAACAACCCGATGCCGCCTGGCGCCGCATCGCGCCCCACGCGCTGCACGAGACCAACAGCTACGCGCGCTGGTATGCCGAGGGAATGATACCCGGCCCCTATCGCCACTTCGACGACGCGGACAGCCTGAGGGCGACCGGCCTCTATCAGGTGCTGACGCCGGCGCAGTGCGTCGAACTGGCCCGTCAATTGGGGCCGCGGGGCCGGATGTTCGTTCATCCGCTGCTGGCCGGCCTCGACCCGGCCATCGGCCGGGAAACCCTGCAACTGCTCAAGGACCGGGTCATGCCCGCCCTTGCCGATCAGTAAACTTCCGGAGAATCGATCATGCACACACAACTCTTTGGCCCGGTGAAACAGTGGGGATTCGTCGTTCGCGACCTGGATTCCGCCATGAAATGCTGGGTGGAACAACTGGGCGTCGGCCCGTGGTGGGGCTATCGCAACGTGCCGCTGAAATCGCGCTTCCAGGGCGTGGAATCCGAGGTGCTGCTCGATGTCGCGCTGTCCTACCAGAACGGCGTGCAGATCGAGCTGATCCAGCAACGCAACGACGCGCCCTCGCCCTATCGCGCCTTCTACGAAACGCCCCACGCCCAGATGCTGCATCAGGTGGCCTACATGGTGCCGGATCTCGACGCCGCGCTCGTCAAGGCCAAGGCCGCCGGCCTCAGCGAGCACGGCATGCTGAGCAACGCCCATTCGCGCTACTACTACCTCGAATCGCCGGCCCTGGCCGGGCTCGTCGTGGAACTGATGCAGGCCGATCCCGGCTTCCTCGCCGAATACGAACGCTGCGCGGCGGAAGCCGCATCCTGGGATGGAAGCAACCCGTATAGATTGATGGGCTGATTCCCGGAACGATCGAGCACCACCGCCATCCCGCCCACAAAGCAACAGGAGAACCCCGTGAGCCTTGCCTATTCCCCCTCGAAGCCCCTGCCCTTGAGCCAAGTCACGGCGTGGGACATCGAAACCGACATCGCCATCGTCGGCTTCGGCATTGCCGGCACCTGCGCCGCCATCGAAGCCAGACAGGCCGGCGCCGCCGTGACCATCTTCGAGGTCGCCGCTGCCGCCGGCGGCAGCGCCGCCCTGTCCGGCGGCGATTTCTACCTTGGCGGCGGCGGTGGTACGCCGCCCCAGAAAGCAGCCGGTTTCGAGGACAGCACCGAGGATTTTGCGAAATACCTGACCATGGCCGGCGGTCCGGGCGTGGACGAGGCGAGGGTGCGCATGTACGCGGAGAACGCGCTCGATCATTACCACTGGCTCATCGCGCAGGGCATCCCGTTCAAGGGCACCTACGTGCCCGGAAAGTGGCTCGAACCGATCGCCGACGACACCCTGATCTGGTCGGGCAGCGAGGCCGCCTGGCCGTTCGCGCAGGCGGCCCGGCCGGCGCCGCGCGGACACACGCCGCAAATGGACGGCGTGGGCGCCGGCAAGCTGGTGATGGCGATACTGCCCGCGCGGGCGCTGGCGCTCGGTGTCGAGGCGCATTTCAGCAGCCGTGTCCTCGCCCTGGTCGCCGACGACGAGAACCGCGTGCATGGCCTGGTGGTGCGCATCGACGGAACGCCCCGCATGGTGCGGGCGCGCCGGGGCGTGCTGCTGTGCGCCGGCGGCTTCATTTGCAACGATGAGATGCTCGCCCGCTACGCGCCCGACGCCAAGGCCACCTGTCCCAACCCGGTCAGCGGCGGCAACGACGACGGCTCCGGCATCCGCATGGGCATCTCGGTCGGCGGGGCCGCGATCCACATGGAGCAGTTCTTCGCCACGCGGCCTTTCTATCCGCCCGGCAACCTGGTCAAGGGCATCTTCGTGAACGAGCTCGGCCAGCGCTTCATCAACGAGGACGCCTACCACGGCCGGGTGACGCACTACATGATTCGCCAGCCGAACGACCGCAGCTGGCTGCTGGTCGACAACAGCGTGTTCGGCCGCCCGGTGACCATGCCGGACGTCACCATCGCCGCCGTCGGCGACACCTGGAATGAAGTGGAAAAGGAACTTGGGCTGCCCGAAGGCGAACTCGTGCATACCGTCGAAAACTACAACCGCCACGCCGCGCGCGGCCTGGACCCGCTCTGGCACAAGCATGCCAACTACCTCAAGCCGCTTGTCGAGCCGCCCTTCGCCGCCATTTCCTACTGCGGGCGCGATTACGGCGGCAGCGCCTTCACGCTCGGCGGCCTGTCGACCCTGCCCAGCGGGGAAGTGCTGACGCCGGAAGACAAGGTCATCCCCGGCCTCTATGCCGCGGGGCGCTGCGCCTGCGGCATTCCGTGCCGGGGCGACGGCTACGCCTCCGGCATGTCGCTCGGCGATTCCAGCTTCTTCGGCCGGCAGGCCGGCATATCGGCCGCCAGGCGCCAAGCCTGAAATCTTTACGGGAGACCAAACCATGCCCCTCGACCAGGACCAGAGAATCGCGTTGGCCCGCCGCCATGCGCAGGCCGAAAGCGACGCCGATGTCGAAGCGACGCTCGCGACGATGGAGCCCGACCCGGCCTATTACTTCTATCCAGCCGGCCGCAAGTTCACCGGCATGGCCAACACCCGGCGGTTCTACGAAGGCTTCGTCAAGCACTTCAAGCCGCGCATCCGCGACGTCGTCTTTCACGGCGAAGCCGTCAGCGAAGCCGGCTCCTTCCAGGAATACACCATCGCCCTCGAGTGCGACGACGGCGTCGTCCGGCGTTACCGCATCCTGGGCATCCTCGTCTTCGGCGACAAGGCCCTTGCCGGCGAGCGCATGTACGCCGACGAGGCGCTGTTCCGCCTGCTGGCCGGCCCGATGTGGGATGAGCTGGAACCGGCCTGAGGCGGCGTGCCGCGACGGCTGACTTTCAGCCGAGTTGTCCGTCGCGCAGCGTCAGCACCCGGTCGGCGCGGGCCGCCAGCGCCGGGTCGTGGGTGACGATGACCAGGCTGGCGCCGGCATTGAGGTTGAGCATCAGGTCGAACACGTCGCCGGCGGTCTGGCGGTCGAGGTTGCCGGTCGGCTCGTCGGCGAGGATGCAGGCCGGTTGCGTCACCAGGGCGCGGGCGACGGCCGTGCGCTGACGCTCGCCGCCCGAAAGTTCGCCCGGCCGGTGGCGCAGGCGATGGCCCAGGCCGACTTTCTCCAGCATCGCCGCCGCCCGCGACTCGGCCTCGCGCCGGTCGAGCCGGCGGATGCGCAAGGGCATGGCGACGTTCTCGACCGCCGTGAACTCCGGCAGCAGATGATGGAACTGGTAGACGAAGCCGAGGGATTCGTTGCGCAGCCGGCCGCGCTCGGCGTCGCCGACCCGCGCCAAGTCCTGGCCGAGCAGCAGGATGCTGCCCGCCGTCGGCGCGTCCAGCCCGCCCAGCAGGTGCAGCAGCGTGCTCTTGCCCGAGCCGCTGGCGCCGACGATGGCGACGCGCTCGCCCGGCGCGATGGCCAGGTCCACGCCGAGCAGCACCGGCACGTTCAGGTCGCCCTGGCTGAAGGTCTTCTTCAGCCCGGCGCAGGCGAGCACCGGCTTACTCATATCTCAGCGCCTCCGCCGGGTTGATGCGCGAGGCACGCCAGCTCGGATACAGCGTCGCCACCAGGGTCAGCACGAAGGAGACGCCGGTGATGATGCCGACATCGCGCCATTGCAGGTCGGAAGGCAGGTCGGAGATGTAATAGACATCCTTGGCCAGGAACTGGATGCCCAGCGCGCGCTCGATGGCCGGCACGACGGTCTCGATGTTGAGCGCCAGCAGCACGCCGCCGACCACGCCCATGGCCAGGCCGATGGTGCCGATCATGGCGCCCTGGACGATGAACACCTTCATGATGCTGCCGGGGCTGGCGCCCAGCGTGCGCAGGATGGCAATGTCGGCCTGCTTGTCGGTGACGGCCATCACCAGCGTGGACACGATGTTGAAGGCGGCGACGGCGACGATCAGCAGCAGGATCAGGAACATCATGTTCTTCTCGATCTGCACGGCGCGGAAGAAGTTGGCGTGGCTGCGCGTCCAGTCGCTGACCTGGGCCTCGGTGTCGAGCTGGCCGAGCAGTTCGCGGCCGATGCGCGGCGCGGCGAACAGGTCGTCCACCTTCAGGCGCACGCCGCTGACGCGGTCGTCCATGCGGTAGAGCTTCTGCGCGTCGGCGAGGTGGATCAGCGCCAGGCCGGAGTCGAACTCGAACATGCCCACCTCGAACACGCCGGTGACGTTGAACTGCTTGAGGCGCGGCAAAACCGCCGCCGGCGTGACCAGCCCCTGCGGCGCGATCAGCGTCACCTTGTCGCCGATGCGAACGCCGAGCGCGCGCGCCAGTTCCATGCCCAGCACCATGTTGAACTCGCCGGGCGCGAGATCCTCCAGCCGCCCCGCCTTCATGTGGCGGGCGAAGTCGGCCACCTTTTCCTCGGCCACCGGATCGACGCCGCGGACGAGCGTGCCGCGCACCAGCTGGTCGAAGGACAGCATGCCCTGCGCCTGCACGTAGGGCGCCGCCGCCAGCACGCGCGGGTGCCGCGCGGCGGCCCGCAAGGCTGCCTCCCAGCCATCGAGCTCGCCGCCGGCGCCCGACACCTGGATGTGCGAGGCGACGCCGAGGATGCGTGTGCGCAATTCCTTCTGGAAGCCGTTCATCACCGACAGCACGACGATCAGCGCCGCCACGCCAAGGCCGACGCCAAGCATGGAGATCAGGGAGATGAAGGAGATGAAATGGTTGCGCCGCTTTGCCCGCGTGTAGCGCAGCCCAACCCAGTATTCGTAGCGCATCGGTACGCATGTTAACATGGGCCATGCACCTCACCCTGCTCGTGCCCGGTCTGCTCTGGCCCCGCGAGATCCTGCGCGACACCACGTTCGACCTGCCGCTGCCGGCGCTATCGCTGCTGCTCGGCCGCGCGAAGCTGGCGCGCCTCGACGGCGAGGAGGCCTGGCTGGCGAACGCCTTCGGCATCGCCGCGCCGCTGCCGGCGGCGCCGCTGCGGCTGCTCGGCGACGGCGGCGACGCCGCGCGACACGACTGGCTCTGCCTGGACCCGGTGCATTGGCGCGTCGAGGACAGCGCCATCGTCCTCGACGACCCGGCCCGGCTCGAACTCGACGCCGATGAAGACCAGGCCTTGCGCGAGCTGGCCGCGCCGCTGTTCGCGCATCTGGGCGACATCGTGGCGCCGGTGCCGGGCCGCTGGCATCTGCGCCTCCGGCAACCGGCGGCCATCCTCACCGCGCCGCTGCAAACGGCCGTCGGCCGGCAGGTGGACCCCGCGCTGCCCGCCGGCGACGACGGCGCCTCCTGGCGCGGCCTGCTGGCCGAGGTGCAGCCGATGCTGCACGCGCATCCGGTCAACGGCAGGCGCGCGGCGCGCGGCCGGCCCACGGCCAACTCGCTCTGGCCCTGGGGCGCCGGCCGCCTGCCGGAAGCCGCCCGGGCCGGCTTCCGCACGTTCTGGGGCGACGACGCCGTGATGAAGGGCTTGTGCTCGCTCGGCGGCATCGTCGCCGAACCCTTGCCGCCGCGCTTCACGAAGGTCCATGGCAGCGTGCTGGCGCGGCACGAAGGGCTGGCCGCCTCGCTGTCGTCCTTCGATGCCCTGGCCTGGCGGGCGGCGCTGACGGCGCTGGAGGAAGACTGGCTGGCGCCGGCGCTGGCCGCCGTGCGCGGCGGCGCGCTGCGACGGCTGACTTTGGTCGCCTGCGGCCACGAGCGGGCGGTCGAGGCCAGCATCGGCCGCCGCGACCTCTGGCGCTTCTGGCGCAAGGATGTCGCGCTGGCGGACCTGGCGGCATGACCCGCATCGTCACACGCACGGTGCCGGTCCGCGCGGCGTCGATGCTCGAACAGGCCGGCGTGCATCCGCTGCTGGCGCGGCTTTACGCCGCACGCGGCATCAAGGAAAAGTCAGAGCTGGCGACACGCCTCGACGCCCTGCTGCCGCCAGACCCGCTCGCGGGCGCACGGGAAGCCGCGGCCATGCTCGCCGACGCCATCGCGACGAAGAAGCGCATCCTGATCGTCGCCGACTACGACTGCGACGGCGCCACCGCCTGCGCCGTCGGCCTGCGCGCGCTGCGTGCTTTCGGCGCTGTCGTCGACTATCTCGTCCCCAACCGCTTCGACACCGGCTACGGCCTCTCGCCCGAGGTCGTGCGCATCGCCGCCGAGAGGAAACCCGACCTGATCGTCACCGTCGACAACGGCATCGCCAGCGTCGAGGGCGTCGCGGAAGCGAAGCGGCTCGGCATCGCCACGCTGATCACCGACCACCACCTGCCGGGGCCGGAACTGCCCGCGGCCGAGGTCATCGTCAATCCCAACCAGCCGGGCTGCCGGTTCCCGAGCAAGGCCATGGCCGGCGTCGGCGTGATGTTCTACGTCATGCTCGCGCTGCGCGCGGAACTTCGCATGCGCGGCGCCTTCGCCGACGGCAAGGGGCCGAACCTCGCCGACCTGCTCGACCTCGTCGCGCTCGGCACCGTCGCGGATGTCGTGCCGCTCGACCGCAACAATCGCATTCTCGTCGCGCAGGGTCTGCAACGCATTCGCGCGGGCCGCATGCAGCCGGGCATCCGCGCGCTGTTCGCCGTCGCCGGCCGCGACCCGGCCCGTGCCGGCACCTTCGACCTCGGTTTCGCCATCGGCCCGCGCATCAACGCCACCGGCCGGCTGGCCGACATGTCGCTCGGCATCGAGGCGCTCATCACCGACGACTCCGCCCGCGCGCTCAACATCGCCCAGGAACTCGACGCCATCAACCGCGAGCGGCGCGGCATCGAGGCCGACATGCGCGAGGCGGCCAACGTACTGCTCGACGATCTCGACGCCGAAAGCCGCGCCAGCGTCGTGCTGTTCGACCCCGACTGGCACCAGGGCGTGATCGGCATCCTCGCCGGTCGCGTCAAGGAGCAGTTGCACCGGCCGACCTTCGCCTTCGCGCGCGGCAAGGACGGCGAAATCAAGGGTTCCGGCCGATCGATTCCCGGCCTGCACCTGCGCGACGCGCTGGACCTGGTCGCCAAGCAGCGGCCGGGGCTGCTCAAGCGCTTCGGCGGCCACGCCGCCGCCGCCGGCCTGACCATCGTCGAGGACGATCTCGCCGAGTTCGAAGCCGTCTTCGAAGCCATCGCCCGCATGCTGATCGCCCCCGAGGAACTGACGCGCACGCTGGTCACCGACGGCGCGCTGGAGGCGGGCTACCGGGGGCTGGATACCGTGCGCATGCTCCAGGAAGCGATCTGGGGACAGGCGTTTCCGCCGCCGGTGTTCAGCGACACCTTCGAGGTCGAAAGCCAGCGGCTCCTGAAGGACAAGCACCTCAAGCTGGTCCTGCGCCAGGACAAGGCCCGCTTCGACGCCATCCGCTTCAACTGCGCGGAGCCGGCACCCGCGCGGATCGAGGCCGCCTATCGGCTCGACATCAACGAATGGAACGGCACCGCGAGCGTGCAACTGCTGATCGAGGACTTCGCCCCGGCGGTATAATTCGACGAATTTCATCTGGAATTCGCCATGGAAGCCGAACGCATCAACAGCATCGCCAACCGCCTCGCCGATCTTGCCCGGCGCGAGGCCGAACTCCGGAGGTATCTTTGACTTCGACGCCAAGGCGCTGAAGCTCGAAGAGGTCAACCGGGAACTCGAAGACCCGGCCATCTGGAACGACGCCGAGCGCGGCCAGGCGCTGGGCAAGGAAAAGAAATCCCTCGAAGGCATCGTCGTCAATCTGCGCGGCATCGCCCAGGAACTGGCCGACACCGGCGACCTGTTCGAGCTCGCGCGCACCGAGGACGACGAGGACACCATGGTGTCCGTCGAGAGCGATCTCGCCGGCACTGAAAAGCGCATCGGGGATCTCGAGTTCCGGCGCATGTTCGCCAATCCGGCCGACCCGAACAACTGCTTCATCGACATCCAGGCCGGCGCCGGCGGCACCGAGGCGCAGGACTGGGCCGCCATGTTGCTGCGCATGTACCTGCGCTACTGCGAGCGCAAGGGCTTCGGCGTCGAGGTGCTCGAAGAATCCGAAGGCGAAGTGGCGGGCATCAAGACGGCCTCGCTGAAGATCACCGGCGACTATGCCTACGGCTACCTGCGCACCGAGACCGGCATCCACCGCCTGGTGCGCAAGTCGCCGTTCGATTCCAACGCCCGTCGCCACACCAGCTTCTGCTCGGTGTTCGCCTACCCTGAAGTCGACGATTCCATCGAGGTCGACATCAATCCGGCCGATCTGCGCATCGACACTTTCCGCGCGTCCGGCGCCGGCGGCCAGCACATCAACAAGACCGACTCGGCCGTGCGCATCACGCACGCTCCGTCGGGCATCGTCGTGCAGTGCCAGAACGACCGCTCGCAGCACCGCAACCGCGCCGAAGCGATGGCGATGCTGAAGTCGCGCCTCTACGAAGCCGAGCTGCGCAAGCGCCAGGCCGAGCAGCAGCAGCTGGAGGACTCCAAGACCGACATCGGCTGGGGCCACCAGATCCGCAGCTACGTGCTCGACCAGTCGCGCATCAAGGACCTGCGCACCAACCACGAAGTCGGCAACACCCAGGCGGTGCTCGACGGCGATCTCGACGACTTCATCGAGGCCAGCCTGAAGCAGGGCGTCTGAGCGCCCGCATCGCGCCGGTGCGCTGGCTGCTTTTCGTCGTCCTGCTCCTGCTGGCCGGCGCCGGCGCGCTGTCCGTGGCGCTCACCGAGGGCGAGCCGCTCGTCACGCGCGGCGAAACCATCTCGCCGGGCGCCGTGGCCCAGGCGCGGCGGCTGTTCCTGTTCAACGATCCGCGCCGCATGCGGCCCGGCGAACAGCGGCGCGTGGCCCTGCCGGCGACCCTGGTCGACGAAGGCATCAACTATCTGGCCAGCCGCGCGCTGCGCGGCCGCGGCGCGCTGGCGCTGGGCGAGGACACGGCCGAGTTGCGCCTGACGCGGCGCCTCCCCCTGCCGGTCGTGGACCGCTACCTCAATCTGCGCGTCGTCGTCGGGGAAGCGACCGGCGAGCCGCGCATCGCCGCCGCCGCGCTCGGCAAGCTGGCGATTCCCGCTTCGCTGGCGGAGTTCGCGCTGGCCGCCGCCATCCGCGCGGCGGGTTACGAGCGGGAATGGTCGCTGGCGCGCGGCGCTGTGCGACGGCTGACTTTCGAGCCGGCGCGACAGGTGCTCGTCGTCGACTTCGTCTGGGCGCCGGAACTGCTCGCCCGCGCGCGCAGCCTGGCGGTCGCGCCGGCCGACCTGCCCCGCTTCCGGCAAGCCCAGACGACCCTCGCCGCCCTGCTCGACCGGCATCGGCCCGATGCGCGGCTTGCCCTGACCTCGGTGCTCGCGCCCATGCTCGCGGTCACCGACGGGCAGCCGCCGGAACAGCGCCGCGTCGCGCTGCTGGTGCTGGCATTCCATCTCGCCGGCAAGAACCTGGCCAACATCGTCCCGGACGCCGCGCGCTGGCCGCGCGCGCGCCCCGTGACGCTGATGCTGGCGAACCGGGAGGACAGCGCCCAGCACTTCGTCATCTCGGCGGCATTGGCGGCCTGGGCCGGGGAACCCGTCGCCGACGCGATCGGCCTCTACAAGGAGCTGGACGACGCCCGCTTCGGCAGCGGCTTTTCGTTCGCCGACCTGGCGGCCGACCGCGCGGGAACGCGGTTCGGCGAACTCCTGGCCCGGCAGCCGGAACGCATCGACGCGCTTCTGCAACAGGCGCCTGGCGACGCCGATCTGCTGCCGTCGCTCGCCGGACTGCCCGAATACCTGCCGCAACGCGAGTTTCAAAGGCGGTTCGGCGGAGCCGGCTCGCCGGCCTTCCAGAAGATCGCCGACGAGATCGACCGTCGTGTCGCGGCCTTGCCGCTGTATCGCTGAACCACTGTCACGACGAGGCGAAATCGGGGAAAATTAGCGGTTTGGCGCCGATGCGCGGCGCCCCTCCTGGAAATCATCATGTCCGACCGCGAACAACAAAGCCCGACCGCCGACGAAAACCATCTCCTCGCCGAACGGCGCGCCAAGCTGGCCGAGTGGCGGGCCACGGGCCGCGCCTACCCCAACGATTTCCGCCGCGAAAACACCGCCGGCAAGCTCGACGAACTCTACGGCGAGAAGCCGCGCGAGGAACTGGAAGCGCTGCCGATCGAAGTCAAGGTCGCCGGCCGCATCATGCTCAAGCGCGTGATGGGCAAGGCGAGCTTCATCACCATCCAGGATCTTTCGGGCCGCATCCAGCTCTACGTGACCCGGGACGGTGTCGGCGAGGATATCTACAACGACTTCAAGCGCTGGGACATCGGCGACATCGTCGGCTCGGTCGGCACGCTGATGAAGACCAAGACCGGCGAACTGACCGTGCAATGCGCCGAAATCCGCCTGCTGTCGAAGGCGCTGCGGCCGCTGCCGGAGAAGTTCCACGGCCTCGCCGACGTCGAACAGAAGTACCGGCAGCGCTACCTCGACCTGATGACCAACGAGCAGACGCGCTTCACCTTCGTCGCGCGCAGCCGCATGATCGCCTCGATCCGCCACTACATGACCGAGCATGGCTTCCTCGAGGTCGAGACGCCGATGATGCACCCGATCCCCGGCGGCGCCGCCGCCAAGCCGTTCACGACGCACCACAACGCGCTGGACATGCAGCTCTTCCTGCGCATCGCCCCCGAGCTGTATCTCAAGCGGCTGGTCGTCGGCGGTTTCGAGAAGGTGTTCGAGGTCAACCGCAACTTCCGCAACGAAGGACTCTCGCCGCGCCACAATCCCGAGTTCACGATGATGGAGTTCTACGAGGCCTACGCGGACTACAAGAGCCTGATGAACTTCACCGAAGGGCTGATCCGCCAGGCGGCGCGCGAAGCGCTCGGCATGGAAGTCTTCGACTACCAGGGCCGCACGCTCGATCTGTCCAAGCCCTTCCGGCGCATGACGACGGTGGAAGCCATTCATTACCACCATCCGGGCTACAGCCTCGCCAACCTGAGTGACGCCGGCTGGCTGCGCCACAAGCTGGCGGACCTCAAGGTCGAGGTCAAGCCGAACGCCGGCCTCGGCACATTGCAAATGCAGTTGTTCGAGGAAACCACCGAAGCCGAGCTCTGGGAGCCGACTTTCATCATCGACTACCCGACCGAGGTTTCGCCGCTGGCGCGGCGCTCGGACAGCAATCCGGACGTCACCGAGCGCTTCGAGCTCTACATCGTCGGCCGGGAAATCGCCAACGGTTTCTCGGAGCTCAACGACCCCGAGGACCAGGCCGCGCGCTTCCAGGAGCAGGCCGCGGCCAAGGAAGCCGGCGACGAGGAGGCGATGTACTACGACGCCGACTACATCCGCGCGCTCGAATACGGCCTGCCGCCGACCGGCGGCTGCGGCATCGGCATCGACCGGCTGGTGATGCTGCTGACCGACAGTCCCGCGATCCGCGACGTGATCCTGTTCCCGCAGATGCGGCCCGAGTGAACTACGAGCCGGTCGTTCCCGCGGAGGTCGCCTTCGCGGGAACGACGCCCTACTCCGCGCGCTACGACGACATCTATCACTCGGCCCAGGGCGGGCTGGAACAGGCGCGCCATGTCTTCCTCGGCGGCAACAAGCTGCCGGAATCCTGGGCCGGACGCGAGCGCTTCGTTATCCTCGAAACCGGCTTCGGCCTCGGCCTCAATTTCCTCGCCACCTGGCAGGCATGGCGTAACGGCCCGAACCCTTGCCGCCGGCTGCATTACGTCTCGATCGAGAAGCATCCGTTTCGCCGCGACAACCTCGCCACGCTGCATGCGCAATGGCCGGAACTCGCGGAGATCTCGGCCCAACTGGTTTCACAGTGGCCGCTGCTGGTGCCCGGCCTGCACCGCCTGCACTTCGAAAACGGCGCCGTCACGCTGACGCTCGTATTCGGCGACGCCGCCGACTGGCTGCCGCGACTCACACTCGCCGCCGACGCCTTCTACCTCGACGGCTTCGCGCCCGACCGCAATCCGGAGTTGTGGTCCGAGGCCACGTTCGCGCAACTGCGCCGGCTGGCCGCGCCGGGCGCCACGCTCGCCACCTGGACCGTGGCGGAAGACGTGACGCGGCGTGCCGCCACGGCTGACTTTCAATGGTGGAAACGGCCCGGCTTCGGCAACAAGCGCTACATGCTCGCCGCGCGCGCGCCCGGCACGCGCGGCGAAGAGACCCCCGCCGACAGGCGCATCATCGTCATCGGCGCCGGCGCCGCCGGCAGTTCCGCCGCAAACCGTCTTGCCGCGCGCGGCTACGCGGTCACGGTGCTCGAACGCGGCGGCGAGCCGGCGCAAGGCGCCTCGGGCAACACGGCCGGCGTCTTCCGGCCGCTGCCCTCGCTCGACGACACGCGGCTCTCAAGGCTGCTGCGCGCGTGTTTCCTCTACGGTGGTCGCCACCTTGCCACGCTCCCCGGTGTCCGTTACGACCCCACGGGCGTCCTGCACGTCGCCCGCGACGACAGGCATGAAAGCACGCAACGGCGCACTGCCGAGGCGCAGTTCGCGCCAGAGCTGTTCCGTTTCGTCGAGCGCGACGAGGCGGCGCAACTCGCGCAATGGCCCGTGGAGATGGGCGGCTGGTGGTTCCCCGGCGGCGGCTGGATCAATCCTCCCTCGCTGTGCCGGGCCAACCTTGCCGGCATCGACACGCGCTTCAACGTCGACGTCGCACGCATGGAACGCGCCGGATCGCTGTGGCCACTGTGGCGGCTGTTCGACGCAGAGGGGAATCTTGTCGCCGAAGCGCCGCAACTCGTGCTGGCCAACGGCATCGACACGCCAAAGCTCGCGCCGGTACCCATACGCATCGGCCGCGGCCTGGTCTCGCACCTGCCGGAAGCCGACGTGCCACCGTTCGGCATCGTCGCCACGCGCAACGGCTACGTCACGCCGGCCGTCGATGGCATCCATTGCGCCGGCGCGACGCTGACGCCCGACGATCCCGACACCGCGCCGCGGCTGGACGATCACCGCGAGAATCTGCTGCGGCTCGATGCCATCCTGCCCGGCTACGGCAAGGCGCTCGATCCGGCGCGACTCGACGGCCGGGTCGGCTTCCGGCCGATGTCGCCCGACCGGCTGCCCATCGTCGGCCCTGTTTCGGCGACCGACGGCCTGTGGGTGATCAACGGCTTCGGCGCGCGCGGCCTCGTCTGGGCCTCGCTCTGTGCGGAGTTGCTGGCCTCGCGGATTGCCGGCGATCCCCTGCCCGTCGAGGCGGAGCTCGTCCAGGCCGTCGGACTGTCGCGTTTCGGCGACAAGCGCCGATCGCGCGGGAGGGGGTGAGAATTCATCTGGCCGTTCGTCGAACGGTTGTTTAGTACGGCCAACATCCTCCAAGGCCGACGGCCAAGGCGGCTCCCCTCCCTGCCGCCTTGGCCAATTTTTTCGGCCGCCGCCCCGGTTCAGCAGTAGCGGACGATCCGCGCCAATACCTCGTTCCGGCCCAGCACTTCGAGCACCGCGTCGATGGCCGGCGACTGCGGCTGGCCGAGCAGCGCCACGCGCAGCGGGATCGCCACCTGTGGCATCTTCATGCCGCAAGCATTGAGCGTCTCCTTCATCGCCGCGCTGATCGCCGCCTTCTCCCAGGCACAGGCCGACAGTTTTTCCCGCAGTACCTTCAGCGCCGCGCGCGCGGCATCGGTGAGGTGCTGCGCGATCATCTCGGCCGAGGGATGAATGACGATGCAGAACGGCTCGCAAGCATCGGCCAGTTCGTTGAGGTTGGTGACGCGGTCCTGGTAGAGCGCCACCACCCGCTCCAGCGGCGCGCCGGCCTCCGGGTCGATGCCGCGCTTCGCCAGACGCCCGGCCACTTCGCCGGCGAGGCGTGTCGCCGCGGCTGACTTCAGGTAGTGCGCGTTCAGCCAATTGAGCTTCTCGGTGTTGAACTGCGCCGCCGACGAGGTGATGTGGTCGAGGTCGAACCACTGGACGAACTGCGCCATGGAAAATATTTCGTCGTCGCCGTGCGACCAGCCCAGCCGCGCAAGGTAGTTCAGCACCGCCTCGGGCAGGTAGCCGTCCTCGTCGTACTGCATCACCGACACGGCGCCGTGGCGCTTGGAAAGCTTGGTGCCGTCGTCGCCGAGAATCATCGACAGGTGTGCGTATTGCGGCACCCGCGCGCCCAATGCCGTCAGCACGTTGATCTGGCGCGGCGTGTTGTTCACGTGATCGTCGCCGCGGATGACGTGGGTGATGCCCATGTCCCAGTCGTCCACGACGACACAGAAATTGTAGGTCGGCGTGCCGTCGGCGCGCGCGATGATGAAGTCGTCGAGTTCGGCATTGCCGATCTCGATGCGGCCCTTGACGCCATCGTCCCAGGCGACGACGCCATTGAGCGAGTTGCGAAAGCGCACCACGGGCGCGACCCCGGCCGGCGGCGCCGGCAGCGCCTTGCCGGGCTCGTTGGCCAATGAGGGCCGCCAACGGCCGTCGTAGCGCGGCTTTTCGTGGCGGGCCATCTGCTCCTGGCGCATCGCATCGAGTTCCTCCGGCGAGGTGTAGCAGTGGTAGGCGGTGCCGGCGGCGAGCATCTGCGCGATCACCTCCTTGTAGCGATCCATGCGCCGCATCTGGTAGAAGGGACCTTCGTCGTGCGCGAGGCCGAGCCACTGCATGCCGTCGAGGATCGCCTGCACCGCTTCGGGCGTCGAACGCGCCACGTCGGTATCCTCGATGCGCAGGATGAACTGGCCGCCGTGGCGGCGCGCATAGGCCCAGGCGAACAGCGCCGTGCGGGCGCCGCCGATGTGGAGGTAGCCGGTGGGGCTGGGAGCAAAGCGTGTACGAACGGTCATGTCAGGACAGCAAAGGCAAAGCGCGGATTCTACCGGCTCCCGGTTTGACCGGCCGGGGCCTCCCGTGCTTAAATGCGCGCCTCCGCGGTTCCGCAGGATGGGCGGTTAGCTCAGCGGTAGAGCACTGCCTTCACACGGCAGGGGTCACTGGTTCGATCCCAGTACCGCCCACCATCCCGCCACCCTCCCGATCAAGACCTCCACGATTTCCCGCCGCTGCCCTGCCCGGCGCGACCAGCTGCTGCCCCACGCAAGGCGACGCATTTCCGACGCGCTTGTGGATCAGCGCCGCAAATTCCGCCTGAGCGCATCGAGAGAGGACTCCTCCGCGGCCAGCGTCAACCGGGCATGAAAGTTGGCCTTGAAGCCGTGGTACGCGCCGGGCCAGACATGCAACTCGGCGGGCACGCCGGCGCGAAGCAGCCGCTGCGCAAAACCCATGCTCTCGTCGACGAACAGGTCGAGACTTCCGACCGAGAGATACGTCGGCGGCAAACCCGCGAGGTCATCCGCGCGGGCCGCGGCGGCATAGGGCGACACTCCCTCGCCGCCCGGCTCTCGGCCGAGCAGCGCGCGCCAGCAGAAGCGATTGGACTCGCGGGTGAAGACGAATTCGCCCGTATACGGGTTTTGATCGCCATCGACACCGGTGCGGTCGTCCAGCATCGGGGCAAGCAGGTGCAGGTGGCGGATTGCCGGGCCTCCCCGGTCGCGGGCCAGCAGCGCCAGCCCCGCGGCCAGTCCGCCGCCGGCGCTTTCACCCTTCAGCGCAATAAGTTCGGGCGCCACGCCAAGCTCGGCCGCTTCAGTCGCCAACCACTTCAGCGCGGCATAGCAATCCTCGACGGGGCCGGGATGCGTCGTCTCCGGCGACAGCCGGTAGTCGACCGCGACAACCACGGCTTGCAAGGATTCGGCGAGGAGGCGATTCGCCGTGTCGCCCATGGCCGCCGAGCCCGTCACATAGCCGCCTCCGTGAATCTGGAGGATCGCCGGCGCGGGCCTAGCCATCCCGGATGGCCGGTAGACCAGCACGGTCATCGGCTGGCCGCTCCCGCCCGCGATCGTCCGCTCTTCCATCGTGGCGCCCGTCCCTTCCGCGGAGGGACGCACGCCGATCATTTCGTTCGTGTTTTGCCGTATGACGGGCAGGCTATCCGCCGAGAGCGTAAACGTAGGAAACTGGTCAAGCCATCCGAACAACTCCGGGTCCACCAAGTGGCGCGTGCGCATGCTGTTGATGCTCCTTCGCAATTATCTGTTTCTCATGGAATCCGGTGACGATGTCATCGACATGGATGACTGAATAACGCTCCAGGCGAGTTTGGATTTTAGACGTGGCAAGGCGTCATCGGCATGAGGCAAGGCCGATAGAATCACAGATTGGCCGGCAGATGGCTGCCGTGCGTCGACACGAGCGAGGGTTTTGACATGTGGTTCCGCAACTTGCAAATCTACCGGCTCGCCGACGAGTGGCAATGGACCGCCGAGCGGATTGCCGACAAGCTCGCGCGCGGGGCCTTTCAAGCGTGCGGCGCCTTCGACATGCAATCGCGCGGATGGGTGCCGCCGCGCGGCGAGGAAGGCGAGCTGCTGCTTTCCGTCAATCGCCAGTGGCTGATCGCGCTCGGCGTGGAACAAAAGCTGCTGCCATCGACCGTGATCCGCCAGTACACCCAGGCGCGCCTTGCCGACCTGGAGGCGAAGCAGGGTTTCAAGGCCGGCCGCGCCCAGGCGCGCGATGCGCGCGAGCAGGTCACGGCGGAGTTGCTGCCGCGCGCCTTCGTCAAGCGCAGCCTCGTGTATGCGTGGATCGATCCGATCAACCGCTGGCTGGTCATCGATGCCGCGAGTCCGGCCAAGGCCGAAGGGGTGCTCGATCATCTGAAACTCACGCTCGACGATCTGCCGCTCAGGCTGTTGCGCACGCAGACTTCTCCGGCCACGGCCATGACCGCGTGGGTGGCCGGCAAGGATGCGCCGTCGCGATTCAGCATCGACCGCGATTGCGAATTGCGCGCTCCCGGCCTCGACAAGGCCGTGGTCCGCTACGTACGCCACGCGCTGGATGGCAAGGACATCGCGGCGCATGTCGATGCCGGCAAGACCGCCACGCGGCTGGCGATGACCTGGCGCGACCGCATTTCCTTCGTGCTGACCGAACAGTTGCAGGTGAAACGCCTGGCCTTCCTCGACGTGCTCAAACAGGAAGCGGAGCGGCAGACGGAAGGTGGCGACGATCTGATCGAAGCGAACTTCGCACTGATGAGCGGCGAATTGGCGGCGCTACTGGCCGATCTCACCGAGGCCTTGGGCGACGAGGCGGAGTGATTCCACAGCGCCGCGCGAACGAACGTCAACGCACGAGCGTCAACGAAAAAGGCCCGCTTGTGGCGGGCCCTCGATGGGGGTCCTCCCCTGAATTCCTGATTACTTCTTCTTGGCGGCCTTCTTGCCGGCAACGGCGGACTTGAAGGCGGCGCCGGCGGTGAAGCGCGGCACGGTGGTCGCTGCGATCTTCAGCTTCTCGCCGGTCTTGGGATTGACGCCGGTGCGGGCGGCGCGCTTGGCGGACTTGAACGTGCCGAAGCCAACCAGGGTAACGGTATCGCCCTTGGCAACGGCCTTGACCACGGCGCCGATCATGGAGGAGAGTGCCTTTTCGGCGGCCGCTTTGCTGATGGCGGCTTCCTTGGCGGCAACTTCGATCAGTTCGGACTTGTTCACGCGGGTACCTCCTTGTGGTTGATCTGTAGGAATGCTTCCATTCGGGCGTATAGCCACGGCGATTGTACTGCCTATTGTCGAGGCATCAAGCCCCTTTTGCGCCCGCATCGAATTATTTTTCTCGGCGCATCCCCTACTGATGCGGCTCGCCCGGGAGTATGGTGAACGGCGGCGCGTGATGATGGGCCGTCACGGTGTATCATCGCCCTTGAGAAACCTTGACAACAGTCAAGGTTTTTGACTGCCCGTACGGGGAAAGTATCGTTCTAGCGCGCATGTCTGCCGCTTTTTCTTGTCCTATATAGGGGGATGTATGAAGAAATCGTATTGGATTGCCAGCGCCTTGGCCGTGGCAACACTGCCGCTGTCCATTGCACAGGCATTTGCTCAGGAAGCCGCACCGGCGATGACGCCGGAGGAAAAGGCCATCGGCAAGAAGATTTACTTCGAGCGTTGCGCCGGCTGCCATGGCGTGCTGCGCAAGGGCGCCACCGGCAAGAATCTCGAGCCGGCCTGGACCAAGAAGGACAAGGATGGCAAGGAGACTTCGGGCGGCACGCTGAAGCTCGGCACCGACCGTCTGGGCAAGATCATCGCCCTGGGCACCGAAGGCGGCATGGTCAACTACGACGACATCCTGACCAAGGAAGAAATCGACATCATGGCGCGTTACATCCAGAACACGCCTGACATTCCGCCGGAATTCTCGCTGAAGGACATGGAAGCCAGCTGGAAGCTCATCGTGCCGGTCGACCAGCGGCCGAAGAAGCAGATGA
>CAZRRI010000019.1:0-37146 GCA_964602565.1 uncultured Rhodocyclaceae bacterium | reverse complement strand
GCGCGATGCCGATGCCGCCCACCTGCGCGGCGAGCGCGTCGGAGATGTAGTCGCCATTCAGGTTCAGGGTGGCGATGACCGAATACTCGGCCGGGCGCAGCAGGATCTGCTGCAGGAAGGCGTCGGCGATCACGTCCTTGATGACGATCTCGCGGCCGGTGCCGGGGTTCTTGAACGAGCACCATGGGCCGCCGTCGATCGGCTGGGCGCCGAACTCGCGCTTGGCCAGCTCGTAGCCCCAGTCGCGGAAGCCGCCCTCGGTGAACTTCATGATGTTGCCCTTGTGCACCAGGGTGATGCTCTTGCGGTCGTTATCGATCGCGTACTTGATCGCGGCGCGCACCAGGCGGTCGGTGCCTTCCTTCGACACCGGCTTGATGCCGATGCTGGAGGTGGCCGGGAAGCGGATCTTCTTGACGCCCATCTCCTTCTGCAGGAAGTCGATGACCTTCTTCGCGCCTTCGCTCTCGGCCATCCACTCGATGCCGGCGTAGATGTCCTCGGTGTTCTCGCGGAAGATCACCATGTCGACCTTGCTCGGGTCCTTGATGGGGCTGGGCACGCCGCTGAACCAGCGTACCGGGCGCACGCACTGGTAGAGGTCCAGTTCCTGGCGCAGGGCCACGTTGAGCGAGCGGATGCCGCCGCCGACCGGCGTGGTCATCGGGCCCTTGATCGAGACCGAGTATTCCTTGCAGGCGTTGAGCGTGTCTTCCGGCAGCCATACGTCCGGACCGTAGAGGCGGGTGGATTTCTCGCCGGCATAGACCTCCATCCAGGATATCTTCTTCTTGCCGCCGTAGGCCTTCGCGACCGCCGCGTCGACCACGGCCTTCATGACGGGAGTGATATCGACGCCGATGCCGTCCCCCTCGATGTAGGGGATGATGGGATTGTCCGGAACCGGCTTGCCGGGAACGATTTTCTGGCCTTCGGCGGGGACCTTGATCAGCGAAACGCTCATGCTTCCTCCTCTTGTTTCTGGGTGGTCACGTTGTATCTTCCGGAAAGGGCAGCACCGGCTGCGCTCCGGCCGACCATCGATTATCCAACAACGCCGGACGTATGCAAAATAAGCAGGCGGCGAGCTTGTCGCCGCCCGCCGTTCGGAGGAACCTGGCCTTAGCCGCGCGCGGCGGCCAGTGCGGCGTTGAAGGTCGGGCTCGGGCGTAGCACGGCCTTGGTCTTGGCCGGGTCGGCCTTGTAATAGCCGCCGATGTCCACGCGCTGACCCTGGACTGCCTTGAACTCGGCGACGATCTTCTCCTCGTTTTCCGATAGCGTTTTCGCCAGGCCGGCGAACTTGGCGGCGAGTTCGGCATCCTCGGTCTGCGCGGCGAGTTCCCGAGCCCAGTACATGGCCAGGTAGAACTGGCTGCCGCGATTGTCGAGCTCGCCGGTCTTGGGCGACGGCGACTTGCGGTTGTCGAGCAGCTTTCCGGTGGCCGCATCGAGGGTCTTGGCGAGCAGCAGGGCGCGTTTGTTGCCCTCCTTGAGGCCAAGGTCCTCGATGGATACCGCCAGGGCGAGGAATTCGCCGAGCGAATCCCAGCGCAAGTGGTTTTCCTCCACCAGCTGCTGCACGTGCTTGGGCGCCGAGCCGCCGGCGCCGGTTTCGTACATGCCGCCGCCGTTCATGAGCGGGACGATGGAGAGCATCTTGGCCGAGGTGCCCAGCTCCATGATCGGGAACAGGTCGGTCAGGTAGTCGCGCAGGATGTTGCCGGTGGCGGAGATGGTATCGAGGCCGCGAATCACGCGTTCAAGGGTGTAGCGCATGGCGCGCACCTGGGACATGATCTGGATGTCGAGGCCGGTCGTGTCGTGTTCCTTGAGGTAGGTCTGCACTTTCCTGATCAGCTCGTTTTCGTGCGGACGGTAGGGGTCGAGCCAGAAGATCACCGGCATGCCGGAGTTGCGGGCACGGTTGACGGCCAGCTTGACCCAGTCGCGGATCGGCGCGTCCTTGACCTGGCACATGCGGAAGATGTCCCCGGCCTCGACGTTCTGCGCGAGCAGCACTTCGCCGGTGGCAAGGTCGGTGATGTTGGCGACGCCGTCCTCGGCAATCTCGAAGGTCTTGTCGTGCGAGCCGTATTCCTCTGCCTGCTGCGCCATGAGGCCGACGTTGGGCACCGTGCCCATCGTCCTGGGATCGAAGTTGCCGTGCCATTTGCAGAAGTTGATCATCTCCTGGTAGATGCGGGCGAAGGTCGATTCCGGCATCACCGCCTTGCAGTCGTAGGGCTTGCCGTCGGCGCCCCACATCTTGCCGCCGCCGCGGATCATGGCCGGCATCGAGGCATCGACGATGACGTCGTTCGGGGAATGGAAGTTGGTGATGCCCTTGGCCGAGTCCACCATGGCCAGGGGCGGCCGATGCTCCTGGCAGGAATGCAGGTCGCGGATGATCTCGTCGCGCTTCGATTCGGGCAGCGTCTTGATCTTCTCGTAGAGCACCGACATGCCGTTATTGACGTTGATGCCGAGTTCCTGGAACAGCTCGCCGTGCTTCTCGAAGGCTTCCTTGTAGAAGACCTTGATGCAGTGGCCGAAGACGATCGGGTGCGAGACCTTCATCATGGTCGCCTTGACGTGCAGCGAGAACAGGATGCCGGCCTGGCGGCAATCCTCGATCTCGCGCTCGTAGAACTCGCACAGCGCCTTCTTGCTCATGAACATGCTGTCGATGATCTCGCCCGCCTGCAAGGCGACCTTCGGCTTCAGGACGATGGTCTTGCCGCTCCTGGTGATCAGTTCCATCTTGACGTCGCGCGCCCTGTCGAGCGTCATCGACTTCTCGCCGTGATAGAAGTCGCCTTCGTGCATGTGGGAGACGTGCGTCCTCGACCACTGCTTCCATTCGCCCATCGAGTGCGGATTCTTGCGCGCGTATTCCTTGACGGCCTTGGGGGCCCGGCGGTCGGAGTTGCCCTCGCGCAGCACCGGGTTGACCGCGCTGCCGATGCACCTGGCGTAGCGTGCCTTGATCGCGACTTCCTCCTTGGTCTTCGGGTCTTCCGGATAGTCGGGAATCTTGTATCCCTGCGATTGCAGCTCGCGCACGCAGGCGATCAACTGCGCGACCGAGGCGCTGATGTTGGGCAGCTTGATGATGTTGGTTTCCTGCAGCAGGGTGCGGCGGCCGAGGTCGCTCAACACATCCGGAACTTTCTGCTCGTCCGTCAGGCAGTCGGGAAACTCGGCGAGCACGCGGGCGGCGACGGAGATGTCCGCCGTTTCGATTTCGATGCCGGCGGGCGCGGTGAAGGTGCGGAGTACCGGCAGGAAAGCGCAGGTGGCCAGCAGGGGCGCCTCGTCGGTCAAGGTATAGATGATTTTCGATTTCGCGGTGCTCATGTGCGGTCCACTCTCGTCGTCGTTGATTGTGCGGTTCGTCCGGGTCTTGTCCGGGGCTTCATCGTGCGATAAATATCGCAAATGTCCTGATTAATTCTAATCGGAATGGTGGTCTCATGCATCGAGTCGCCACGAGGAAGTCGGAGAAGGGGCGCTGCTAGAATTCGCCGTCCCGCCAGCGCTGACTTTCCCGTGATGAAGGATCCCGCCCTGCAAGACAAGCTTTCGCGCCAGATCGCCCGGGCGATGATCGACGGGTTCGACAAGCACTATCGCCTGTTCCGCGAGTGCTCCGCGAGCGCAAAGCGGCGTTTCGAGGAAGCCGACTGGGCCGGTGGCCAGCAGGCCGTGCGCGACCGCATCCAGTTCTACGACGACCGCATCACGGAAACCCTCGCGACCCTGCATGGCACGTATCACGCCGACGAGCTTGGCGACGAGGTCTGGCAGCGGGCCAAGCTGTTCTACATCGGGCTCCTGATCAACCACAAGCAGCCCGAGTTGGCGGAAACCTTCTTCAACTCGGTGTTTTGCCGGGTGCAGCGCCGGACCTATTTCCACAACGACTTCATTTTCTTTCGCCCGGCCATCTCCACCGAGTTCATCGAGTCGGACCCGCCGACCTATCGTTGCTATTACCCCGGCACCACCGGTTTTCATGCGTCCGCGCGGCAGGTGTTTCTCGATTTTTGCTGGACACGGCCGTTCGAGGATCTCGACCGCGATGTCGCGTTCATTTTCAGGATGGCCAGGATGCAAATCGCGTCCGATGGCTCCTGGCCCACGGCCCAGGCCAACCTGCAGATACAGATTCTCAATTCCGCCTTCTACCGGAACAAGGGCGCCTATGTCATTGGCAAGATCATCAACGGCACCGACGAGTATCCCTTCACCGTCCCGGTGCTGCATACGGCCGAAGGCAAGCTGTATCTCGACACCATTCTGCTCGATGTCTGGCGCATCGCCGCGCTGTTCTCGCTGTCGCGTGCCTACTTCATGGTCGATATGCCGGTGCCGTCCGCCTACGTGCAGTTCCTGAGCTCGCTGATGCCGGGCAAGCCCCGCTCCGAGCTGTACACGATGCTCGGCCTGGGCAAGCAGGGCAAGACCATGTTCTTCCGCGATCTCTTCCATCACCTTCATCACTCGCGCGACGAGTTCGTCGTCGCTCCCGGCATACGCGGCATGGTCATGATGGTGTTTACCCTGCCGTCCTATCCTTATGTGTTCAAGGTGATCAAGGATGTCTTCGGCGCCAGCAAGGAAGTCGACCACGCGACCGTGAAGCGCAAGTATCAACTGGTCCGCCAGGTCGATCGTGTCGGACGGATGGCCGATACCCTCGAATTTTCCTACGCGGCCTTGCCCAAGGCGCGCTTCTCGGCGGCGCTGCTCGAGGAGCTCCATCAGCAGGTGCCGTCGCAGCTGGAGGAGGACGGCGAGGACCTGGTCATCAAGCATCTGTACATCGAGCGGCGCATGGAACCGCTCAATCTTTACCTGGACCGTGTCGCCAAGGAAGGACGCGAGGATCTCCTGGACCGGGTCGTGCTCGAGTACGGCAATGCCATCCGGGAGCTGGCGATCGCCAACATCTTTCCCGGCGACATGCTCTGGAAGAATTTCGGCGTGGCCCGCTTCGGCCGGGTGGTGTTCTACGACTATGACGAGATCGAGCTCATGACCGATTGCAACTTCCGGCGCATCCCGCCGGCGCCCAATCCGGAAATGGAAATGTCGGGCGAGCCGTGGTATTCGGTCGGTCGCAACGACGTGTTTCCGGAGGAATTCGCCAGCTTCCTGTTGACGTCGCCGAAGATTCGGCAGTCGTTCATGAAGCACCATGCCGACCTGCTCGACGCAGCCTTCTGGCGGGACGCGCAGGAATCGATCAGGCGTGGCGAGGTGCGCGACTTCTTCCCGTATCCGGAGGCGTTCCGCTTCTGCAACGCCTTCGGCGACGGCTGCTGACGAATCCCCGTGTCATTCCGGATGTCATCCCCGGCATCGCGGCCGGCGGGCCGGGCCGCCAGGCCGTGGATGCTGGCCGGACTGGCGCGCGGGCGATGGCGCGAAACCGCCGGATCGGCGCTCAGCCGCGGCTGACTTTCGCGCCGATGTGCGCCAGCGCCTCCTCGACCTGATCGATGAGGATCAGGCACAGATCGCCCGCGCCGAGTTTTTCGAGCGCGGCGTCGATGGCGAGAAATTCGCCGTGGATTTCCGTGACCGCCTTGGTGCGCGTGGCCTGGGCCAGGCCCTGGCGCAGCAGGGCGATGACCTCACCGTCGGCCCGCCCGCGCTGGCAGGCGTCCTGGTAAAGCACCACTTCGTCGAAGGCGTTGCCGAGGATTTCGGTCTGCTCGCGGATATCCTCGTCGCGGCGGTCGCCGGCGCCGCTGATGACGACGATCCGGCGCCGTGCCGGCATGCTTTCCACCGCTCGCACCAGCGCCTGGATCGCATCCGGGTTGTGGCCGTAATCGGCGATCAGCGTGGCGCCACGGTAATCGAACAGGTTGAAGCGGCCGGGCGCCGTCCGCGCATCGTTGACGAAACTGGCCAGCCCGGCATGGATGGTCGGCCAGTCGAAGCCGAGCGCCCAGGTGGCCGCGACCGCCGCCATGGCGTTTTCCACCTGAAAGCCGATGCCGCCGTTGCGCGTGATGGGAATGCTGGCGAGCGCAATGTGGTGTTCGAGCATGCCTTCGGCGGCGACGATGGCGTCGCCGTCGCGATAGACGATACGCTTGCCCTGGGCGCGCTGGGCGGCGATGATCGGCTGATGGCGGTCGTTGGCGAAAAAGATCACCGCGCCGGGGCAGGCATCGGCCATGCGGGCGACATTCGGATCGGTGGCGTTGAGGACGGCGGTGCCGGCGGGCGCGACGTTTTCGACGATGACCCGCTTCACCACCGCGAGATCCTCGACCGTGTTGACGTAGCTCAGGCCCAGATGATCGCCCTTGCCGATGTTGGTGACGACCGCCACGTCGCAGCGGTCGAAGGCCAGACCTTCGCGCAAGACGCCGCCGCGCGCCGTTTCGAGCACCGCCACGTCGACGTCGGGGTGGGACAATACGTTGCGCGCGCTTTTCGGGCCGCTGCAGTCGCCGGTGTCGATGCGCCGGCCCTCGATGTACACGCCGTCGGTGCTGGTCATGCCGACGCGCAGGCCGCGTTGGGCCAGGATATTGGAGATCAGTCGCGCCGTGGTGGTCTTGCCGTTGGTGCCCGCTACCGCCACGATCGGGATGCGCGCGTTGTCGCCGGATTCGAACATCATCGCCACGATGGCTTCACCGACCGCGTGGCCCTTGCCGTACGATGGGCTGAGATGCATGCGCAGGCCGGGTGCGGCATTGACCTCGACGATGCCGCCGCCTTGCTCCTCCAGCGGCATCAGCACGCTGTCGCAGACGACGTCGATGCCGCAGATGTCGAGCCCCACCATCTGCGCCGCGGCGACCGCGGCGGCGGCGAGATCCGGATGCACGTCGTCGGTGACGTCGGTCGCGGTGCCGCCGGTGGAAAGGTTGGCGTTGTTGCGCAGCACGACCCGCGCGCCGCGCTGCGGCACCGAATCGGCGTCGAAGCCCTGCTGGGCGAGCGTCGCCAGCGCGGTTTCGTCGAAGCGGATCCTGGTGAGCGAAGTGGCGTGACCCGTGCCCCGGCGCGGATCGGCATTGACCTGGTCGACCAGTTGGCGCACGGTGTGCGTGCCGTCGCCGAACACCTGCGGCGGGTCGCGCCGCGCGGCGGCGATCAGGCGGTCGCCGACCACCAGCATCCGGTAATCGTGGCCGGGCAGATAGCTTTCGACCAGCACCGACGATCCGTATTCGGCCGCCACGGCGTACGCCGCGACGATCTGCTCGCGGGTTTCCAGGTTGACGGCGACTCCCTTGCCCTGGTTCCCATCCTGCGGCTTGACCACCACGGGTCCGCCAATCTCCCGCGCGGCGCGCAAGGCATCCTCGGCATCGCACACCGGCCGGCCGCGCGGCACGGCGACACCGCCGGCGCGCAGCAGAGTCTTCGTCAGTTCCTTGTCCTGCGCGATGGCTTCCGCGATGGCGCTGCTGCGGTCCGTCTCGGCAGCCTGGATGCGCCGCTGCCTGCTGCCCCAGCCGAACTGGACGAGGCTGCCCGAAGTCAGCCGGCGATAGGGAATGCCGCGCGCCACCGCCGCCTGGACGATCGCGCCGGTGCTGGGGCCGAGGCGCTCGTCCTCGTCGAGTTCCCGCAGACGATCGATGGCCGCCGCGGCATCGAAGGGAAGGTCATCCAGCGCGGTGCGGCAGAGTTCTTCGGCAAGTTCGAAGGCAAGGCGGCCGACCGCCTCCTCGCTGTATTCGACGACCACCTGGTAGATGCCTGGCTCGACGGTGGCCGTGGTGCGGCCGAACGTGACCGGGCAGCCGGCCTGGGCCTGGAGACCGAGGGCCGCGAACTCGAGTGCGTGCGCCATTGCCAGATCCTCGGAATGGCTGGTGGGCGTGAGAAAGCCGATTTCGGGAAATCGCGCGCGCAACCGATCCTCGAAACCCGGGAGATCGCCGATGCGCCGTTCGCCCTGATCGCAGGCGACGATGGCCTCGATGGCGGTGTGCCGGCTCCACAGGTTGGGGCCGCGCAAGGCCCGAATTCTCGATACTTCCATGTCGGCGGTTCCGGTCAGGTCTGGGTGGCCGCGGCCGCGCGGGGCGCGGCGCTGGTTTCGATGCCGGCGCGGATCAGGTCGGGTGCGATGCCCAGCGCCCAGGCGGCGCCGGCGGCCGCGAGGATGGTGGCGCGCGGCCATGTGTCACCTTGGGCCGCCCGCGGCGCCGTCGGCGCCATCGGCGACGACAAGGGAATCTCCTGCGTGCCGATGGCCAGCACCAGTCCCTCGTTGCGGAAAAAGACGGCCTTCTTGCCCGCCGCCCGGTGGTTGATCATGCTTGGCAGGGTCGCATCCTCGGCGTAGAGGATCACCTCGCCGTCGCAAAGGGGCGCAAGCTCGACCACGCGCGGGTCGGCGGCATTGAGCACCGCCGCGCCGTCGTCGCCGACCACGTCGACCGGCGTGCGCAGCACCGTCGCCATGTGCGCCGGGGTTTCGATGTAGTGATCGGGCACTTGCGCCGCCGGATCGATGTCGGTGACCACGGCGACGGTGCAGCGATCGTAGGCAAGGCCCTCGGCGACGATGCCGCGCGGGCCGGTTTCCAGGATGGCGGTTTCGACGGCGCGGTTCATCAGCAAGCGGCGGCCGGCATGCCAGTGGGCGCCGTCCGACTTGTCGACCCGGCGGTGGCTGACGAAGCTGCCGTCGCCGCAGGCCACGCCGGCCCGCTTGCCGCTCATGGCGACCAGCTCGGCCAACAGGCGCGCCACCGCGGTGGTGCCGTGGCAGCCGGTGATGCCGACAATCGGGATGCGGCCGTTCTCGCCCGCCGGGAACAGGTGGCGCACGATGGCGGCGCCGACCGGGCGCGGCTTGCCCTCGGCCGGCTTGAGATGCATGAGCAGTCCGGGCCCGGCGTTCACCTCGATGATGGCGCCTTGCTGATCGGCCAGCGGGCGGCCGATGTCCTCCGCCACGAGGTCGATGCCGGCGATGTCGAGGCCGACCACGCGGGCCGCCAGGGTGGCGATGCGGGCAACCTCCGGATGGACATCGTCGGTTTCGTCGTAGGCCAGGTCGCCCTGGCGTCTGATCAGCACTTCCCCGCCCGCGGGCGGCACCGAATCCGGGCCGTGGCCCTGACGCGCCAGTTCCAGCAAGGCGATGGGTTCCTCGGCGAGGATCAGCGGCTCTAGCGGAAATTCCTCCTCGATGCCGCAGCGCGGATCGCTGTTGATCTGCTGCTCGATCAATTCGGTGATCGTCGAGCGGCCGTTGCCGACGACCGTCTGCATCTTGCCGCGTATCGCCGCCACCACGCGGCCGCCGACCACCAGCAGCCGGTGGGCGTTGCCGCGAACGAAGCGTTCGACCATCACGCCGCTGCCTTCTTTCAGCGCGGCGGCATGGGCGGTTTCGACTTCGGCCCGGGTGTTGAGGTCGGTGAATACGCCGCGGCCGTGGTTGGCGTCGGTCGGCTTGACCACCACCGGCAGGCCGATCTCCTCGGCGGCTTCCCAGGCGTCCCCGGCGCCATCGACCTCGCGGCCTTCGGGAATCGGCACGCCGCAGGCGGCGAGCAGGCGCTTGGTCAAGTCCTTGTCGCCGGCGATGTTTTCGCCGATGGCGCTGGTGCTATCCGTTTCGGCGGTCCAGATGCGACGGCTGTGGGCGCCGTAACCCAGCTGAACCAGATTGCCGTCGGTGAGCCGGATCGAGGGGATGCCCCGCTCGGTGGCCGCGTCGACGATCGAGGCCGTGCTCGGGCCGAGGCAGTGCCGGTCGGCGACGGTGCGCAGTTCGCCCAGGGTTGCCTGGACATCGAAAGGCCGGTCGTCGATCGCCGCCAGGATCAGCTGGCGCGCCGCTTCCAGGCAGGCCCGTGTCACGTTTTCCTCGCGCGAGCGCACCACCACCTTGTAGACGCCGCGCGTCGAGGTGCCGCGCGCCTTGCCGAAGCTGGTGCGCTGGCCGATCAGGTTCTGCAATTCGAGGGTGACGTGTTCCAGGATGTGCGCCGCCCAGGTGCCTTCGCGCAGGCGCTGCACGAAGCCGCCGCGCTCGCCGACGCTGCACTTGTGCTCGATCAGCGAAGGCAGCCATGCCGTCAGGCGGTCGACGAAGCCCGGCAGGGTGTTGGACGGGGCATCTTCGAGATCGCCGATGTCGACCCAGGCTTCCAGCGCCGGTCGGTAGGTCCAGATGTTGGGCCCGCGCAGCGGGATGATGCGAAGAATTTCCATCTTGTTCATGTACTCGTCGTGAATGAAACGCCAACCGCGCCGATTAGTTTACCGGAGCGCTGGCGGGCCGGGTCGCACCGGCCGGTATACTGCGGACATGACAGCACAGGATTCATCCGGGCCAACTCCTGCCGAGGGCCTCGCGCCCACGACGGTGCCCGAGTCGTGGCGTGCCGCCATGGCTGACTTTCTGGCCCCGGATGAGCAGCTGGTCGCCTGGCTCGTCGTGGACCTCGACGACCGGCTGCGTTTCGCGCAAGGCATGGTCGTGGTCACGGACCGCCGCATCGCCTCGCGCGGCGCGGGCGGCGGGAGCGGGGCCGAATGGCGGGCATGGGATTTCCAGCCGGACATGGTGCTCCAGGGTTCCGATCATGGCGGCGTCGGCACCCTCGAATTGCGCGACGGCGGGCGGCGTCTCGCGTGCTGGCGCTACACGCTGGCGCAGGATATCGCCGTGCACCGCCTCGCCGAGCAGTTCGCGCGCCAGATGGAGAGCGTCCGCACGGGCCGGGCGGCGGAACGCGCGACCGAGTCCCTCTGCCCGCAGTGCAAGGCGCCGCTGGCGCCGGGCCAGGAAGAGTGCCCGGTCTGCGCGCGCGAAATCCACACGCCGCCGTCGACCTGGACCCTGCTGCGCCTCTGGCGCTTCGCCCGGCCCTATCAGGGGCAGTTGCTCGCCGGTTTCCTGCTGACGCTGGCCGCCACGGCGGCGACACTGGTGCCGCCCTATCTCACCATGCCGCTGATGGACGACATCCTCATCCCGTACCAGAACGGCAAGCCCATCGATGCCGGCCTGGTCACGCTCTACCTCGGCGGCCTGCTGGGCGCCGCGCTGCTGGCCTGGGGCCTGGGCTGGATCAAGACCTACATCCTCTCGCTGGTGTCGGAGCGCATCGGCCGCGACCTGCGCACGACCACCTTCGAGCACCTGCTCAACCTGTCGCTCGAATACTTCGGCGGCAAGCGCACCGGCGACCTGATGGCGCGCATCGGCTCGGAAACCGACCGCATCAACGTCTTCATTTCGCTGCACCTGCTCGACTTCGCCACCGACGTGCTGATGATCGCCATGACGGCGGTGATCCTGTTCTCGATCAACCCCTGGCTGGCGCTGGTGACGCTGCTGCCGCTGCCGGTGATCGCCTGGCTGATCCACGTGGTGCGCTTCAAGCTGCGCACGGGCTTCGAAAAGGTCGACCGGGTGTGGGCCGAGGTGACCAACGTGCTGGCCGACGTCATCCCCGGCATCCGTGTCGTCAAGGCCTTCGCCCAGGAGCGGCGCGAGGCCGAGCGCTTCCGCGAGGCGAACCGCCACAACCTGGCCATCAACGACCGGCTGAACAAGACCTGGTCGCTGTTCTCGCCGACGGTGTCGCTGCTCACCGAAATCGGCCTGCTGGTGGTCTGGGCCTTCGGCATCTGGCAGGTGGCGCACGACCAGATCACCGTCGGCGTGCTCACGGCCTTCATCGCCTACATCAGCCGCTTCTACACGCGGCTCGAATCGATGAGCCGCATCGTCTCGGTGACGCAGAAGGCGGCCGCCGGCGCCAAGCGCATCTTCGACATCCTCGACCATGTTTCGAGCGTGCCGGAGCCGGCCGACCCCGTGCATCTCGACAAGGTCAGCGGCCGCATCGAAGTGCGCGGGGCCGGTTTCCGCTATGGCAACCGCGCCGTCATCCGTGGCGTGGACATCGACATCGCGCCCGGCGAGATGATCGGCCTGGTCGGCCACAGCGGCTCGGGCAAGAGCACCATGGTGAACCTGATCTGCCGCTTCTACGATGTCAGCGAAGGCTCGATCCGCCTCGACGGTGTCGACATCCGCTCGCTGCCGGTGGCCGAGTACCGTCGCCACATCGGCCTCGTCCTGCAGGAGCCCTTCCTGTTCTTCGGCACCATCGCCGAGAACATCGCCTACGGCAAGCCCGGGGCGACGCGCGACGAAATCGTCGCCGCCGCCCGCGCCGCGCACGCGCACGAGTTCATCCTGCGCCTGCCGCACGGCTACGACTCGCTGGTCGGCGAGCGCGGGCAAGGCTTGTCCGGTGGCGAGCGCCAGCGCATTTCCATCGCCCGCGCCTTGCTGATCGACCCGAAGATACTCATCCTCGACGAGGCGACCTCGTCGGTGGATACCGAGACGGAAAAGGAAATCCAGAAGGCGCTCGACAATCTGGTGCGCGGCCGCACCACCATCGCCATCGCCCACCGGCTGTCGACCCTGCGCAAGGCCGATCGACTCGTGGTGATGGATCGCGGCGTCGTCGTCGAAACCGGCGACCACGACGAGCTGATGGCGCGCGAAGGCCACTACCACCGGCTCTATCAGGCGCAGGCGCGCAACGTGGACACCGAGATGGAGATTCGCGGCCTGCGCGCGGGGGAGAGACTGCATGCCGGCACCTGACTTCAAGCTCTCGCGCAATGCCTTCGGCCGGCTGGTCCTGGTCGACGGCGATGGCCGGACCTGGGAAGCGGTCGTGCCGGTGCGCGCCTTCCCGCTTTCGGCCCCGGACGAGCGTATCGCCATCGTCGGCGCGGACGGCCACGAGCTGGCCTGGATCGATCGCCTGGACGACCTGGCCGGCGACGTCCGCGCGCTGGTCGAGGAGGAGCTGGCCAGCCGCGAATTCATGCCGGAGATCCGGCGCATCGTCGGTGTTTCCAGCTTCGCGACGCCGAGCACGTGGCGGATCGAAACCGATCGCGGCGAGACCTCGATGGTGCTCAAGGGCGAGGAGGACATCCGCCGCCTGGGCCGGACCTCGCTGCTCATCGCCGACAGCAACGGCATACATTTCCTGATCCGCGACCTGGCGGCGCTCGACCGGTCGAGCCGCAGGCTGCTGGATCGCTTCCTGTAACCCGACGGAGCCGGACATGCGCCTCCAGACTGCCGTGGCCGCCGTGATGGGCGTCCTGCCATCACTGACTTTCGCCGCGCCGGAATTGCCGGTCATCGAACTGACCGCCGGCATGCATCGCATCGAGGCCGAGGTCGTGAACACCCAGGAAACCCGCATGCGCGGATTGATGATGCGCCAGTCCATGCCGGCGCATCGCGGCATGCTGTTCGTCTTCGACGCCGACAGCCGCCACTGCATGTGGATGAAGAACACGCTGCTGCCGCTGGCGGTGGCGTTTCTCGACGGGCAGGGCCGCATCATCAACGTCGAGGAAATGCAGCCGCGCACCGAGGACAATCATTGCGCGGCGAAGCCGGCGCGCTACGCCCTCGAAATGAACGCGCGGTGGTTCAGCAAGCGTGGTCTCGGCGCCGGCACGCGGCTGCTCGGCATCGACCGCGCGCCGCCACCGCGCTGAGCCGGGAAATAGGGGCATCGGTCACCGACATTTCGATTCGCCGAATCCGGAAGCGGCGGGAATCGCATTGTCGGGATCAGGGATTATCATTTCCGCTGTCGCCACTACCCAACACCGCGATCCTTTCCGCGCGATCTCCTACGATGGCAGCCGTGAGACAGTTGTACCCGCGTTCCCTGTTGCGTTTGATCGTGCTGGGCAACGCGCTGGTCGCCTTGCCATTGCTGGTCGCGATCGCCTACGTGTTCATCAACATGGATCGCGTCACCGCCCGCGGCGAGGCGCTCACGCGCGAAGCGGCGCTGGCCGCGCAGAGTGGCAATGAACTGCCGGAGGATATCTTGAACATGGAGCGCCTGTTGCGCCAGCACGCGGTGCTGAAGGACGCTTCGTTGCTCGATGACTACGGGCAGGCGCGCCAGGAATGGATCAAGACTTCCCGCACCTTCGCCGAAGTGCCGCTGCTCGCCGAATTGCGCGCCGATGTCCTCGCCCTGCTGGCGTTCGAGGCCGCCGCCTTCGCCGATTTCCAGGAAGGCCGCAAGCGCGGCGCGGAGCTGGAAGCGATATTGGGCGACTTGAAATCGCACATCCCCAGGCTCGTGTCCCGGTCCAACCAGATCATCGTCCGCGAGGTCGAGATATTCCGCACCGAGGCCGATGCCCTGCGCGGTCGCCTGTTGCTGGCGCTGGCCGTCGGCCTGGCGATGATGGTGCTGTTCTTCCTGTTCAGCCGGCTGCTGCTGGCGCGCGTGCTCTGGGGTTTCGAAAGCGCGGTGCAGGCGCTGGGCGAGGGCAAGCTGGACAAGGCCATCGTGCTCAAGGGGCCGCGCGACATCCGCGAGATGGGCGAACGGCTCGACTGGCTGCGAAGACGCCTGCTGGAGCTGGAGGAACAGCGTGTCCTGGTCTTGCGCCATGTCTCGCATGAGCTGAAGACGCCGCTGGCGGCGCTGCGCGAAGGCGCCAGCCTGCTGACCGAGGGCGCCGTCGGCCCGTTGACGCCGGGCCAGGAGAAAATCGTCGGCATCATCCGCGGCAACGCCTTGCGCTTGCAGAACCTGATCGACAGCCTGCTCAAGCTTCAGCAGGCCGGCCACGCCGGCGAGCGGATCAGGCCGGTGCGCCTGCGCCTCGACGAACTGGTGCAGCAGATCGTCACCACCCACCAGCTTGCGGCCCGGGGTAAGCAATTGCATTTCTCGGGTTCGCTGAAACCGCTGGTGGTGGTAGGCGGCAAGGAGGAGTTGACGACAGTGGTGGATAATCTCGTTTCGAACGCCATCAAGTATTCGCCGGATGGCGGCACGGTGGACATTTCATTGCAAGGCGAACAGAACAAAGTGACGCTGGATGTCGTCGATCAGGGGCCGGGCATACCGGCGGCGGACCGCGAGCGCGTGTTCGAACCCTTCTATCGCGGCGAACACGCCAAGGGCGTGGCCGGCGTCGGCCTCGGGCTGGCCATTGCCCGACAATTCGCCGCGGCCAATCGCGGCGTGCTGGAACTGCTGGCCACCACGCGCGGATCGCATTTCCGGCTGACCTTGCCAGGGGAGGCGGCATGATGCGCGTATTCGCGATGCTGGCCGGCATGGCCTTGGCGGGCTGTGCGTCGGTGGAGCCGGTGGCCGTGCCGGCGCCGCCGCCGGCGGCGCCCGAACCGGTCGCGGTGCCACCGCCGGTGGTGGAGCCGGCGCGCGACGAAGCGGTGATCCGGGAACTGCGCCAACAGGTCGAACGGCTGACGGCGCAACTGAACGATGCCCAGCGCCGTTACGCCGCGCTCAACGAGGAGCATAGGCGCGGCGAGGCGGCCCTGCGCGAAAGCCAGCGCAAGGTCGACGAACTCCAGCAGAAGCTCGATGCGCTGCTGGCCATCGACCGCGATACCCGCCGCCGGTCCAGGCCCGCGGTCAAGTGACATGGGCAAGGCCCGCATCCTCGTCGTCGACGACGACCCCGACCTCCTGCACCTGATCGGCCTGCGCCTGTCCTCGGCCGGCTATGCGGTCAGCCAGGCCGCCTCCGGCGAGGAGGCGCTGGAACTGTTCCAGGCCGAGCGGCCCCAGGCGGTCATCACCGACCTGCGCATGGACGGCATGGACGGCCATGCGCTGTTCGCGCGCCTGCACGCGGCGGCGCCGAGCGTGCCGGTGATCATCCTTACCGCCCACGGCACGATTCCCGACGCGGTGGCCGCGACCCAGCGCGGCGCCTTCGGCTTCCTCACCAAGCCTTTCGACGGCCAGGAACTGCTCGAGCGCGTGGCCGGCGCCGTGGCGCTATCGCCGCCCGTGCGCGCGACCAGCGACGACGGCCAATGGCGCCAGGCCATCGTCTCGCGCAGCGTGGTCATGGACGAGCTGTTGCGCCAGGCGCGCCGCGCCGGCGAGGAGATCGGTCCGCTCCTGCTGGCCGGGCCGGTCGGCGCGGGCAAGGCCACCCTGGCACGGGCCATTCACGAGGCCGGCCCGCGCCGCAAGAAGCCCTTCGTCACGCTCGCGTGCGACAGCCTGTCGGACGCGGACCTGGACAAGCAACTGACCGGCGGCGAGGCATTGCGCGCCGCCGACGGCGGCACGCTGTTCATCGACAAGGTGGATCGTCTCGGCGCCGTCGCCCAGGCCCGGCTGTTGGCGCTGGTGCATGTCGGCACCACCCTGTTCGGCCGCGGCAAGGGCGGCCTGCCCGACCTGCGCGTGATCGCCGCAACCGCCGCGCCGCTGGAAAAGCTGGCGCGCGAGGGCGTGTTTCGTTCCGATCTCTACTATGCGCTGGCGGTGTCGACCTTGAAGGTGCCGGCACTGGCCGAGCGCAACGAGGATATTCCGCTGCTGGTGGCGCATTTCGTGGACCGGCACGGCGGCGACCGGCGTCTGTCGCCCGAGGCGCAATCCGTGTTGCTGGAGGCTTCCTGGCCCGGCAATGTCGGCCAGTTGCGCAGCGTCGTCGAGCAGGCGCTGAACCAGTCGGTGACGCCGCTGGTGCCGGCCTCGCTGGTGCAGAAGCTGCTGCAGGAGGGCGCGGAAGAGGGCTTCACCGCGTTCGACGAGGCGCGGCGCGGCTTCGAGCGCGACTACCTGATCCGCCTGCTCGAGGCCACGCGCGGCAATGTCGCCAAGGCGGCGCGCGTCGCCCAGCGCAATCGCACCGAGTTCTACAAGCTGCTGGCGCGGCACGAGATCGATCCGGCCGCGTTCAAGTAGCCGGCGCTCAGACCTCGAGGTTGTCGATCAGCCGCGTGCTGCCCAGGCGGGCGGCGGCCAGCACCACGAGCGGCGAGACGGCATCCGCGGGCGCTTGCAGGTCGGCCTGCCGGCGAATGGCGATGTAGTCCGGCTGCCAGCCGGCCGATTCGAGTTCCGCCACCGCCCGGTTTTCCAGGCCCGCGTGGTCGCGGCTGCCGGCGCGCAGCGCGGCGACGATTTCCCGCAGCAGCCGGTTCAGCCGCGGCGCCTCGGCGCGCTCCGCCGCCGAGAGATAGCCGTTGCGCGATGAAAGGGCGAGTCCATCCGCTGCCCGCACCGTCTCGCCGCCGACGATCTCGATCGGCAGGTTGAGGTCGGCGACCATGTTGCGGATGACCATCAACTGCTGGTAATCCTTCTTGCCGAACAGCGCCACTTGCGGCTGCGCGATCTGGAACAGCTTCATCACCACCGTGGCGACGCCCTTGAAATGGCCGGGGCGGAATTCGCCGTCGAGCGTGCCGTCGAGTTCGGCCGGCGGCACCACGTGGAAGCCCTGCGGGCGCGGGTACATTTCGGCTTCCGTCGGCGCGAACAGGTGGTCGACGCCGGCGGCGGCCAGCTTCTCGCAATCCGCCGCGAAGGTGCGCGGATATTTCTCGAAGTCCTCGCCGGGCCGGAATTGCAGCCGGTTGACGAAGATGGTGGCGACCACGGTGTCGCCATGCCTGCGCGCCTGCTCCATCAGCGCGATGTGGCCCTCGTGCAGGTTGCCCATGGTCGGCACGAGGACGGTTCCCGGCGTGCCGCCATGGCTGACTTTCAGCGCGGCGCGCAGGCCGGCGACGGTTTCGTGGATCTGCATGGCGGGATCAGTAGCAGTGCTCCGGCCCGGGGAAGCTGCCTTGCTTCACGGCCTGAACGTAATCCTTGACGGCGCCTTCGATGCTCTGCGCCTCGGCCATGAAATCCTTGACGAAGCGGCCCTTCTTGCCGGGATAGAGGCCGAGCATGTCGTAGAGCACCAGCACCTGGCCGTCGCATTGCGGGCCGGCGCCGATGCCGATGGTGGCGCAGACCTTGAGCGAACGGGTGATTTCACCGGCCAGGTCGGAAGGCACCATCTCCAGCACCATCAGCGCCGCGCCCGCCTGTTCCAGCGAGGTGGCGTCGTTCCTCATGCGCGCGGCGCCGGCCTCGTCGCGGCCCTGGACGCGATAGCCGCCGAGCGCGTGCACCGATTGCGGCGTGAGGCCGATGTGGGCGCAGACCGGCACGCCGCGCTCGACCATGAAATGCACGGTCTCGGCCATCACCGCGCCGCCTTCCAGCTTGACCATCTCGGCGCCGACGGCGAGCAGCTTGCCGGCGTTGCGGATCGCCTGCTCCTTCGACTCGTGGTAGGCGCCGAAGGGCAGGTCGCCGACCACCATCGGCCGCAGCGCCTGGTGGGCCACGCATTCGGTGTGATAGACCATGTGCTCCATGGTCACGGGCAGCGTCGAGGTCTTGCCCTGGATGACGTTGCCGAGCGAATCGCCGACCAGGATCACGTCCGCGCCGCAGCGGTCCTCCAGCGCGGCGAAGCTGGCGTCGTAGCCCGTGAGCATGGCGATCTTCTCGCCCTCGCGCTTCATGCGCGCGAGTTCCGGCAGGGTGATGGGCTTGTTGCTGGCCAGGTAGGTCATCACGGTCCCCTGAAAATGAAATAGACGGCCCCCAGAATACACAAGCCGGCCCACAGGTAGTCAAGCTTGAGCGGCTGCTGCATGTAGAGCACGACAAACGGCACGAAGACCGTCAGGGTGATGGCCTCCTGGAGAATCTTCAACTGGCCGAGGTCCATCTCCTGGTGGCCGATGCGGTTGGCGGGCACCTGGAGCAGGTATTCGAACAGCGCAATGCCCCACGAGGCCAGCGCGGCGATCCACCATGGCCGGTCGTTCAGGTTCTTCAGATGCGCATACCAGGCGAAGGTCATGAAGATGTTCGACGCCGCCAGCAGCAGCGCCGTCTGCACGACCACCGGCAGACCGCCGAACAGCGCCGTCATTGCCGGCGGGCCAGGGCGTGCACGCGCTGGCCGGCGCAGGCGGCCAGCAGGGCCGCCACCGGCCCCCGGCCGGGAATCACGAGTTCCGGCGCGATCTCCGCCAGCGGCGCCAGCACGAAGGCGCGCTCGTGCATGCGCGGGTGCGGCAGCGTCACGTCCGGATCGTCCTGCACGGTGTCGCCATGCAGCAGCAGGTCGAGGTCGAGCGTGCGCGGCGCGTTCTTGACCGATCGCTGGCGGCCGAACCTGGCTTCGACGGTGAACAGCTCATCGAGCAGGTCGCGCGGATTCAGCCGCGTGTCGAGCGCCACCACGGCGTTGATGAAATCCGGCTGGTGCCGCAGCTTTTCACTGGTGCCGACCGGCGCCGTGCGGTACAGCGACGAAATGGCCATGAGCAGCGAGCCGCGCAGCGCCGCCATGGCTTCGATGGCATCCTCGACGATCTGGACCGGATTGCCGAGGTTGGAGCCCAGGGCCACGAAGGCCCGGATCACGGCGTCTCACCACGACTGACTTTCGTCCCGCCCTCCGGTTCGGCCTTGGCGCCCCGCGAGCGGGAACGGCGCCGCCGCTTCTTCGGGTCGCCCTCCTTGTCGGCGGGGATGAGCATCGCCTCGCGCCGTTCGTGGCCGGCGTGGGCGAACTCGTCCCACCAGTCGGCCAATTCCTTCGGCGCCTCGCCGCTCTCCGTGCGCAGGACGAGAAAGTCCCAGGCGGCGCGGAAGCGCGGCTGCTCCACCAGTCGCGCCGGCATGCGGCCCGAGCGCTTTTCGAAGCGCGGCTGCAGCGCCCAGATATCCTTGATGTCGGCGGCGATGCGCTTGGTGATGGCCAGCTTCTCGCCCTGCTGGTCGAGCACCTCGTCCATGGCGGCGAACATCGCCGGCATGGCCAGCTCGCCGGCCTGCTTGCGTTTTTCCCAGCTGGCCAGCACTTCGTGCCAGAGCAGGGTCGCGAACAGGAAGCCGGGCGACACGCTCTTGTCGGCGCGCACGCGCGCGTCGGTGTTGGCCAGCGACAGCATGACGAACTTCTCGCCCAGCGGCTGTTCGAGGATCACGTCGAGCAGGGGCAGCAGACCGTGATGCAGGCCTTCGTCGCGCAGGCGCTTGACGCATTCGACGGCGTGGCCGGAGAACAGCAGCTTGAGCATCTCGTCGAACAGGCGCGCCGCCGGCACGTTCTCGATCAGGTCGGCCATGTCGCGGATCGGCGCCTGCACCTTGGGATCGAGGCGCATGTCCAGCTTTGCCGAAAGCCTCACCGCGCGCAGCATGCGCACCGGGTCCTCGCGGTAACGGGCGCGCGGGTCGCCGATCATGCGCAGCGTCTTCTTCTGGATGTCCTCGACGCCGTGGTGGAAGTCGAGCACGACTTCGCCGGTCGGGTCGTAGTAGAGCGCGTTCATGGTGAAATCGCGCCGCGCCGCGTCCTCCTCGATGCTGCCCCAGACGTTGTCGCGCAGCACGCGGCCGTGCTCGTCCTTGAGCGTGTCGGCGTCATGGGCGGCGCGGAAGGTCGACACTTCCAGCGTCTCCGGCCCCTGCATGACATGGACGATCTGGAAGCGGCGGCCGATGATGCGGCTGCGCCGGAACAGGCCGCGCACCTGGTCGGGCGTGGCGTCGGTGGCGACGTCGTAGTCCTTCGGGTCGATGCCGGCGATCAGGTCGCGCACGGCGCCGCCGACCACGTAAGCCTTGAAGCCGGCCTTCTGCAGCGTCTCGCAGGTGCGGCGCGCGCCGGCCGAGACATGGTCGCGGCGGATGCCGTGGCGTTCCGCCGGGATGGTCTCGGCCTTGCGGTTGATGGGTGCGCCGCGAAGGAATACCTTGGTGATGGCGCGGCGCAGAATCTTGCGGATCATGCGGTTGGGCGGCTCGGAAAGGGCGCCATGATAACCGATCAGCCGCGCAGGCTGATCACCGGCCAGCCGTGCCCGTCGGCATGCCGGCGCAGTATGTCGTCGGGATCGACGGCGACCGGATCGGTCACGAGCCGCAGCAGCGGCAGGTCGTTGTGCGAATCGCTGTAGAACCAGCTTTGCCGGAAGGCGCCCCACCACAGGCCGAGCGACTCCAGCCAGGCTTCGACGCGCTCGACCTTGCCTTCCTTGAAGGCCGGCGTGCCGCGCGGCTTGCCGGTGAAGCGGCCGCGCTCCTGTCCGGGCACGGTGGCGATCAGATGGGGAATGCCGAACTCGCGGACGATCGGCCCGGTGACGAAGCTGTTGGTGGCGGTGACCACGGCGCACAGGCCGCCGTCGTCGAGGTGGCGCCGGACCAGCGTTCGCGCGGGGGCGCCGATCATCGGCAGGATGCGCGTGGCCATGAATTCGGCGTGCCAGGCGTCGAGTTCCTCGCGCGGGTGGCGCGACAGCGGCGCGAGCTGGAAGTCGAGGAAGGCGTGGATGTCCAGCGTGCCGGCCTTGTAGTCGTCGAAGAATTGCTGGTTGCGCGCCTCGTACACCTCGCGGTCGAGCACGCCCCTGGCGATGAGGAACTGGGCCCACTCGAAATCGGAATCGCCGGCGAGCAGGGTATTGTCGAGATCAAACAGAACGAGATTCATCGTCGGTATCGAATTGCAGTTGCATGACTTCCTTGAGCAGCGGCAGCGTCGCCGGCCGCTTCTGTTCCAGCGTGGCGCGGTCGAGGCTGTCGAGCACCGCCATCAGCGAGTTGAGGTCGCGGCGGCCGCGCGACAGCAGGTAGCGTACCAGGCCCTCGTCGACCTTCATGCCGCGCATCAGGGCGTGGCGCTTCAGCGCGGCTGACTTTTCGTCGTCGGACAGCGGCTTCACTTCGTAGACCAGCGCCTGGCCGATGCGCGTTCGCAGGTCTTCGCGCAGGCCGAGCCGCGCCGGCGGTTCGCTGCCGGCCAGCAGGATCGCCAGGCCGGCCAGGCGGGCGGCGTTGAAGGTGCGGAACAGGGCGACCTGCGCGGCCTCGCCGAGCGCCTGCACGTCGTCGATGACCAGCAGCATGCCGGGGGCGATGGCGATTTCCGCGCCCGTGGCCCCGCCCGCGAGCAGCACGGACGGCCGGCGCGCCGCGGCGACGGTGGCGGCCAGCAAGTGGCTCTTGCCGCAGCCGGAAGCGCCCCAGAGATAGACCGCGTCGAAGTTGCCCCGGTCGGTCAGGCCGCGCAGCCGGCTGATCAGCTCGGCGTTGGCGCCGGCGACGAAGTTGTCCAGCGTCGGCGGCTGTTCCGGCTTGAGATCGAGCAGCAATTGGGTCATGCCGCCGGCCCCTGGTAGAAGCGGCTGGCGACATAGACGGCCTTCAGCTCGCGCAGGCCGACCAGCAGGGCCGCCGAGGCGGGCAGCGCCAGCAGGATGCCGAAGAAGCCGAACAGCTGGCCGAAGGCCATCAGGGCGAAGATCACCGCCAGCGGGTGCAGGCCGATGCGTTCGCCGACCAGGAAGGGCGTGAGCAGGAAACTCTCCAGCAGCTGGCCGAAGCCGAAGACGACCAGCACGGCGACCACCAGGCCGATGCCCTGGAACTGCAACACGGCCACCAGCAGCGCGAGCGCGAGGCCGGTGGCGAAGCCGACGTAGGGGACGAAGATCAGGCAGCCGGTCAGCAGGCCGATGGCCGCGGCCGAAGGCAGGCCGGCGATCCAGAGCGCGACGCCGTAGTAGAGCGCCAGCACCGTCATCACCATGAGCTGCCCGCGCAGGAACTGGGCCAGCACGCTGTCGACATCGCGCAGGATGGCGGTGGCCCTGGCATGCCAGGGGCGCGGGATGGCGTTGTCGATGCGCGCGAGCAGCGATGGCCAGTCGAGCAGCAGGTAGAACATGGCCACCGGCGTCAGGAGCAGGGTGGCCAGCAGGCCGAGGACGGCGACGCCGCCGATTTTCAGCGATGCGAACAGGTGCTGGACGATGGTTTGCAGGCTGTCCATGTTGTCGGTCACCAGCTTCTTCAGCGTCGCCGGGTCGAAGCGGAGCTTGATGCCGAAATTGCCGCGCAGCCACGGGCCGAGCTTTTCATTGGCCAGCGCGACCGCTTCGGGCAGGCGCGTGGCCAGGATGCCGGCTTCCTCGGCGATCAGCGGCACGATGATCAGCACCAGGCCGACCAGCAGGAACGCCAGCGTCAGCATGACCGCCAGCACCGCGACCACGCGCGGCAGCTTCCACTTGCGCAGCCGCTCGACCAGCGGATGGCAGACATAGGCCAGGATGCCGGCCAGCAGGAAGGGCGTCAGGATGGGCCCGAGCAGGTACAGCAGCCAGAGCGCGAGCAGGCCGAGGCCGATCCAGAAGGCGGTTTGCAGGCGGTGGTCGGAGATCATTTGCTGTAAAATCGCGGCCCTACGGCCTTTCAGGGCACATCGGGCCGCAAATGCGCAACTTTATCCGTGCCGCCCCAGGAACGCCAGAGGAACCCGCCGTGAGCATTTCGCTGACCTATCGTGACGCCGGCGTCGACATCGATGCCGGCGACAGCCTCGTCGAACGCATCAAGCCCGCCGCCCGGCGCACCATGCGCCCCGAAGTGCTGGCCGGCATCGGCGGCTTTGGCGCCCTGTTCGAGATTTCGAAGAAATATCGCGAGCCGGTGCTGGTCTCCGGCACCGACGGCGTCGGCACCAAGCTCAAGCTGGCCTTCGAGCTGAACAGGCACGACACCATCGGCCAGGATCTCGTCGCCATGAGCGTGAACGATATCCTGGTCCAGGGCGCCGAGCCGCTGTTCTTCCTCGACTACTTCGCCTGCGGCAAGCTCGATGTCGATACCGCCGCGCAGGTCGTCGAAGGCATCGCCAGGGGCTGCGAACTCGCGGGCTGCGCGCTGATCGGCGGCGAGACGGCCGAAATGCCCGGCATGTACCCGCCCGGCGAATACGATCTTGCCGGCTTCGCCGTCGGCGCGGTCGAGAAGTCCGCGATCATCGACGGCAAGACCATCAAGCCGGGCGACGTCGTCCTCGGCCTCGGCTCCAGCGGCGCGCATTCCAACGGCTATTCGCTGATCCGCCGCATCATCGAACGGGCCAAGCCGGACATGCAGGCCGGCTTCCATGGCCGGACTTTCGCCGAGGCGGTGCTGGCGCCGACGCGCATCTATGTCAAGTCCGTGCTCGCGCTGATGCAGGCCATGCCCGTCAAGGGCCTTGCCCACATCACCGGCGGCGGCCTCGTGGACAACGTGCCGCGCATCCTCCAGCCCGGACTCAGGGCCGTGCTCGGCCAGGGCGCCTGGGTGATGCCGCCGCTGTTCCAGTGGCTCCAGAAGGAAGGCAACGTCGCCGACGCCGAGATGCACCGCGTCTTCAACTGCGGCATCGGCATGGTGATCGTGCTCGCCCCCGAGAACGAAAAGCCCGCCGCCGAACTGCTCTCCGCCGCCGGCGAGCAGGTGTTCCGCATCGGCCGCATCGAGGCTTGCGCGCCCGGCGAGGCGCAAACGGTCGTCGTCTAGCGAAAGTCAGTCGTCGCGGCACGCCACTTCGCGGCGCCCCGCGCCCTTCGGGCGGGTCAGCCGTGGCGGGATGCCGCCTGGTCCGGCCGCAGAAAATCCGCGACGAGTTTCAGCGCCTGGTCCGTCGCCGCGGGATCGAGCGGGTCGAGCGTGACGAGGTCGCTCATCGACCGCAGCCAGGTGATCTGGCGCTTGGCGAACTGGCGCGTGGCGTAGATGCCGCGCTCACGCAATTCTTCCCTGGGCAGTTCTCCTTCGAGCATCGCCCACACCTGCCGGTAGCCGACGCTGCGCATCGAGGGCAGGCCGGCATCGAGTGTGTACTTCGCGCGCAGGCGCTCCACTTCCATCACCAGCCCGGCGTCGAGCATTGCGCCGAAGCGCCGGGCGATGCGCTCGTGCAGCGCGGCGCGGTCGGAGGGCATGAGTGCGAGCGGCAGCATTCGGTAAGGTGGCGGCTCGCTGCGTTGTGACCGGAAATGCGCTCCGAGCGGCTTGCCGGTGGTGCGCACGATCTCGAGCGCGCGCTGGATGCGCTGCGCATCGGTGGGCGCGAGGCGGGCGGCGGTCTCGGGGTCCAGTTGCGCCAGTTCCGCGTGCAGGGCGGGCCAGCCGCGCTCGGCCGCCTCGGCGTCGATCCGTTCGCGCAGTCGCGGATCGGCGTCGGGCAGGTCGGCCAGCCCTTCGCGCAGCGCCTTGAAGTAGAGCATGGTGCCGCCGACCAGCAGCGGCACGCGGCCGGCGGCGGTGATCTTTGCCATCTCGCGCAGCGCGTCGGCGCGGAAGCGCGCGGCCGAGTAGCGTTCCTCGGGCGGGATGAGGTCGATCAGCCGGTGCGGATAGCGGGCGAGCGTCGCGGCGTCGGGCTTGGCGGTGCCGATGTCCATGTCGCGGAACACCTGCGCCGAATCGACGCTGACGATATCCACCGGAAAGCGGTCGGCGATCTCGAAGGCCAGCGCGGTCTTGCCCGACGCCGTCGGCCCCATGAGGAGAATCGCGGGGGGCAGGCTCATTTGCCGCGCATGAACAGCGCGTCGATCTCGGCGAGGCCCACCTGCCGCCACGTGGGCCGGCCGTGGTTGCACTGGTCGGCGCGGTCGGTGGCTTCCATCTCGCGCAGCAGCGCGTTCATCTCGGGCAGCGTCAGGCTGCGCCGGCCGCGTACGGCGCCGTGGCAGGCCATGGTGGCCAGCAGTTCGTTGCGCCGGGCCTCGACCACGCGGCTGGCGGGATGCTCGGCGAGTTCGGCCAGCAGGGCGCGCAGCAGCGCGCCGACATCGCCGCCGGCGAGCAGCGCGGGCACGGTGCGCAAAGTCAGTTGTCGCGGCCCGCCATGCGACACCTCGAAACCCAGCGCGGCGAGCGCTTCGGCCTGCTCTTCGGCGGTGGCGACATCCTTTTCGCTGACTTCGATCACCGCCGGCACCAGCAGCGCCTGCGTCGGCGGCGGGCCGGCCTCGATCTGATTCTTCAGCCGCTCGTAGAGGATGCGCTCGTGCGCGGCGTGCTGGTCGACCAGGATCAGCCCGGCCTCGTTCTGCGCCAGCACGTAGAGGCCGTGCAGCTGGGCGATGGCGTGGCCGAGCGGCTGCGAAGCCGGCTGTGGCGCAGGTTCGCTGTACGCCTGCTTCGCGAAGTCGAGGTAGGCGGCGGTCGAAGTGCGCGGCTCTTCGACAGCGAAGGACTGTTGACGCGGCGGCGCGAAGAACGGTCGTTGTACGGCTGCGGGAGCGGCCTGCGCGAGCGGTTCCGCCAGTGCGCGTGTCAGCGCGTGGAAGACGAACTGATGCACGCCGCGCGAATCGCGGAACCTGACCTCGGTCTTGGCCGGATGCACGTTGACGTCGACGGCGGCCGGGTCGAGCGTCAGGAACAGCACGTAGGCCGGATGGCGCGCGCCGTGCAGCACGTCGGCATAGGCTTCGCGCGCCGCGTGGGAAAGCAGCTTGTCGCGCACGAAGCGGCCATTGACGTAGAAATACTGCTCGTCGCGCGAGGCGCGCGAATAGGCGGGCAGCGCGGCGAGGCCCGTGAGCCGGAGCGGGCCGGCCTGCGCGTCCACCTCGCGGGTGTGGGCGGGAAAATCGTCGCCGACGAGGTCGCGCACTCGTCTGGCAAAGTCAGCCGTGGCGACACGCCACTTCACGGCGCGGTTGTGCGTCAGGCCGAAGGCGACGTCGGGCCGGGCCAGCGCCATGCGCCGCAGGACTTCCGCGCAATGCGCGTATTCGGTGCTCTCGGACTTGAGGAACTTGCGGCGCGCCGGCGTGTTGAAGTAGAGATCGGCGACCTCGACGACCGTGCCGCGTTCCAGCGCGGCCGGTTCGCGGGGCGAAAGCGGCGTGCCGCCATGGCTGACTTTCCACGCATGCGGGTGCAAGGAAGTACGGCTGGTGAGCGTGACGCGGGCGACGGATGCGACCGATGCCAGCGCCTCGCCCCGGAAACCGTAGCTGGCGACGCGCTCCAGGTCGTCGAGCGTGGCGATCTTGCTGGTGGCGTGGCGGGCCAGCGCCAGCGGCAGGTCGTCGGGCTCGATGCCGGCGCCGTCGTCGGCGACGCGGATCAGCTTGACGCCGCCTTCTTCCAGTTGCACGTCGATTTTCGTCGCGCCGGCGTCCAGGCTGTTCTCGACCAGTTCCTTGAGCACCGAGGCGGGCCGCTCGACGACTTCGCCGGCGGCGATCTGGCTGATCAGGAGGTCGGGAAGCGGATGGATGCGCGGCATCGCGGGATTATAGGAGGGCTCGGGTACACTACGCCGCTCATGGAAATCCTTGGCCAACTCGTCGACATCGTCCTGCATCTGGACAAGCACCTGGCGGCGCTGGTCGCCCAGTATGGCGTCTGGATCTACGCCATTCTGTTCGCCATCATCTTCTGCGAGACCGGCCTGGTGGTGACGCCCTTCCTGCCCGGCGATTCGCTGCTGTTCGTGGCCGGCGCGCTGGCCGCGACGGGAGGGATGGACATCACGGTGCTGATCGCGGTGCTGCTGACCGCCGCGGTGCTGGGCGACAACGTCAATTACTGGATCGGCCGCTGGTTCGGCGGGAAGGTCCTGCACTGGGGCGAAGGCGCGCCGCGCTTCTTCAACCGCGGCGCTTACGACCGGGCGCATGCCTTCTACGAGAAGTACGGGCCGGCGACCATGACCATCGCCCGCTTCATTCCGCTGGTGCGTACTTTCGCGCCCTTCGTCGCCGGCGTCGCGCGCATGACTTACCCGCGCTACTTCGTCTTCGATTTCCTGGGCGGCATCATCTGGGTGTTCTCGCTGACGCTGGCCGGCTACTGGTTCGGCAACCTGCCGGTGGTGAAGAACAACCTGATGCTGGTGATTCTGGCCATCGTCGCCATCTCGGTGCTGCCCATCGTCATCGGCGGGTTGCGGCAGCGCCTGGCGCGCCGCGACTGACCATGCGCGGGCTGCTGCTCGGCCTGATCCTGCTGCTGGGCGCCTGCGCCCACGATGGCCGCCTGGCGCCCGGCCAGCTGGTCAAGACCGACATCGATCGCGTGGCCGAGGTGCACCGGCGCGAGGCCTTCGCCAGCCTCAGGCTGCTGGCGGAAAAGCTCTACCGGCGCAATCCCGCCGAGTGGCGCCGCGGCGGCCAGCCGGGCATGGAAGCGGCGATGGCGCAACTGTTCGATCCGCAACTGGCCTGGCGGCTGCCGCCCCTGGCCGGCAAGCGCGGCGTGGACGCCATCCTGGCGGCGCTGCACGCCGACTACCGGGGCGACCGGGTCATGGCGTTCGTCGGCGGCATGGGCGGCATGCTGCACGCGGCGTTCAACGAGAAATCGGAATTCTCCGTGCTCGACGATCTCGACCCGCAAGCCCTTCACAACTGCGCACGCAATCTCGAGATCGCCGTCTGGAAGCTGACCAACGCCCGCGATGCCGCCGGCAACCTGCTCCTGCTGTCCAATGAAATGCAGGCGGGGCACAACCTGAGCTTCGAGCGCGAGTTCGGCAAGCTGATCGGCAATCTCGACCTGCTGTCGCGCCTGGTTGCCGACAAGGCCAATCGCACCGTCGTCAAGGTCATCCAGAGCATGGCCACGGCCGTTTTCCTTCCTGTTCCGGGTCTGAAATGAAAAGCTACCTCATCCTGATCTCCGGCCGCGGCAGCAACATGGAGGCCATCATCAACGCCAACGTGTCCGGCCGCTGCGTGGCCGTCCTCAGCAACCGGCCCGATGCCGCCGGCCTCGCCTGGGCCGCCGCGCACGGCGTGCCGACGGCCGTGGTCGACCACAAGGCGTATCCGGGCCGCGACGCCTTCGACGGCGCGTTGGCCGCCGAAATCGACCGTTACGCGCCGGACCTGGTCGTGCTTGCCGGCTTCATGCGCGTGCTGGGCGAGGATTTCGTGCGGCGCTACGAGGGGCGGCTGATGAACATCCACCCCTCGCTGCTGCCCTCGTTTCCCGGCCTGCACACCCATGCGGCGGCGCTCGCCGCCGGCGTGCGCATTCATGGCGCGACGGTCCATTTCGTCACGCCGGCGCTGGATTCCGGCCCCATCGTCATCCAGGCGGCGGTGCCCGTGCTGCCGGGCGACGACGCCGACACGCTGGCGGCGCGGGTGCTGGCGCAGGAACACGCGATCTACCCGCGCGCCGTGCGCTGGTTTCTCGAAGGCCGTCTGCGCCTCGACCGGAGGCGGGTCATCCTGGCGGACGAGCCGGCGGGCGGCGGGACCCTGATCGTGCCGGCCGGATGAACCTTCGCCATCGGTTCGGGGTGGCGCTCGGCGCGTCGGCGATCCTGCACCTGGCCGTGCTGCTGTGGCCCCTCGGACCCCGGTTCGTGCTCGACGATGGCGGGCCGGCGCCACCGCTGACCGCGCATCTGGCCGAGCCGGCGGTCGTCGCCACGCCACGCCCGGCGGTGGCGCCCGTCAGGCCCGCGCGCGCGTTCAAGCCCCGGCTCAGGCCGGTGCCGGCGCCCGCCATCGACATGGCCGCCGCCGAACTGCCGGTAACGATTCCGCCGCCGGAACCGGAACCGCCGCCGGAGCCGCCCGCCGAAGCTCCGCCGGAACCCCCCGCGCCAGCCGAGGATGCCGCCGCCGCGCCATCGGTGGCGGAAACCGTGCCGTCGGCGGCCGAGCCGGCCGGTGAGTCCTTGCCGATGGTCGATCTGCCGACGGCCGTGCGCATCCGCTACAAGGTGACCATGGGCGAGAACGGCTTCGTGCTCGGCAAGATGCTCCAGGAATTCCACCAGGACGGCGCGCGCTACGCCATGCGCAGCACGGCGGCGACGACCGGGCTCGCCAATCTGTTCAAGCCCGCCAGCGTCGTCAATTCGTCGGAAGGCGAGATCGTCAAGGGCCGTCTGCGGCCGCGTCAATACCGCGCCGAGCGCGGCAAGGGCAAGATCGATTCGGTGCGCTTCAACTGGGAGGAATCGCGGCTGGCCCTGGCCGACGGGCGCGAGTTCGAGTTGCAGGGAGAGACACAGGACATGCTGTCGGTATTCTTCCAGCTGGCCTTGATGGTGCCGACCGATCTGCCGGTCATTTCCCTGCCGGTGACGACCGGCCGGAAGCTGGAACGATACGAGTTCGAGGTGATCGGCGAGAAAATCATCGACACGCCGATCGGCGCGCGGCGGACGCTGCACCTGCGCGCCAGCCGGCCCGAGGGCCGCGATTCGACGGAGGTCTGGCTGAGCCTGGAGGATTCGCGCCTGCCGGTGAAGATCCGCCATGTCGATCGCAAGGGCGATGTGTTCGAACAGGTGGCCGAAAGGATCGACATGGGTTTGTCACAGGAAAGGGCGCCGTGATGCGCATCACCGATGATCTGGTGGACGCGGCGGTCGCCGTGGTCACCGACATGCTGAAGTTCAAGCAGCCGGCCGACGGCGTGTTGTCCAACCATTTCCGGGTCGACCGGACGGGAGGGCGCGAACGGGCCTTCATCGCCGAGACGGCCTATGCCGTGCTGCGGCGCAAGCGGCTGCTGGAGCGGATAGTCAGTGATGGCGGCACGCCGAGACGGCTCGTGCTGGCGGCGCTGGTGCGCTTGCAGGGGGTCAGCCAGCGTCAGCTGGCCGAGGCGGTGACGGCCCGCGAGATGGACTGGCTGGCCGGGATCAAGGCGCAGGCGGAACCCGTGCTGAGTCTCGCCGAGCAGGCCGACCTGCCCGACTGGCTGGCCGAACGGCTGCTGACCCGCATGAGCGAAGCCGAACTGCTGGCCTTGGCGCGCGGCCTCAACCAGCCGGCGCCGCTCGACCTGCGCGTCAATCCCATGAAAGTCAGCCGCGACGAGGCGCTGGCGAAGCTCGTGGCCGACGGCATCGAGGTCGAGCCCTGTCCGTTCGCGCCGCTGGGCATCCGCGCCAAGGGCCGCCCCGCGCTGTCGCGGCATCCCTTGTTCCTCGACGGCGGGATCGAGGTGCAGGACGAGGGCAGCCAGTTGCTCGGCCACCTGCTGGCGCCCAAGCGCGGCGAGATGGTGGTGGATTTCTGCGCCGGGGCCGGCGGCAAGACCTTGCTGCTCGGCGCGATGATGCGTTCCACCGGCCGGCTCTATGCCTTCGATGTATCGGAGAAGCGGCTGGCGAAGATGAAACCGCGCATCGCGCGTTCGGGCCTGTCGAACGTGCATCCGGTCTGCATCGCGGGCGAGAACGACATTCGCGTCAAGCGGCTCGCCGGCAAGATCGACCGCGTGCTGGTCGACGCGCCCTGCTCGGGGCTCGGTACGCTGCGGCGCAATCCCGATCTCAAGTGGCGGCAGACGCCGGCCTCGGTGGAGGAACTGACGCGCAAGCAGGCCGACATCCTGGCCGCCGCGGCGCGGCTGGTGAAGCCGGGCGGGCGCCTGGTCTATGCCACATGCGCCATCCTGCCGGAGGAAAACGAGGCGATCGTCGACGCCTTCGCCGCCGCGCATGCCGACTTCACGCGCGTTCCGGTGGCCGAATTGCTGGCGCAGCAGGGCATCGCGCTCGATACCGGTACCGACCTGCGCCTGTTGCCGCACCTGCACGGAACGGACGGCTTCTACGCCGCGGTGCTGGAAAGGTGCAAGTGAGGCGCTTCGCCGTCCTGCTGCTGGCGCTGTGCAGCCTGGCCGCGACGGCGGCGCCGCTGCCGGCCCGCGGCACGGTGGAGGTCCTGTTTACTCCCTGGGACGACGCCGAGGGCGCCTTGCTCGCCGTCATGGCCAAGGCGCGGCGCACGATATATGTCCAGGCTTTCGTGTTCACCAGCCGCAACATCGCTCGCGCGCTCGAAGACGCGCATCGGCGCGGGGTGCGGGTGGCGATGCTGGTCGACCTGGAACAGGTCCGGCGCAACGGGCGCAGCCTGGTGCACCGTCTTCACGATGCCGGCATCCCGGTCTGGTTCGAAGTGCGCCATGCCAGCGCCCACAACAAGATCATGCTGATCGACGCCGAAGGCGGTGCACCGGTGGTGGTGACCGGCAGCTACAATTTCACGTATTCGGCGCAGGCGCGCAATGCCGAAAACATGGTGATCATGCGCGGCAACGAGCCGCTGGCGCGTCGCTATCTCGACAACTGGCGGCGCCACCGCGACGAGGCCGTGCCGTATTCGGAGAAGTTTCCCTCATGAACTCAAACAGCCAGTTCGGTCGCTTGCTGCTCGACCTGTGGGGCGACATGCAGCAGACCGGCGTGCTCTGGCAGGTGGGCGTGCTCGCCTGCTGCCTGGCGCTGGGCGGGCTGGCCGGCCATCTGTTCCGCAACCGCCAGATGGTCGATGGCGCCATCGCCTGGCAAATCGGCCAGCGCGGGCTGAAGCGCCTGGCCTTTCCGCTTACCGCGCTGGTCCTGGTCCTGCTCGCCCGGCCCGTCCTGGCGCATTGGCATAACGTCAACCTGCTCTCGCTGGCGGTGCCATTGCTGGCTTCGCTGGCCGTCATCCGCATGGTCTTCTTCGCCTTGCGCCAGAGCTTCAGCGGCCAGTGGCTGGCCAGCTTCGAGCGCGGCTTCGCCTTTCTCGTCTGGAGCGTGGTGGCGCTCTACATCGCGGGATTGCTGCCGGACCTGATCGTCTTCCTCGAAAGCGTCCAGTTCACGGTCGGCAAGCAGCCGTTGAATCTGTGGCTGATCTTCCAGGGCATCGCCACGGTGCTGGGCATGCTGCTGGTGGCGCTGTGGATCGGCGGCGCCATCGAGGCGCGCCTGTTGGCGGTGCCCGGCCTCGACTCCAATCTGCGCACGGTGTTTTCCCGCCTGGCGCGGGCGGGACTGATCCTGCTGGCCGTGCTGATCGGCCTGCCGCTGGTGGGCATCGACCTGACCACGCTGTCGGTGTTCGGCGGCGCGCTGGGCGTCGGCCTCGGTTTCGGCTTGCAGAAGATCGCCGCGAATTACGTGTCGGGCTTCATCATCCTGCTCGACCGCTCGATCCGCATCGGCGACTTGATCTCGGTGGGCCAGGATCGCGGCCTGGTGAGCCGCATCACCACGCGCTACACGGTGCTGAAAGGGGCCGGCATCGAGGCCATCGTGCCCAACGAGGTGCTGGTCGGCTCGGTGGTGCTCAACCAGTCCTACACCGACAGCCGCATGCGGATGATGCTGCCGGTGCAGGTGGCTTACGGCGCCGATCTTGAGCAGGCGATGGCGATCCTGGCCGGGGCCGCCAGCTCGCAGCCGCTCGTGCTTGCCGATCCGCCGCCGCAGGCCTTCGTCATGGCCTTCGCCGACTCGGGGATCAATCTCGAAGTGGTTTTCTGGGTCGAGGATCCGACCGCGGGCACACAGCAGTTGCGCTCGGACATCAATCTCGCCATCTGGCGCGGCCTCCAGGATGCCGGGATCGAAATTCCCTTCCCGCAGCGGGAAGTGCGCGTGCTCAACAAATAAGAAAGCCCGCGCGTGGCGGGCTTTCTCGCGGTGCGCGGCGCGATTACTTGAGCTTCACTTCCTTGTACATCACGTGCTTGCGCGCCTTCGGGTCGTACTTCATGAATTCCAGCTTTTCCGGCGTGGTCTTCTTGTTCTTGTTGGTGGTGTAGAAATGGCCGGTGCCGGCCGTGGATTCCAGCTTGATCTTTTCGCGACCGCCTTTGGCCATGATCGTTCTCCCGGGAGGCGCTGATTAAATTTCGCCGCGCTCGCGCAGCTCGGCGAGGACGACGTCGATGCCCTTCTTGTCGATGGTGCGCAGGCCGGCATTGGATACGCGCAGGCGCACCCAGCGGTTTTCGCTTTCCACCCAGAAGCGGCGGTTTTGCAGGTTGGGCAGGTAACGGCGCTTGGTCTTGTTGTTGGCGTGGGAAACGTTGTTCCCGACCATCGGGGCCTTGCCCGTCACTTGGCAGACGCGGGACATGGTCTTGCTCCAGTCGAATTCGGTAAAGCCGCGCAGTATACCCGGAAAAGAACCGATGTTTCAAGCCTCTTTTTCAGAGCAAGCCGCGCTCGGCGAAAGAGAGCGGGGTCGCCCGGCCGGCAACGATGAAGTGGTCGAGCACGCGCACGTCGACCAGGGCCAGCGCCTCGCGCAGGCCGCGGGTCAGGGCCTCGTCGGCGGCCGAGGGTTCCGCCAGCCCGGAAGGGTGGTTGTGGGCGAGGATCACGGCGGCGGCGTTGCGGGCGAGCGCTTGCTTCACGACTTCGCGCGGATAGACGCTGGTTTGCATCAGGGTGCCGCGAAACAGTTCGTCCCAGCCGATCAGCCGGTTCTGGGCGTCCAGCCAGAGGGCGCCGAAGACCTCGTGGGCCAGGCCGCCGAGCTTGAGCTTCAGCCAGTCGCGGGCGGCGTTCGGCGACGACAGCAAATCCTGGCCTTTCATCTCCTCGGCCAGCGCCCGGCGGGCCAGTTCCATTGTGGCGGCGAGCTGGCTGGCCTTGGCCGGTCCGAACCCGTGCACCTTGGCCAATTCGGCGGCCGGGGCCTCGGCCAATTTGGCGAGGCTGCCGCCAAAGTGCGTCAGAAGATCGCGGGCGAGGTCCACCGCGCTCTTGCCCTTGACACCGACACGCAGGAAGATCGCCAGCAGTTCGGCGTCGGACAGCGCCTGCGGACCGTGCGCCAGCAGGCGCTCGCGCGGGCGTTCGTTTTCGGGCCAGTCGGTGATCGCCATTAGAAGGTAGAATTTCCGAATACTTTCAAGGGATTCTACCTGTCATGAACGGATTGGCTGGGAAGCGCATCGTGCTGGGCATCACCGGCGGCATCGCGGCCTACAAGGCGGCCGAGTTGACGCGCCTGCTGGTCAAGGCCGGCGCGGCGGTCGACGTGGTGATGACGGACGCCGCGACCCGTTTCGTCGGCCCCGTGACCTTCCAGGCGCTGTCGGGCCGGCCCGTCTGGACCGGTCTTTGGGACGACCAGCAGCGCGCCATGGCCCATATCGATCTCACACGCGGCGCGGATGCCGTTCTGGTGGCGCCGGCCACGGCCGATTTCCTGGCGCGGCTCGCGCACGGCATGGCCGACGATCTGCTGACCACGCTTTGCCTCGCCAAGGATTGCCCGCTGCTGGCGGCCCCGGCGATGAACCGGCAGATGTGGGAAAACCCGGCGACGCGACGGAATGTCGAGCAACTGGCGGCGGATGGCGTGACCATGCTCGGCCCGGCGGCGGGCGAGCAGGCCTGCGGCGAAGTGGGCGAGGGCCGGATGCTGGAGGCGCAGGATCTGTTCGACGAACTGCTCGCCTTCCTGCAACCCAAGCCGCTCGCGGGCAGGAAGGTGTTGCTCACCGCCGGCCCGACCTTCGAGGCGCTCGATCCGGTGCGCGGCCTGACCAACTCCAGTTCCGGCAAGATGGGTTTCGCGCTGGCGCGCGCCTGCGCCGAGGCGGGCGCGGCGGTGACGATCGTCGCCGGCCCGGTCTGCGAAAGTCAGTCGTGGCGACACGCCACCCGCATCGACGTCAGGAGCGCGCTGGAGATGCGCGATGCCGTGCTGGCGGCGCTGCCCGGACAGGATGTATTCATCGGCGTTGCCGCCGTGGCGGATTATCGGCCGGCCAACTCGGCCGAGCACAAGATCAAGAAGGGCGAGCGGACGCTGACGCTGGAACTCGTCGCCAACCCGGACATCCTGGCTGAAGTGGCGGCGCGGCCGGATGCGCCGTTCTGCGTCGGCTTCGCGGCGGAGAGCCGCAATTTGGCCGAATACGCCGAAGGCAAGCGCCGCGCCAAGAAACTGCCGCTGGTGGTGGGCAACCTGGTGCAGGACGGGCTGGGCGGCGACAGCAATCAGGTTACGCTGTTCGACGCGGCGGGCGCGCACCCGCTGCCCGCGGGCGACAAGCTGACCGTGGCGCGCGGCATCGTCGCGCACATCGCGGGTCTGCTGAAGTGAACACGCTCGACGTCAAGATACTCGATCCCAGGCTGCGGGATGCCTTGCCGGCCTACGCCACGCCCGGCTCGGCGGGCCTCGACCTGCGCGCCTGCATCGCGGCGCCCTTGACCATACAACCCGGAGAAACGCATCTGGTGCCGACCGGCATGGCCATCCACCTCGCCGATCCGGGGCTGGCGGCGATGATCCTGCCGCGATCGGGACTGGGGCACAAGCACGGCATCGTGCTCGGCAATCTCGTCGGTCTGATCGATTCGGATTATCAGGGCGAGATTTTCATCTCCACCTGGAATCGCGGTAGCCAGCCGTTCACGCTCAATCCGCTCGACCGGCTGGCGCAACTGGTCGTGGTGCCGGTGGTGCAAGTCGCGCTGAACGTCGTCGCCGACTTCGACGCCAGCCATCGCGGCGAGGGCGGCTTCGGCAGCACCGGACACGGCTGAAAAAACAAACCCCGCCGAAGCGGGGTTCGTCTTGTCGCAACCGCCGTGATCGTCAGGACGACATCTCGGTCAGGATGTTGCGCAGCCAGCTTTCCGCGTAGGCGTGTTCGGCCTTGGTCAGCGAGAAGTCGGCCGGCGAAATGCCGCCGGAGTTCGGCACCGAGTAGATCTTGCCGCCTTTCACCGCATACACGTTGGCGACGCTCACCGACTCGTGCTCGTTCAGCGCGCTGTAGCAGACGTTGATGCCGGAGAACTCGACCGGCTCCTTGCCGTTCATCAGGTTGACGACGTTTTGCGCGCAGACCTTGGCTTGGGAGTTGGCCGAGTAGCCGGACTTCGGCATCGGCGAGCCTTCCGAGGGCAGGGCCGACGCGTCGCCGATGACATGGATGCCCGGGTGCCGGGTGGATTGGAAGCTCACCGCGTCGACCGGGCACCACTTCTTGTCGTCCCCGACCAGGCCGGCCTTGACGGCGAGGTCGGCGGCGCGCTGCGGCGGAATCAGGTTGATGACGTCGCCCTTGAAGTCCTCGACGCCCTCGATGCTGACGGACTTGCCGGCGACATTCACCTGCGTCACCTTCTTGGCGCCGATGTACTGGAAGATGTCCTTGTAATAAGTATTCCAGGCCTTGCTGAACAGCGGCTTCTTCGAAACCACGTCCGGGTTGGCGTCGAGCAGGATCAGCTTCGACTTCGGCTTGTGTTTCTTCAGGTAGGCGGCGATCAGGCAAGAGCGCTCGTAGGGGCCGGGCGGGCAGCGATAGGGCGTCAGCGGCATGCTCATGATGACCGTGCCGCCGTCCCTCATCGACTGGAGCTGGTTGCGCAGCAGCGTCGATTGCGCGCCGGCCTTCCAGGCGTGCGGGAATATCTCGGGCGTCTTGGCGTCGTAGCCTTCGATTTCCTCGGTGCGGAAATCGATGCCGGGCGAGACGATCAGGCGGTCGTAGCTCAGCGTGCCGGCGCTGGTGACGACCTTCTTTGCCGCCGGATCGATGGCGGTGACTTCGGCATAGACCATCTTGACGCCGTGGTTGGCGGCCAGCTTGTCGTAGTTGATGGTGAGCGCGTTCATGTCGTTGGTGATGCCCGCGATATAGAAGTTGCTGAACGGGCACGAGATGAACTGCTTGTTGCGCTCCACCATCA
>CAZRRI010000018.1:32476-37333 GCA_964602565.1 uncultured Rhodocyclaceae bacterium | reverse complement strand
CGCTCGGCCTCGTCGGAGAACAGCACGGCGTCGCCGTCGAAGGCGATGCGCACCTCGTCCGGATGCCGGTCGGCATCGACGAAGGACTGCGGATAAACGCGCGCCGCCGGAAAGCCCGCCGCCAGCGCCGCGCGCACGTCGCCGTCATCGGCCGAAAGGAAAAGATGGGCGCCGAGCGGATTCAGGTAGTGATACGGCGGCCGGCCGCGCGTGAACACGCCGCGCTCCACCGACAGCCCCGCCGCCTCGGCGGAGCGGAACACGCGCAGCCCGGACACCGGGTCGTTGCGGGAGAGGATCACCACCTCGACGCGACGCTGCCCTTCGCTGTTGAACGCGAGCAGTTTCCTGACCAGCGGGAACGCGGCGCCCGGCCGCGCCGCCTGGTCCATGCGATCCAGTTGCACGGCCATGTAGGCCGAATCGTCGGCATCCTCGAACACCCGGTTCTCCTCTTCGAAATCGAAGAGCGCGCGGGATGACAGGGCGACGACCAGTTTCCCTTCAAGCGAGACGGACATGGGGACTCCTTGGGCTGCCGCGGCAGTATCGCACGCGCCGGCGGCGGCGCGGCGCCACGGCTGACTTTGGCGCATTGGCGGCGTGTCGCCGCGACTGACTTTCGGCGTGCCGCGACGGCTGACTTTCGCGGCAGCGCTCTCTCAGCCTGCCTTGCCGGAAAACACCAGGACATCGCACTGCGATTCGTCGAGCACGTGCTTGGTGACGCTGCCGAGCAGGAGTTCCTCGGCCAGATGCGCGCCATGCTTGCCCATGACGATGAGGTCGCAATCGCCCGCCTGTTCCTCGGCGATGATCTGCTGCGACGGGTCGCCGTGGCGAACGATCGCCGAATACTGCACCGGTTCCAGCCCGACGCCGCGCGCGAGCTCATGCACGCGCTGGACGCCTTCCTCGCGCGCCTTGCGGATGTAGCCGTGAATCACCTCTTCGTCGACACCGGCGAAGGCCAGCTTGCCCTCGAACGGCAGCTCGAAGGCGTGCAGCAGGACGATATCCGCTTGCGGCGCGATGCTGCGCCCCAGCCGGATGGCTTCCTGGGCGGAGCGCGAGAAATCGACCGGGATCAGCAGCCGGCGATACGGCTCGTGGGGCGCCTGCTTGACGACGAGCACGGGGCGGCGGATCGACTTACGCAGCAGCCTCGACGCGGTCGAACCGAGCAGGGCATGGCGCAGGAAGGATTCGCCGCGGGCGCCCACCACCAGCAGGTCGGCGCCGATCGCGTCGGCCCGCTCGCCGATGGCTTCGAGCGGACTGCCCGCCACCAGCATGCCGGCGGCGGCGATCCCCTGGTTGCGCCGGGAATCCTCCAGCATCTGCCGCAGGGCCTCGCGCGCATCGTCCTCCAGGCGCCGCTTGACGGCGGCGACGCCGTCGCCGAGCAAGCCGACGAGGCTGTCGACCGCATCGAGCTCGAATGCGTGCATGACCGCATACTCCGCGCCAGTCTCGGCGGCGATGCGGAAGCCCCGATCCACCGCGTGATGACCCGGCGCCGACAGATCGGTGGCGGCCAGAATGCGTGCCAGAGGTTTCATATGGCGTCCTCCTCGGAAAAGCGGACATCGCCGCGGAAACGCGAGCGCAGCAGACGATAGCGCGAGGCGCGCTGGGCCTCGATGCGGCCGAGCACGTGATCGAGCGGCACGTCGAGCAGCAGCAGGGTATGGGTGGCGATCATCAGGCCGGCCTCGATGGTTTCCGGCACCACCTCGGTCGCGCCGGCCGCCCGCAGCGTGTCCACGTGCGTCTCGTCCCGGGTCCGCACCATGACAGGAATCTCGGGCCGCGCGAGGCGGACGGACTCGAGCGTGCGCAAGGCCGCCCCGGTGTCGTCATGGGCGATGACCAGGAGACGCGCCGAGCCAAGGCCGACCGCTTCGAGGATGTCGCGCTCGCTGCCATCGGCGAAAAAGACCCGCTCGCCGGCCGCGCAGGCCTCCTTGACGCGCGCCGGATCGAGGTCGAGCGCCACGTAGGGAATACGCTCCTGCTGGAGGAACAGGCTGACGTTCTGGCCGATGCGCCCGAAGCCGCAGATGATCACGTGCTGGCTCAACAGCGCGCCATCGTTGGGCAACTGGAGCGGAACGTCGTCGTCCGCCGCCGCCGGCCGCGCGAGCCGGCTCGCCAGCACATGGCCGTGGCGGATCAGGAACGGCCCGAGCACCATCGAGAGCAGCACCGATGTCAGCACGATCTGCCCCAGATGGGAATCGACGACCTTGGCGTCGAGGCCGATCGCCAGCAGCGCGAAACCGAACTCGCCGCCGACGGCCAGCGACAGGGCGGTCCGCCAGGCATTGATCGAGTCGATGCCGGCCATGCGCGTGATGGCGGCGACGAGCAGGATCTTGCTCACCAGCAGGCCCGCCGCGCCGAGCAGCGCCCAGTGCCAGACACCGAGCGCCTCGACCGGATTGAACAGCATGCCGATGCCGATGAAGAAGAGGCCCAGCAGCACGTCCCGGAACGGGCGGATCGCCGAATCGACCTGGTGGCGGAACTCGGTTTCGCCCAGCATCATGCCCGCGAGGAAGGCGCCGAAGGCCATCGACAGTCCCAGCATGTGGGTCATCGCCGACGCCGCCAGCGACACCAGCAGCACCGTCAGGGTGAACAATTCCATCGAGCGCCGTTCGGCGACCAGATGGAACAGCGGCTTCAGCAGCCAGCGGCCGCTGACGACCACCATGGCGATGGCGAGCGCGGCCTTGGCCAGCGCGAGCGTCATCGTCCAGCCCAGCGTGCCCGCCGAAATGCCGCCGAGCACGGGGATGGCGACGATGAAGGGCACCGCGGTGACGTCCTGGAACACGGACATGGCGACGGCGAGGCGGCCGTGCCGCGACTGGTCCTCCGCCTGTTCCGCGAGCTGCCGGCCGATGATCGTCGTCGACGACTGCGCGAAGACGGCGCCGACCACGAAGGCCGCCGGCGCCGGCAGGCCGGCCAGCCAGACCACCAGCCCGACCACGACCGTGGTGAGCATGACCTGCGCGGTGCCCAGCCCGAAGACGAGGTGGCGCAGGGCCCGCAATTGCGGAATGGAGAAGGAAAGCCCGATCGAGAAAAGAAGGAACACGATGCCGAACTCGGCCAGCACTTTCATCGGCGTCGCGTCGATGACGGGGCCCGGCGTAAACGGGCCGACGAGCACGCCGACGAGCAGGTACGCGAGCAGGGTCGGCACGTGCAGCCGTTGCAGGATCAACACCACAGCGACGGTGCTGCCGAGCAGGACGAGGATCTGGGCGAAATCCTGAGCGCTCATGTCGGAGATAGTACCCGAAGCATTTGCTTGCGCGCCTCATCGAGCCACAAGGTCGTCGACGCCACCGACACCGCGATCGCCCATTCGAAGGCCGCGAGGTCGACGGTGTCGAACACCGCCTGGGCCGGCGCCCAATGCACGGCCACGACCTGAAGGCCGACCACGGCGGCGAGCGCCAGCCACAGCTTGCCGTTCCTGAAGAACTGGCGGTTGAAGGCGCTGCCGGATTCGGCGCGGGCGTTGAAGATATTGAAGAACTGGAACAGCACGAAGGTCGTGAATGCCAGCGTGCCCGCCTTCGCTTCGCCGCCGGGCGTCGTCAGGCCCCAGGCATACACGGCGAGCGTGCCCGCGGCCATGGTCAGGCCGTAGAGGAAGATGCGCCACATGCGCTGCCAGGAAAGGATGGAGGCGTCGGCGGCGCGCGGCGGCTGGCGCATGATGCCCGGCCGCGCCGGTTCGACGCCCAGCGTCATTGCCGGCGGCCCGTCCATGATGATGTTCACCCACAGGATCTGGATCGCCGTGAAAGGCGTGGCGAAGCCGAGGAAGGGCGCGCCGAGCACCGTCAGGATGGCGCCGATGTTGGTGGATAGCTGGAAGCGCACGAACTTGACGATGTTGTCGTAGATGGTGCGACCCTCCTTCACCGCCCGCACGATGGTGGCGAAGTTGTCGTCGGTCAGCACCAGCGTCGCCGCCTCCTTGGTCACCTCGGTGCCGGTGATGCCCATGGCGACGCCGATGTCGGCGGTCTTGAGCGCCGGCGCGTCGTTGACGCCGTCGCCGGTCATGGCGACCACGTGCCCCCGGGCCTTCAGGGAATCGACGATGCGCATCTTGTGCTCGGGGGCGACGCGGGCGAACACGGCGCTGCGCTCGACCAGCGCCGCCAGCGCCGGCGCGTCCAGCCCGTCGAGCGCGCTGCCCTCGTGCACCTCGCCCTCCAGCCCGAGGTCGCGCGCGATGGCGGCGGCCGTGACCGGGTGGTCGCCAGTGATCATCTTGACCTCGACGCCGGCCTCGCGGCAGACGCGGATGGCTTCCTTCGCCTCGGGGCGCGGCGGATCGATGATGCCGACCAGGGCGGTCAGGGTCAGGTCGTTCGCCCAGGCCATGAGGTCGCCCGCGGGGTCGAACTCATGCGCGGCGATGTCGCGTTTCGCCAGCGCCAGCACCCGCAGCGCCTCGCCGGCCAATGCCCCGTTCTCGGCCGCGAACGCCGCCCGCGCCGCCGCGTCGAGCGGCCGCGCCCCGGCCGCGTCCAGCCAATGGCCGGCGCACGCCAGCAGGACGTCGGGCGCGCCCTTCAGCCACATGCGCACGACGTCGCCGTCGTGGTGGAAGGTCGCCATGAACTTGTGCGCGGAATCGAAGGGAATCTCGGCGATGCGGGGCGTCCTGCCGGTCAGCCGTTCGGCATCGAGGCCGGCCCGGGCGGCCAGCGCCAGCAAAGCGCCTTCCGTGGGATCGCCGATCGGTTCGCCGTCGCGCATGCGCGCGTCGTTGCACAGCGCAGCGGGCATCAGCCAGGCCGCCAGATCCCGCGCCACCGCGCC
>CAZRRI010000018.1:0-32376 GCA_964602565.1 uncultured Rhodocyclaceae bacterium | reverse complement strand
CCGACCGGGTGGCGTCGCCCGGCGCAATAGAGCGCCCGCGCGGTCATGCGGTTGAGCGTCAGCGTGCCGGTCTTGTCGGAACAGATCACCGTGGTGCAGCCCAGCGTCTCGACGGCGGCCAGCCGCTTGACGATGGCATTGCGCCGGGCCATGCGGTGCATGCCGAGCGCCAGCGTCACCGTGACCACCGCCGGCAGGCCCTCGGGAATCGCCGCCACCGCCAGCGCGATCGCCGTCATGGCCGTGCGCACCAGGTCGTCGCCGCGCCAGACTCCGGCCAGGAACATCAGGCCGACGACGGTGCCCGCGACGAGCGCCAGCCGCTTGCCGAGCGCATCGAGCTGCACTTGCAGCGGCGTGGCCGATTCCGCCGCCTCGGCCAGCATCCCCGCCAGGCGTCCCATTTCGGTCGCCATGCCGGTGGCCACGACGACGGCCTCGATGCGTCCGCGCGTCACCACGGTGTTCATAAACACCATGCCGCAGCGTTCCGCCAGGTCTGACTTTTCCTCGACGGCCTCCGGCGTCTTGGCCACCGGCTGCGACTCGCCGGTGAGCGCCGCCTCGGCGACCTCGGCGGCATGGGCGAGCAGCACGCGCGCATCGGCCGGCACGCGGTCGCCGGCTTCGAGCAGCACGATGTCGCCGGGCACCAGTTCGCTGGCGTCGACCTGCCGGACCGAACCATCCCGGCGCACGCGCGCGCTGGGCGCCAGCATGTTCTTGAGCGCCGCCAGCGCGTTCTCGGCGCGGTGCTCCTGGATGAAGCCGAGCGTGGCGTTGAGCAGGACGACGATGAAGATGACGACGGCGTCGCCGACATCGCCGACGATGCCCGCGAGCACCGCCGCGCCGAGCAGGATCAGGACCAGCAGGCTCTTGAACTGGTCGAGGAACTTGAGCCACGCCGGCCGCGGCGGCTTCTCGGCGAGCCGGTTGGGGCCGTGGCGGGCGAGCCGCGCCCCGGCCTCGGCGGCCGGGAGCCCCCGAGGCAGGCTGCCGCCGAGTTCGGCGAGCGCCGCCTCGGCCGGCAGCGCATGCCACGAAGGATTCGGGGGCGGCGGCGGGGGCGGCGTCATCATGGGGCCGCTCACGAGCCCGCCCCGCGCGCGCGCCGGGCGCGCCCCGGACGAAGCTGCCGGGGAACCCCGGCGCCATGGCCCCGGTCAGCGGCGAGGTCGCCGACAGCGATGGCCATGGGGATTCCCGTCGTCAGTCGCTGTTCGCCAGGCCGAGCAGTTGCAGCAGGCTGGTGAAGAGGTTGAAGATGGACACGAACAGCGTGACCGTGGCCATGACGTAATTGGTCTCGCCGCCGTGGATGATGTTGCTCGTCTCGTAGAGGATCAGGCCGGACATCAACAGCACGAAGGCGGCGGAGACGGTCAGCGACAGCGCGGGCAGTTCGAAGAAGATCGCCGCCAGGCCGGCGAGAAACGCGAGCAGGATGCCGACCATGAGGAAGCCGCCCATGAAGCTGAAGTCCTTGCGCGTGGACAGCGCGTAGCCGGACAGGCCGAGGAAGATCGCCGCCGTGCCGCCCATGGCCATCATGACCGTCTGGCCGCCGTTGGGCAGTCCGAGGTAGTGGCCGATGATGGGGCCGAGCGTATAGCCCATGAAGCCGGTGAGGGCGAACACGAGCGCTACGCCCAGGCCGCTGTCGCGGAACTTCGTGATCGCGAACAGCAGGCCGAAGTATCCGACCAGCGTCAGGATCAGGCCGGGATGCGGCAGCTTCAGCGCCACCGACGCCGCCGCCGTCGCGGCGGCGAACAGCAGCGTCATCGAAAGGAGCATGTAGGTGTTGCGGATGACCCTGTTGGTCGCCAGCACCGACTCGGCGCCGGCGCCGCGCGGAAGTGCGATCGCTTGTGTCTTGAATGGGCTCATGTCTGTCCTCCGTCATCGGGGTTGCGGGGCGGTCGGGCCGCGGATGCGGCCAGGCGCGGACGGGGACCCGCCAGACCGCTCGATCGATACCGGCGATCCCCGACTTCACCAAGATAGCGAAAGTCGAAACAAAGATAAATTCGTATTAACGATACTGGTAATGCGATTTTTCCGTATATTTACCGGTGCCATGAACCTCAAGCATCTCCACTACTTCTGGAAAGTCGCCAAACACGGTGGCGTGCTCCGCGCCGCCGAGGCGATCCACGTCTCGCCGCAGACCCTGAGCGGCCAGATCAAGCTGCTCGAAGAGCGGCTCGGCACACCGCTCTTCGCCCGCCAGGGACGGTCGCTGGAACTGACGGACGCCGGCCGGCTGGCGCTCGAATACGCCGACGACATCTTCACCCTCGACGCCGAGCTCGAACACGCCATCCGCGCGGTTCCCAAGGGACGCCCCACCGACTTCCGCGTCGGCGTCAGCGATGCCTTGCCCAAGGCGCTTGCCTACAGGCTCCTGCACCCGGCGATCGAATTATCGAATCCGGTTCGAATTATTTGCCGCGAGTGGCGCATCGAGCCCCTGCTGGCCGAACTGGCGCTGCACCGCCTCGATCTGGTGCTCGCCGACTGGCCGATACCCACCAACATCGACGTGCGCGTCTATACGCACAAGCTCGGCGAATCCGGGCTTTCCTTTCTCGCCCATCCGGCGCTGGCGCGCCAGTCGGCCGCGCCTTTTCCGCAATGCCTCGAACATATTCCGCTCCTGATGCCTGGCGAGGATTCCTCCATGCGGCGCCGGACCCGCGAGTGGCTCGACCGCAAGCGCCTGCGCGTCACCGTGGCCGGCGAATTCGACGACGCGGCCCTCATGGCCGCCTTCGGGCGCGAGCGCGTGGGCGCCTTTCCCGTGCCCAGCGTGCTGCTGGACGACTATCTCGCCACGGGCGATCTCGTGCTGCTCGGCCATGCCGACCGTGTCGGCATCGAGTATTTCGCGCTGTCGGCAAGCCGGCGGCTGACGCATCCCTGCGTCGTCGCGGTCACCTCGAAGGCGAGCATCAGCCTCGAACCGAACCAGCGGCTCGCCGCCCCAGCTCAGACGCAAGGCGCCGCCGGCGGAACCTCCACCAGCCGGCCCAGGGCGGCGAAGAAGATCGCCGCGCGCACCGGCAGCCCCTCGTCCGCGAAAAGATCGACGTAGCGCGCCAACTGTTCGCGGTAGCGCCCCGCCACCGTGCCGAGGTCCTCCCCCGACGGAGTTCCGGTCTTGTAATCGACGATCCAGCGCACGCCGTCCTCGACGAAGGTGCGATCGACGATGCTGGTTGGCGTGCCGCCACGGCTGACTTTCACGAGCGCCAGTTCCGCCGCCGCGCCGTCGCGCGACTTCAGCACCCAGCGCCCCGCTTCGCTGGCCAGCGTCGTTTGCAGGATCGCGCAGGCGCGCCCTGCGCCCTGCGCGGAATCGCGGTCGCCGCGGCCCTGCTGCGCGAGCCAGACTTCCATGCTCGCGCGCAACGACGAAACCCGCTCAACCGGCCAGGCATCGAGCCCGTCCCTGGCGATCATCTCAAGATACGCATGGACCAGCGTGCCGACCAGCGCATCGAGCGGCTCGCCGGTCTCCCCGGCATCGCCGCCGCTCTCGGGCGGCGGCGGCGGCGCGGCCGCGGGCAACGCGACCGGCACGGGCCGCGCCAGCCGGAGCAGCTTCGGCGCGAAGTCGAATCCCCGCCCGGATACGGCATCCTCCATCGTCATCACGCCCACCGCCTCGAACTCCCCGCTCACCGCCGGCCAGAGCAGTTCGAGCAGGCTGCCCGCCCGCGGTTTCGCCTCGCCTTTCGCATTCGCTTCCACCGCCGCCACCCAGTGCAGCCGGCAGATCGCGCGCGTCGCGCCGACATATAGGACACGCGCCGCCTCGTTGGCCTCGCGCCGCTGCTCCAGGCGGTTCAGCCACTTGTAGGGCGTTTCGGCGTCGTCCCGATCGCGCCGCCGTTTCATCGGCGCCGCCACCAGATGCTCGCGACCGCCGACGATCACTTCCTCCCAGCGCATCAGCGGCGTGTCGGCGCCGCCGGTCTTGCGGTTCAGGCCGGGCAGGATCACGGTATCGAACTCCAGTCCCTTGGCCTTGTGCAGCGTCATGAACTGGAGCGTGCCGTCGGCAAGCGCATCGGGCGCCGCGTAGAGCCGCGCCGCTTCCTTCTCCAGTTGCGCCAGCGTCAGCCGGCCGCCGGCTTCCAGTTCGTCGAGCAGATCGAGGAACGCGGTCGCATCCGCCAGGTCGGTCGCGCCACGCAAACAGGCCGGTCCGCCGAGCAATGTCCAAGTGCCCTCGACCCAGCGCCGCACCGTCGAACGCCCCTGCTGGCGCAGCGCCCGCGCGACGACGTCGACGAAGCGCGCCAGCCGCGAACGGCCGTCCGGAGAGAGTTTGGCGACCCGGTCGGCGTCGTTGACCAGATGCCAGATCGTGGACACATGGTCCTCGGCGGCGATCGCATGCAGGTCCGCGAGCGTGAGGCCGCACCAGGGCGCGCGCAGGATCGCCAGCCAGCAGACGCGGTCGCCCCGGTGCAGCAGCGCGCGCGTGAGCGAGAGCAGGTCCTGCACCGGCTGGCGCTCGTTCAGGCGTTCCATCTCGACGGCCGTGAAGCGCAGCTCGGGCCGATGCCGGCGAATCTCCCGCACCAGCGCCGAGAGATGGTCGCGCGCGCGCACCAGCACGGCGATCTGTCTGCCGGGATCGGCGGCGCGCTCGGCGTCGATGATGGCGAGGATCTCGCGCGCTTCCGCGAGTTCCACTTCACCGCCCTTCTCGACCACCAGGGCATGCGCCGTCACGCCGGCATCGTCCTCCCCGTCCTTCGTCGCGGCAGACTCGCGATAGCGGATCGCCCCCGACGGAATGTCGTCCTCCGGCGCGAACACCCGCGCGAACGTGCCATTCACCCAGTCGACCACGGGTCGCCGCGAACGGTTGTTGCGGTAGAGGCGCAGCGGCTCGACGGGCAGTTCGCCCAGCCCGTCCGCCCTGACGTCGAGGAAGAGGCCGACGTCGGCCTTGCGGAAGCGGTAGATCGACTGCATCGGATCGCCGACGAGGAACAAGCTGCGGCCGTCGTCCGGCATCCAGCCCGCCGTCAGGCGTTTGAGCAGTTCGACCTGCGTCGGGCTCGTGTCCTGGAACTCGTCGACCAGCAGGTGGCGGATGCGGTAGTCGAGCGCGAGCGCGAGGTCGGTCGGCTGCGTCTCGTCGCCCAGCGCCTGCCGCGCCCGCAGCGCCACCTCGACGAAGTCGGCCTCGCCCGATTCGTTGAACACATTCCAAAGCTCGGCGGCGGCCAGCCGCAGCAGATTGCCGAGCGCCTCGATCGTGGCCCATTCCTCTTCCGTGTAATGCGGATCGGGCAGCCGGCGCGCCTGCGCCAGCGCGTCGATGGCCTCGGCCGACAGCCCGGCGATGATCCCGGCCAGAGCCTCCTGCTGCGGCTTCGACTCCTTGCGCGGAAAACCGATCTTGACGTTCAGCTGCTTGCGCGGCCCGTCATCGTTCGTCAGCAGCAGTTCCGCCAGAGCGCGCCACAGCGGCAGTTCCTCGGGCTCAGTACGCAACGGCTTCGACCAGTCGCGCAGCGGGGCCAACGGATGCTCGTCGGGCAGGTTGCCGGCCGCGTAACGCGCGATCGGCATCAGCGCTTCCTGCACATCGGAGGGGAACATGCGCCCGGCGCGATCGAGGTCGGCCCGCACCAGCGCCGACAAGGCCCGCTCGGCGTCCCGCCACGGCTGACTTTGGAGCGTGTGCCGCAGCCACTGGTCGCGCCGCGCCAGCATCGCGGCGAGCAGTTCGGCAAGCCGCATCGCGTCATTGTCGAGATGCTTGAGCGCACGCTCCACGGCGCGGGCGTGATCGCCCTCCTCCTCGAGCCAGGCGAGCGCGCGCCGCGCCGCTTCCTCGTAATGGCGCCCGGCGTCGTCCGCCAGGCGTGGCTCGGCGCCGAAGCGCGAGAGCACCGGCATCTGGCGCGCAAGGCTCGCGCACAAGGCATCGATGGTGGTCACGCGCAATCGGCCCGGATGTTCGAGCAGGCCCCAGTCCTTGCGTCGCGACACCGCCAGCGCCGCCAGCGCGAGATCGAAGCTGACGCGCTTGTGCGGCGGATCGGGCACCCGGCCCGCCGCCGCGGCCGCGAGGTTGTCCATGACGCGATGGCGCATCTCCGCCGCCGCCTTGTTCGTGAAGGTGAGCGCGACGATTTCCTCCGGCGCATCGACCTCGGCGAGCAGCTTCAGGAAGCGCTGCGCCAGCAGCTCCGTCTTGCCCGCGCCGGCCGGCGCCTCGACGATGTACGAGCCGGGGCCGAGCGCGCGCCGGCGGCTTTCGTCGTCTTCGCGGAGCAAGCCGTCGCCCTTCATTTCGTCGGTCATTTCGCCGCTCATTCGGCCTGCTCCCTGCGCTCGGGCAGGCGCAGCAACGGCAGCACGTCGCAGTAACGCAAGTCGTTTTCGTCGGCGACGCGCACGCCCGCCTCGCCGCCGCGAATCTCGCGCGCGATCGCGCCGATCGCCTCGCGCCATTGCGTGAGCGTGGCGTTCCAGTCCTCGACCGCCTTGATTCCATCTGCCATCGCCGCCGCGCCGACGCCCACGAAGCCGCACTCGCCCGGCCGCAATTTGGCGAAGGCCACCGCCGCGGGCGGCTCGTCCAGCGCCCAGGCCGCGTACGCGGGCAACTGCGGCTCGGCGATGCGCTCGCCGTCCCACGCCGTCGTCTTCGGCTCGCGGCTGGTCTTGTAGTCGATCAGCAGCCGGCCGCCATCGTCCAGTTCGTCCAGCCGGTCGAGCGCTACCTCGATGGCCAGGCCCCCGATGTCCACCTGGCGGCGCTCTTCGCGGGCGACGACGCAAAACGGCCGCGGCCGCCGCAGTTCCACGGCCAGCCACTCGAGCAGCAGGCCGGCGAGATGCTCGCGCTCCAGCGCCGCGTAGCGCGGCGGCAGCGGCGCCTCGCGCCGTTCCGCGAACTGCTCGATGGCGGTGGCCGCGGCTTCGCGCGTCGCCTCGCGCCGCCCCGCTTCGCCGAGTTCGCGCATGGTCCGCGAATCGCGGCCGCGCCACAGATGTTCCATCGCCCGGTGCAGCAGCGTGCCGCGCTCGGCCGCATCGAGCCCCTCCACCGGTTCGGCGAGCGCCCGCGCGCCGAGGCGATGGCGGAAATAGGCCCACGCGGGGCACAGCGCCTGCGCCTTCAGCAGCCCCGTGCCGCCGGCGATGACGGCACCCTCCGGCACCGGCGGCGCGACGTGGTCGTCGAGCGATTCGATGTCGCCAGTACCTACCAGCGATTCGACCAGCGACTCGACCAGGGCCGGCGCGGGCACGGGCGCAGGCATAGGCAGCCCGGCCAGCAGCGGGCTCGGCCGCAGCGGCCGGTCGCCTTCGGCGCGGGCGTACGAGAACACCACTTCGGGCGCGCTGCGCAGCAGGCGCTTGTGCACGGCCCGCGCGAATTCGAGTTCCACCTCGGCCGACGCGTGCGTCGACCGCGCCCGGCGCTGCGCTTCCGCCGGCAGCAGCGGATTCGGCCGCGGCGCCGGCGGCCAGACATCGTCGTTCATGCCCAGCACCCAGAGCGCGTCGAACCGCGCGCCCGCCGCCTCCAGCGGCCCGAGCACCTCGATGGCCGGCGTGCCCTCCGTCTCCGGCTGGAACACGCGCTCGCGGCACTGGCGCGCGGCCAGCCGCACGGCCTCGGCAAGGCCGATTTTGCCGGTGACGGCATCCAGCGTATCGAGCCCGGTCAGGGTATCGAGCAGCGCCTCCCTGGCCTGCCACTCGTGGCTGCTCAGGCTGCGCTCGCCCGGCCAGCCGGCGTCGTCGAGCAGATCGACGAGAGCCATCGCCCACTGCGAGGGCCGGCGCGCCGCGCCGTGGCGCGTGCCGAATTCGAGCAGCTTTTCCAGGTGGCCAATGCAGCGGCCGACGCGCAGGCCGCGGTCGCGCGCACGCCGCGCAGTGCGCAGCACGCCAGGAAGATTGAGTTCGGGCGGCAGGCGATCGCGCAGCAGCACGTCGAGCCGGGCGCGGCCGTCGCCCTCGCTCTCCGAAGCCGACCAGTAGGGTCCACACAGCAGTGCGCCAAAGTCAGCCGTGGCGATACGCCGCGGATGCGCCGCGATGGCCAGCAGGCGCAGTGCCGTCGCCGCCACGGGCTGTTCGGCCAGCGCCGCGCCGAGCGAAAAGTTGTAGCGGCGCGGCATTTCGGCGTTCCACGGCGCCAGCGCCTCGGGATGCAGCGCGTCGTCGAGCGCCGTCGCCAGCCAGCCGCGCACGGCCGCCAGCTGCGGCACGACGATGCCCAGCCTCGCCCGCCCGCCAGCCAACAAGCCCGCCGCCCAGGCCGCCGCCGCGCGGCATTCGGCCTTGCGGTCGGGAAAGTCCGCCAGCGTTGCGACGGCTTGCCCTTCCTCTTCCGCATCGCGCCCGGACGGCAGTTCCGACACCTCGACGCCGCGCCCGGCCAGCAGGCGCATCAATGCGCGCTCCTGCGGGTTGTAGCGGTCGAAGCCGGCGAAGCTCACCCGCGCCGGCAGCCGGCCCGCGCCGCCCTCGATGGCGCGCAACTGCCACGCCCGCAGCCGCGCCGGCTCCAGCCAGCCGTTCCCTTCGCAATCGGCGCGAAACCGCCGCCGCCAGCGCAGGAAGCAGCGCAGTTCCTCATTGGGCGCTTCGCCGCCATCGTCATCGAGCGGCAGCGACCAGACTTCGGCGAGGTCGTTGGCCTCGGCGGCCGCCGCCGCCAGACCTTCCATGTCGAACAGAGTCTGCTCGCCATCCTCCGTCTCCTCGGCATCGCGCGCTATCGCGCGCTCCCAGAGCACGCGCTCCTGCATCGCCGACAGCGGCAGCCGCGGCGCCTGCCGGGCGTTGATCCGTCCGGCCAGCAGCGCCTCGCCGGTCACGCGGCCGAGCCAGGCATCGAGCGTCAGCGCGTCAAGCGGCGCCCAGCGCGCAAGTCCCTGTGCCTGTTGCGCCTGGTCGTGCGCCTCGCGCAGCCGCCGCGCGAGCCGGCGGGTGGCGCAGATGACGACGGCGTCGGCGTCAGGCATGGCTTAGTAGAAAAGGCTGAAGAGGAAGGAAACGGCGGTGCCCCAGAAGACGAACGTGTCGGGCGGGATGATGGTTTTCATGATGAATGACCTCCGTGGAATGTACGGAAGCCATTCTCGCCACCAGAAGGCTCATGGCGTGCGCCTGCCGGAAGTCGACTTTTCGGAGGGTGTTGCCTCCGGAAAGAGTCCCGTGCTCCAGACCTCATGCAGCGGCACGGCCTCAATGGATGGGGCAATCGGATAACGTCGGCTGCCCGGATACACCACCGCAATTCTGTCGAGCCCAAGATCCTCGCGCGCAATGCGCATGGAGGGCGTCATCCGCGGCGCATCGGCGCGTTTGCACTCGACCCCCAGCAGCCGCCCGCCAACGCGCAACACCAAGTCGATCTCGGCGCCCTGATGTGTCGCCCAGAAATACGCTTCATCCGGCTTCACGACCGCCAGCACTTCCTCGATAACATAGCCTTCCCAGGAAGCACCGAGTTTCGGATGGGTCAACAGATCCCGCTCGCCGCCGATGCCCAGCAACTGGTGCAACAGACCGGAGTCGCGCAGGTAGATCTTGGGCGCCTTGACTTGTCGCTTGCGCACATTCGCATGCCAAGGCCGCAACTGCCGTACCATGAACGCATCCGTCAGCAGGTCAAGATAACGGCGGCAGGTGGATTCGCTGACACCGAGGGCGCGCGCAGGTTCGGCGGCATTCCATGTTTGACCGTGGTAGTGCGCCAGCATGGTCCAGAAGCGCCAGAGCGCCGCTGCGGGAACGCGTACCCCCCATTGCGGAAAATCGCGTTCCAGGAGCGTCTGAATGAAGTTCTTCCGCCAGGCGACGCTGTCCACATCGTTGGCCGCCAGGTAGGACAAGGGAAAACTACCCCGCAACCAGTGCCGATCCGGCGGTGGATTGCCCAATTCGCCCAGCCCGAAGCCGCGCAGCACCAGCGTCTCCATGCGACCGGCCAGCGTCTCCGAGGACTGGCGAAGCAGGTCTCCCGAAGCGCTGCCGAGGATCAGGAACCGCGCGGATTCCTTCCTGCGGTCCGCCAGCACCCGAAGTATCGGAAACAAGTCGGGCCTTCGCTGAACTTCGTCGATCACCACCAACCCTTCCAGCGGAGCCAATCCCGTCATCGGCTCCGCCAGACGCGCGAGGCTCACCGGGTCTTCCAGGTCGAAGTAATTGGGGGAATCCTCGGCGACAAAAGTACGCGCCAGTGTGGTCTTGCCGCATTGGCGTGGGCCGATCAGCGCGACGATGCGGCTGCGCGTAAGCGCTGCCCGTACTGCCTCGATGTTTGCCGAGCGTTCGATCATGCGCGCACATTACCATGAAAATCTATCAGCAATACACTGATTTTCATGCTACTGACGCTTGACTGCCTCCTGCATTTCCGGCGCCTGCAAGGCGCGCGCGGCCGTATCCACCGGCGCCAGGTCGCGAATCTCCTTGCCCTCGGGCACGGCCTGAAGGTCGCGGAACTTGCGCGCCGTGACCAGCACGCGCGTTTCCAGCGAGCCGACCGCGCGGTTGTAGGCGCCGATGGCCTCGCCGAGATTCTTGCCGACGCCGGCCCAGTTGTCGGCCATGGTCGCCAGCCGCTCGTAGAGTTCCTTGCCGAGGTCGCTGATCTTCTGCGCGTTCTCGGCCAGCGCCTCCTGCTTCCAGCCGTAGGCGACGGCGCGCAGCAGCGCGATCAGGGTGGTCGGCGTGGCCAGGATGACGCGGCTCTCGACGCCCGCCTCGATCAGGCCGGGGTCGGCTTCCAGCGCGGCGCTGTAGAAGGTCTCGCCGGGCAGGAAGAGCACGACGAAATCCGGCGAGGGCTGGAACTGCTCCCAGTACGCCTTGCGGCCGAGCTTGGTCAGGTGGTCGCGCACGTGGCGCGCGTGGTCGGCGAACTTGCGGCGGCGCAGGCTCTCGTCCTCGGTCTCCAGCGCATCGAGATACGCGGCCAGCGGCGCCTTGGCGTCGACGACGATGTTCTTGCCGCCGGGCAGCTTGACGATCAGGTCCGGGCGCAGCCGGCCCTCTTCCGTGCCGGTCGATTCCTGCTCGAAGAAATCGCAGTGGTCGAGCATGCCGGCCATCTCGACCACGCGCTTCAATTGCAGTTCGCCCCAGCGCCCGCGCGTATGCGGCGCGCGCAGCGCCTTCACCAGATTCGCCGTTTCGCTCTTGAGTTGGCCCTGCGACTCGGCCAGCGTACGCACCTGCTGCGTCAGCGTGGCGTAGGCGTCGATGCGCGACTTCTCGATGCCGGCGATCTGCTGCTCGAACTTCGAGAGCGACTCCTTCATCGGCGCCACCAGTTCGCCGATGGCCTGCTGGCGCTTTTCCAGCTCGCCCGTGGCCTCGGCCTGCTGCCGCTCCAGCGCCAGCCGGGCGAGGTCGAGGAAGCGCTGGTTGTTGCGCTCCAGCGCATCCGCCGACAGCGCCTTGAAGGCGTCCGTCAGCCGCAGGCGCTCCGCCTCGGCCTCGCGCGCCCGTGCGCGCAGCAGCAGGAACACGACCACGCCGCCAAGCAGCAGCCCGGCGGCGAATGCCAGCAGCAAGGACCAATCGGAACCAATGGAATTCATCGCCGGCAGTCTACCCGACGGGGCCGGCACCCGCTCGGCCGCCGTTGCCGACCATGCCGTGCGGGCGTAAGCTCATATCCGCTGTTGAACAAACAAACCAGATAATTGGGACCCCGATACTACTCGCGCGATACTCGCGAAAAGCTGCGCAGACATCTCACTTCTATTTCGTTAACCTTCTCGGATGGCACGCACCTTACCCGACATATCGTTTGACGAACAGGATGCAAACCTATTCCGCATTGAGGATGCTCGCCTGCGCGCCGATGCACTCAAGCATTCCGTTCTTCCCCGGCTTCAAGTCGTAATGAACGAAGCTATTGCCTCAATCCGCGAGAAATTTGGAATAGAAGCACTCGCAGACTCCATCATCAGTATCTACCCGAATTTCCGCACCAAACGAACGAGTGAGCTAAAGCACTTCTATGACAGCGTTTTCGTCGGTCTTGGGGGACAGCGAAGCAATAAATGGCCTGGCTTCACACGACAGGATGGCAAACCTGTACAAGTCCTGCCCTTCCGATTTGCCTTTACGCTCGATGAATCCGGTGTTTTTGTCATGCTTGAAAACGGATGGTTAAACGGGCTGACACGAGAATGCTTCGAACGGATACTCAGATTTCATCTTGATAACGAGACAAAAATCAATTCTCTCTGCTTTGCGTCTGGTATGCGTCCGGCACCTCTCGTGACCGATTCCCTGCCCTTCATTTCCACGCTTCCAGATCAATATCGTTTGCGTATCAAGCATGGGCGGTTCGACAACTTCTTCTTTGGCCACGACTACCACTTCCCCGTTCTTGAGCCACAATTGCGCGCACTAATTTCTGCCTACACTACCTTTTTCCCGATCTATGACTCGTATATACAGATGGCAAAGGGGTTTACGCCACGCCTTGACGAACTGATCGACAAGCTGAACGTATGGTTTCGGGCTGAAATCGACTCTGAGGACGACGACATAGAAGCAACTGCCGGCGTTGATTCCGCAATAAATCATGTGGCAGCAGTTTCCGCGGAGCAGAGGATTCGGGTCATGCCAGCTATACGCTGGCAGGTCTTCCAGCGCGACGGATGGAAGTGCGTTGCGTGCGGGAGAACGTCCCATCACGGCGCAATCCTTCACATCGACCACATTCTGCCTCGGTCGCGTGGAGGGCATAATGGAATCGACAACTATCAAACCCTGTGCGACACATGCAATCTTGGCAAAAGTAATCGTGATGCCACTGACTTGCGCGGAGAAGGCAGGTTGTCATCATCAACCATATAGCCGACCATTCGCCCATATACCCAAACCGACTGGCCTGCCATTTTGCCTTTCCTTCACACCACTTTCGCGGCGGGGGACATCTACTCTTTCGCACCGCAAAGTACCGAGGCCGAGATCCACAAGGCATGGATCGAGATTCCAGCCGCCACGAATGTTGCGTGCGGGGAAGATGGGCGCATCCTGGGAACCTACTACATCAAGCCCAACCAGCCTAGTCTTGGTTCTCATGTCTGCAACTGCGGTTACATCGTATCCCCGGAAGCACAAGGTCAAGGAGTTGCCTCCACGATGTGTGAGCATTCGCAAACCGTAGTCGTATCCATGGGATTTCGCACCATGCAGTTCAATCTGGTCATGTCCACCAACGAGCGCGCCATCCGCCTCTGGAAAAAACTCGGTTTTTCGGTGGTTGGAACACTTCCGCGTGCCTTCCATCACCAACGCCTCGGGTATGTCGATGCATTAGTCATGTTCAAGGAATTGGCAACCTGTCCTCCCGGTCGAGGTCGCGCCTTCGGCACCGGACGCTTCACCGTCAATCCGTTGAGAGTGCGACCGCGACGTCCGGAAACGCCCGCAACAACTTGCCGTCCATCGTCACGAGCTTCGTGCCCAGCTTCATCGCCAGCGCGACAAACTCGCAGTCATATGCCGAACATTCGCTATCCCGCACCAGTTCCAGAACGCTGAGCGAATCCACTTCGTATTCGGCTCCGGCGAGCAAATCCTCCGCTTCGCATTGGAGGCCATGCGCTTGCTGGAACGTCAGGCTTCCGCGTCTAAGGTACCCGGCCAGGATGTTTCGAAATTCGCTTCGCCACAGAACCGGCGCCGCCCAATCGGGGTCGTATTCGAGCAGGGCTTCCGCGACCGCCGTGTACTCGCCGGGCAGATACAGATACGCCAGAACATTCGAGTCCACGACAATCATGGACGCCCCTGCCTCTTCAGGGTGTCGATGTCGCGCGCGCGAAACTTTGCCGTGCTCAAACCAGTTCGAAGCTGGCGCGCACGCGCGATCCGCTCGCCGGGAGCCATCCTGGTCGGCATGAGCACGGTCTCAAGGCACACGATGGCCTCGCTGTTGAGACTGCGGCGGTGCGCTTCCGCGGCGGCCTTCAGGCGTTCATACACCTCGTCGGGAATATTCTTCAAGGTCAGCGTCGTGGGCATAGCTTTCTCCAACCATAACGGCACCATAACGGTTCCACTATACTGTTTGCCGCGCGGCTTGCCAATCCGCGGGCCAACCCGGCGCACATGAACGCTCCGGGGATGCCGTGGGGATCGGACCGGGGCCAGCCCCCGGTTTTCCACGCCGGGGCGGCGTCCCGCCACGGCTGACTTTACGCCGGGATTCGCTAAGGCCCCGGCGGGGCCGCATAATGCGTAGTCGCGGGGATGGGGGTGCGGGGCGCGTTGCCGCGCGTGAGCAGCCCCGAGCCGCATAATGTGGAGCCGTGAGGACAAGGACATGAGGGATCGCGAATCGCTCGAACGGCGCGTTGCCGAACTGGAAGCGCAGGTGGCCGGCCTGAACCGGATGCCGGGCCATCGCCGCGGCATTCGCAGGAGATCGGCCGCGTCGATGGGCGGCCTGCCGCTCTACGAAATCGCGGTGGGGCCGGACCTGGAACGAGGCGAGATGCGCGGTCACGCCAGGGCGGTGTTCGCCATCGGCGATATCGCCACCGGCGTGGTCGCCCTTGGCGGACTGGCGCGCGGCCTCCTCGCCGTCGGCGGCCTGTCGCTCGGGGTCATCAGCCTCGGCGGGTTGTCGATCGGCGTGCTCGCGGCCGTCGGCGGACTGGCGATCGGCACCACCGCGCTCGGCGGCGCGGCGCTGGGCGGTGTCGCGGTCGGCGGCGGCGCGGCCGGCTACTACGCCTGCGGCGGCGGCGTGGCGGGCAGCCACGTGATCGGCCCCATGCGCCAGGATGCCCAGGCCATCGATTTCTTCGACCGCCATGTCCTCGGCCTCGTCTGCGGCCCAGCCGTGCGCGAAACGCCCCGGACGACCCGATGAGCCTGCGCGCGCGCATCCTGCTGCTGGCGCTGGGGGCATCGCTGCTGCCGCTGCTGGCGATGCTCTGGCTGCTGCTGGAGATACGCGCCTCGAACAGCGACCGGACGCGCGACCAGATCATCCAGCGCGCGGAAGCGATCGCCGCCGAGCTCGACGACCGCATCGCCGGGACCGGGCAACTGCTGTTCGGCCTCGGGCGCGTGCCGCTGGTCAGCAGCGAGGACAGGACGGCCTGCTCGGCCTTTCTCGCCGACGTCCTCATGGAGCACCCGCAATACACGGGCATCCTCACCATCAGGCCCGACGGCCACCTGCATTGCGATTCGCTCAACACCGGCCGCGAACTGAACCTGAACGACCGCCAGTATTTCCACCAGGCGCGCAACGCCAGCGGCACGGTGGTGGAGGCGGCGACCGGCCGGCTGACCGGCAAGAGCGTGCTGCAGATCGCCTATCCGGTGCGGGCGGCGGGCAACACGCTGCGCTACGTGCTGCTGGCATCGCTGGACATGGATACCTACGGACGCGCGGTGGCGGCGGCCCTGCCCTTTTCCCGCATGCATTTCCAGGTATGGAACGGCGATGGCTCGATCGTCATGGACTATCCCGGGCCGGATTCGACGAAGCTGGCGGTCGGCCCGGCCGAGAAATCCTTCATGCTCGGCACCTCGCCCGACAACACGACCGTGATCGGCGACAACGAAAACGCGCGCATCTGGGTCAAGGCCGTGCTGCCCGGCTCGCACAACACCGGCCTGCGCCTGGCGCTCAACGTGCCGGAGGCCGACCTCAACGAACGCGTCGACGGCCAGTACAGGCAGGCGCTCTACTGGCTGGCGATGGCCGCCGCGCTGATCTTCGTGGTGGCGGCCGTGCTCGGCGAATTCGCCGTCCGGCGCCAGGCGGCGCGCCTGATGCAGGCCATTTCGCGCATGGACGCCGGCGACTACCGCTCGCGCATCGGCGCGCCCTACCCGCGCGGCGAACTCGGCCAGGTGATGGGCGCGCTCGACCGCATGGCCGGCTCGCTCGAACAGCAGCGCGTCGAGATCGCCCGCAACACGGAAGCGCTCGAGTACCAGGCGAACACCGACCCGCTGACCCATCTGGCCAACCGCCACCTGCTGACCGACCGGCTCGAACAGACGCTCGTCTATGCCCGGCGCGCCCATCGCATCGCCGGCGTGCTGATGCTCGACCTCGACCGCTTCAAGACCGTGAACGACAGCCTGGGCCACCGGCAGGGCGACCAGTTGCTGCGGGCGGTGGCCGACCGCCTGCGCGAATGCGTGCGCGAGGGCGACACGGTGGCGCGCCTGGGCGGCGACGAGTTCGTCGTGGTGTTGAGCGACATGGCCGACGTGACCGACATCGTGCCGGTGGCGCAGAAGATCCTCGGCGCCCTGGCCGAGCCGATGGAAATCGGCCGGCAACTGCTGTCGGTGCACACCAGCCTGGGCATCGCCGTCTATCCGCGCGACGGCGAAACGGCCGACACGCTGCTGCAATACGCCGACACGGCGATGTATCGCGCCAAGGCCGACGGCGGCAACGCCATGGCCTTCTTCACGCCGGAAATGATGCGGGCGCTGACCGAGCGCCTGCAACTGGAAGCCGGCCTGCGTCGCGCCATCGACATGGGTGAACTGCGCGTGCATTTCCAGCCGATCATCGATGCCGTCAGCGGCCGCGTCACCTCGGCCGAGGCGCTGGTGCGCTGGCAGGACCCCGAGCGCGGCCTGGTCTCGCCGCTGGAGTTCATCCCCGTCGCCGAGGAAACCGGGCTGATCGTGCCGCTCGGCGACTGGGTGCTGCGCGAAGCCTGCACGCAGGCACGGGCCTGGCAGGATCTGGGGCTGGGCAGCATTTCGGTGGCGGTGAATCTCTCGGTGCGGCAGTTCGCCTCGCCGACGCTCGACGAGTCGGTCGCCAAGGCCCTGCATGCCAGCGGCTGCCCGGCATCGCTGCTGCATCTCGAAATCACCGAGAGTTCGATCATGGACCAGCTCGAACAGGCCATGACCACCATGTACCGGCTGATCGCGCTCGGCCTGCACCTGACCATCGACGACTTCGGCACCGGCTATTCGTCGCTGAGCCAGCTCAAGCGGCTGCCGGTGACGACGCTGAAGATAGACCGCACCTTTGTCCGCGACATCCAGCGCGAAGTCGAGGACGACGTGTTTGTCGACGCCATCCTGACGCTGGCCCGCAAGCTCGGCCTGCGCACCATCGCCGAGGGCGTGGAGACGGAGGAACAGCTCGGTTTCCTCGCCTTGCGCGGATGCAACGAGTATCAGGGCTTCCTGTTCTCACGCCCGCTCGAACCAGAGGCCATGCTGCGCTTTCTGCGCGAGCGCAACGCCTGACGGGCGGCGCGCCGGGGTCTCGTCCGGATATCGTCGAGATCCCGCCCCGCGCCCGCGCCCGGCCGCGCCGCTCCGCGCTACAGGCGATATTCCATCTGCAAGCGGCCTTGCAGCTTCCTGGCCTGCTTGAACGCTTCCTTGAGGATCAGCCGGTCCAGTTCGTTGAGCGAGTCGGGATCGACGCGGTTGGCCGCGCCCTCGGGGCCGGCCGCCTGCTGCTGGCGCAGGCGCAGCTGCTGGATGAAATAGAAGCCGTCGATCACCGCGCCGATGTCGTCGCGGCCCAGCTTGCCCTTCTCGGCCAGCGCGCGCAGCCGCTGCGCCGTGCCGGTTTCACCGATGCCGTTGGCCAGCGCGAGGATGCGCGCGGCATCGACGAACAGGCGGGCGCCGGTGGTCTTGAGATCGAGGGTATGCGGAAACTCCTCGTTCTTGTCGAAAACGAAGTCGCGGATCATGCCGATCGGCGGTTCGACCTGCACCGCGTTCTGGGCCATGAAGCGCAGGAACAGCGTGGCCGACGGCGCGTTCTGCATCAGCCATTCGCGCAGGTCTTCCGCGAGTTCCTCGGGGCCGTAGAGCGCCCGGAAATCGAAGTAGATGGTCGCGTTGAGCAGCGCCTGGGGATTGTTGGAATGCAGCCAGGAGCCGAACTTCCGCCGCCATTCGTCCTTCGACAGGCACAGCTCCGGATTGCTGGCCATGACATCGCCCTTGCACAGCGGGAAGCCGCAGGCGGCCAGCCGGTCGTTGACCGCCTTGGCGAACGGCAGGAAGCGGGCGCGCAACGCCTCGGCGTCGCCATCGCCGGCGTCGAAGATCAGGCCGTTGTCCTGGTCGGTGGACAGCGTCTGCTCGAAGCGGCCCTCCGAACCGAAGGACAGCCAGCTCCAGGCGACTTTCGGCAGCTCGAAGTCCTGCTGGGTGAGCTCGATGAGGCGCACCGTCAGGTGATCGTTCAGCGACGAAATCAATTGCGTCAGCGGCTCGGCGGCGGAACCCTCGGCCAGCATGCGCTCGGCCAGGCGCTGGATGTCGTCCGCCGCCGCCACCAGGGCCTCCATGTCGCGGGCGCCGCGGATGGCGCCCGAGATCGCCTTGCTGCCGCCGCTTTGCAGCTCGTAGATGTCTTCCTGCGAGACGATCCCGGCCAGCCGGCCCGAGGCATCGACGACGATGACGTGATGAACGCCATGGCGCGCCATCATCAGGGCCGCCTGGTAGATCGTCGAGCGCCAGTTGAGCGTCAGGAGGCCGCTGCCGCTCATCACCGACATCACCATCTGGTCGAGATCGCAATGCTTCGCCGCCACCTTGTGCAACAGGTCGCGCAACGTGAAGATGCCGATCGGCCGGCTGCCGATCGGCTCGACGACGATCACCGAACCGATGCGATGCTCCGACATCGCCTGCACCGCCTCGCGCAGGGTGGCATCGGGCATGACGGTGACCGGTTTCTTGCGGACGAAGGCAGCCAGCTGGCTGTGCAGGGTGAGGCTTGCTTGGCGGGTCATGGGCGTATGTCGAGAAAACACCGCATGCTGCGGTGCAAAAAGATTATAGGCTTTCCAAGCGGAAGGTTTTCCGCAGGACGAACTGCAAGCGGCGTGCCTCCTTCAGGCTGTCGACGAGGAACTTGCGGTCGAGACTGTTGAGACTGCCGGTCGCCACCAGGTTGTCGGCGGTCTCGCCGCGCGACAGGCGGCGATGCTGGTCGAGCAGCCGGATGCGCTGAACATGCCGGAACGCCAGGATGGCGGCATCGACATCGCCGGCGTTGAGCCCGAGCACCGGCGTCGCCGCCCGCAGCCGCTCGACCGTCGCCACCGGCGCGACGCCTGCGGCCAGCGCCAGCACGCGCGCCGCGTCGACGAACAGTCGCGAACCATGCTTTTTCAGGTCGACGCGGCCCTTGTGGCCGTCGGCGTCAATGAAATCGCGCAGCCGGCCCAGCGGCGCCGACACCGACACCGCGTTCACGGCCATCATGTACAGGAAACCGGCCGCCTGCGGCGCCTGGCGCTGCAATTGCTGGCGCAGGGTGGCCGCCAGGCCGACATCGCCGCACAGCGGCCGCAGGTCGAAGAAAATGGTGGCGTTGAGCAGGGCCTCCGGTTCTGGCGTCAGTATCCAGCGGCTGAAATGCTGGCGCCATTCCTCGACCGACAGGCACCACTGCGCGTTGCCGGCCATGATGCCGCCTTCGCAGAGCGGAAAGCCGCAGGCCGCCAGCGCCTGGTTCACTTCGCCGGCCAGGCCGAGCAGCAGCGGCCGCAGCACCCGCGCCTCGGCATGATCGCTGGCGCTGAACACCAGGCCGTTGTCCTGGTCGGTGACGAAGGTCTGCTCGCCGCGTCCCTCCGAGCCCATGGTCAGCCAGCACCAGCCGGCGGCGGGCAGTCGATGGCGCGGCGCGACCAGGGCGATGACGCGCGTCGTCAGCCGCTCGTTGAGACCCGAGACGACGCGCGTCAGGAATCCCGCGCCGGCGTCCTGCTCGATCAGTCCGACCGCCAGGCCGCGGATGTCCGCCGCCAGGCCGGCCAGCGCCGCCACGTCGGGCGCCGCGTCGATGCGCCGCACCAGTGCCGCGACATCGTCGGCAAGTGGCATCATGGCGGCAGTCGGGTTCATGCGCCAGCCTCGCGGCTCAGTACTTGACGCGCGCCAGGTAGGTCTTCTGGGCGGCCTCCAGCGCCTGCCGGAGCGTATGGATGCCCATGTCGGCGAGCAGGCCGACCATCTTCAGGAACACTTCGCCGGTGACGAAGGCGTCGCCGAGCGCGGTATGCCGGCCGATGACATTGATGCCCAGCCGCTCGGCGATGCTCTCGAGGCGATGCGATTCCTGATTGGCGTGGATGACCGCCGAGAGCAGCAGCGTGTCGAGCACCGGCTGCTGGAACCTGACGCCGGTGCTGTCTTCCTTGAGCTGCAGGAAGCGCATGTCGAATGCGGCGTTGTGCGCCACCAGCACGGTATCGGTGCAAAACTCGTGGAACGCCGGCAGCACCGCGTCGATGGTCGGCTGGCCGCGCACCATGTCCTCGGTGATGCCGTGGATCGGGATGCCCTCCGGCTTCAACGGAATGCGCGGATCGACCAGCTGGTCGAAGATTTCCTGCCGCAACAGGCGGCCATTGACGATGCGCACGGCGCCGACCTGGATGATCTCGTCGCCGTTGGAAGGTTCGAGGCCGGTCGTCTCGGTGTCGAACACGGTATAGGCCAGTTCGACGAGCCGGCGGTCGAGGTCGATGCCGGCTCCCTGGAAGTTGAACAGGTTGAAGTCGTAGTACTCGGGACGGCTCTCGCCGCGCGCCGACTGATGGTAGGCGGCCAGCGCCTCGGGCGCCGCCTCGGGCGTCGCCGCCACCGGCAGCACCAGGCGGAAGAAGGCCCGGTGGGCGGCCTTCTCGCGCTGGTACCAGATCTCGCCGCCGTGGCGGTCGATGACATCGCGCAGCGTCAGCGGGGTGGTTTCCGCGCCGATGCTCATCGGCTCCAGCTCCCAGGTGTAGAGCGTCTCCGACGACACCGGCACGCCCGACCAGATCAGATCGACGAAGGCCATGTGCTCCTCGGCCGAAAGGCGGAAGCGCAGTTCGCGGATCTCGTAATGATCCTGCAGGCGCGAGGCCAGGAAAGTGATGGCCTGGAGCAGCGAAAAGCTGTCCACGCGAATCCACAGGTTCTCGTCGAGTTCCTCCGTCTTGGTGGCGAGATTCAGCCGCGTCTCCACGCGCCGGCCGGCCGCCGCCACCAGGTCCACGCCGAGCACGTCCTCGAGTGGCCAGCGCGTCTTCAGCGAATCGGCGAAGGTGTTGAGAGTGCGATCGAGCACCTGGCTCATCCGGCCCGCCTCCTCCTCGATGACGCCGACGAAGCGCTCGCGCGTCGGCGCATCCATGTCCGGATGTTCCTTGAGCATTTCCACCGCGGCGCGCAGGCTGGCCAGCGCCGGCCGCGAGCCGTCCGAAAGCGAATGGATGACCTGGTCGCGCTCGGTTTCGCGCTCGAAGCTGCGGGTGATGTTCTCGATGGTCAGCACGTAGCCGGTGACCTCGCCGCCCTCGCCGTCGGCCCCCGCGGCGCCGATCACCGGGGCCATCTGCGCGCGCAGCAACTGGCCGGAGCGCGTGGTGGTGATGAAGTTGGCGACCGGCTCGGAACTGCCCTTGCGCAGCCGCTGCTGGATGTTCTCCAGGGCATGGGTGATCTGGCCGCGTTCGAGAATGGCGAAGATGGAACGGCCCAGCCCGATCAAGGCGCCGCCGGCCACCGAAGTCGGCCCTTGCGCCAACGCCTTGAACTGCAAGCGGGCGCGGTTGTTGTACAGCAGGATGCGGCCGTCGAGATTGCACACCACCACCCCCAGCGCCAGTTCCGACATCAGCGCCGCCAGACGGTTCTTCTCCTCCTCGACCGACAGCTTGGCCTGGGCGATCTGGGCCTCGACATCGGTCAGCAATTCGTCGCGCTGCTGGGCCAGGTCATTGGCCGCCTGCGCCAGCGCCCGCACTTCCGGCGGCCCTTCCGACTCGACCCGGAAATGGCGATTGGCCGAGAGCATCAGGCGCAGCTTCTCGGCCATGTTGAGCAGGCCGGTGACGTACTGCCGGAACAGGTTGCGCAGCACGACGACGCCGATGATGAAGCCGAAGGTGGTGATCAAGGCCCCGAGCGGCAGCCGCGGCGTCAGCAGGTCGATCAGCGCCTGGCGCTCCGCCTCCTGGGCGTCGGCGAACAGAACGATGCCGGTCAGCACGAACGGGCCGGTCATCAGCAGACCGAGCACCACCACGGCCAGCGCGAAGCGGATGCGCGCGTTCATCAGCCGTTCAGCAGCGTGGCGACCTGCGCCACCAGGTCCTTGGTGGAGAAGGGTTTGGTGACGTAGGCATCGGCGCCCAGCGCCATGCCCTTGGCCACCTCGGTGTCGCGGCCCTTGGCGCTGAGCATGACGATCCTGGTGCCGGCGCGGGCGGGATCGGCGCGCAGAATCTCGCAGATCTCGTAACCCGATTTCTTCGGCATCATGATGTCCAGCAGCACCAGGTCCGGGCCGAAGGCGGCGATCTGCGCCAGCGCCTCCTCGCCGTCCCGGGCGACGGCCACCTCGAACCCCGCCTTCTTCATGAGGAACTCCAATGACAACACGATATTGGGCTCGTCATCGACGATCAAGACTTTCTTGGCCATGCGGGTCTCCTCCCAGTCTTTCGAATGATTCTATGTCGTCGGCGCGCCTTCGTCATGGATGGGCAGCATGAACCGGAACGTGGCGCCCCGGCCCGGCGTGCTCTCCACCCACAGGCGTCCGCCGAAGTATTCGATGATCTGCCGGCTGATCGGCAGGCCCAGGCCGGTGCCGTGGGGCTTGTCGGTCAGCACGCTGCCGCCCTGGCGGAACTTCTCGAACACCAGCTCACGGTCTTCCGCCGCGATGCCGGGTCCATTGTCGCCGACCGCGACCAGCACGGTATGGCCCTCCCGGCGCACGACCACCGAGATGCAGCCGCCTTCGTCCGGCACGAACTTCTGCGCGTTCGACAGCAGGTTGATCATGACCTGGGTCAGGCGATCCCGATCGGCGAACACCATCACCGGCCCCGCCGGAAGGTCGACGCCGACCTCGACGCCCTTGTCGCGGAATATCTGCCCGAGCGATTCGACCGACGCGCCGACCACGGCGGGCAGGTCGACGGACTCGGTGGTCCACTCGGCGCGGCCGGACTCGAGCTTGGCCATGTCGAGAATCTGATTGATCAGCCGGCTCAAGCGGGCCGCCTCGGCGACGATGATGCCGAGAAAGTGCTTGCGCTCGTCGAGGTCGATGTCGGGATCGTCCAGCAGCATTTCGGAGAAGGCGCGGATCGAGGTCAGCGGCGTGCGCAGTTCGTGGCTGACCGTCGAAATGAAGTCGTCCTTCATGCGGTCGAGTTCGCGCAGCTGGGCGTTGGCGGCGCGCAGTTCGGCGGTGGCCTGTTCCAGCTCCAGCGACTTTTCCTCCAGCTCGCGGCTGTAGGCGCGCACCTGCGAGGCCTCGTCGAGGATGTTCATCACTTCGTCGAGGCCGAGCAGTTCCTCCTGCACCCGCGAGGCGACCATCACCCGCGCCGAGGCGGAACCGATCGCGCCGGCCAGCAGCCCTTCCGCGAACTGCGCCAGGCGGGCGTCGGCGGGCAGGTCGTCGACGTGGGCGAGGCCGCGGTCGCGCGCATGGCGCTCGAAGGCCTCGCGCGCCCGGTCCGGCCCGAGGAAACGGCTGGCCAGCGGCAACAGTTCGGCCACGGCGGCGCCGCCGCGCCAGGCGGCCACGCTGTCGCGCTCCTTGGCATCGACGAACAGCGTCGCCTGGCTCGCCTCGGCGGCGTTGGGCACGCGCGCCAGCGAGACGCCGAGATAGGCGCCGACATTGGCCAGCAGGCTCCACAGCAGGCAGTGGGTGATCTCGTCCAGGCCGTGCAGGCCGAACAACTGCTGCGGCCGCAGCACTTCAATGCCGAACAGGCCGCCGGTCATGAACTCGGCCGGCAGCCAGCCGGACTTGGCAAACGACGGCAGCAGCAGCGTGTAGGCCCAGACCGCGAATCCGGCCAGCAGGCCGGCCAGCGCGCCCTCGCGGGTGCCGCCCTTCCAGTAGAGGCCGCCGATGACGGCCGGCGCGAACTGGGCGACGGCGGCGAACGAGATCAGGCCGATGCTGACCAGGGCGTAGGCCTCGCCGGCGGCGCGGAAGTAGATGTAGCCGAGCAGCACGATGATGCCGATCGCCCAGCGCCGGATGCCGAGCAGCAGGCCGGAAAGATCGTGGCGCGCGTGCAGCGCGCGCGCCCGCGTCCGCAGCAGCGCCGGCATCACCAAGTCGTTGCAGACCATGGTGGACAGGGCGATGGTCTCGACGATGACCATGCCGGTGGCGGCCGACAGGCCGCCGATGAACACCAGCAGGGCGATGGTCTGTTCGTGATGCGCCATCGGCAGCGTCAGGACGAAGGTGTCGGCGTCGACGCCCGCCGGAAAGCTCAACAGGCCGCCGATGGCGATCGGCAGCACGAAGATGTTGATCAGGAACAGATAGAGCGGAAACAGCCAGACGGCGCGGCGCACGTGGCTCGCGTCCACGTTCTCGACCACCGCGATCTGGAACTGGCGCGGCAGCAGCAGCACCGAGAGCATCGACAGGAAGGTCAGCGCCGCCCAGCTGCCGTAGCCGGCCGCGCTGTCGCGCGTCGTCATCAACGCCGAGAGGCGCGCCGACGCCTGCGCCCGGTCGAACACGTCGGCGAAGCCCTCGTAAATGCCGTAGGTGACGAAGACGCCGACGACGACGAAGGCCAGCAGCTTGACCACCGACTCGAAGGCGATGGCGGCGACCATGCCTTCGTGGCGCTCGGTGGCGTCCATGTGGCGCGTGCCGAACAGGATGGTGAACACGGCGAGGATGATGGCGACGTAGAAGGCGCTGTCCTGGAGCAGCGGCGCCGCGCCGGCCTTGGCCGGCATGATGATTTCGGGGTAATGGATCAGGATGGTGAAGCTGTTGGAGACGGCCTTCAGTTGCAGGGCGATGTAGGGAATGACGCCGATCACGGCGATGACGGTGACCAGCCCGCCCAGCAGCTGGCTCTTGCCGTAGCGCGAGGCGACGAAATCGGCGATCGAGGTGATGCGGTTGGCCTTGGCCACCCGCACCATCTTGCGCAGGACGAACCAGCCCAGCGCCAGCATCAGCGTCGGGCCGAGGTAGATCGGCAGGAAGCCGATGCCGGTGGCGGCGGCGCGGCCGACGCTGCCGTAGAAGGTCCAGGTCGTGCAGTAAACCGCCAGCGACAGCGCATAGACCGTCGGGCTGGCGATCACCGAGCGGCCGAGGTCGGCGCGCCGGTCGGCCCAGTAGGCGATGGCGAACAGCACGCCCAGGTAGGCGAAGGAAACGACGACGACGACCCAGCCTTGCAGCATTACGGTCGGCCGCCGCGCTCGGCGGCCAGCGCCATCAGCGCGATCAGCGCCAGCCAGGCGCCGAAGATGTAGGCGTAGAGCAGGGGGATGCCCAGCACTTCGCCCTCGCGATTGAACAGCGCCAGCAGCGGGAAATTGAACAACAGGCAACCGAGCAGGAACAAGGCGGCCAGGCGTTGTGCAACCAGGCGTGTGCGCATCATGATGTTCGATTCTACGCCCGGCGTGGTCGCGCCCGAAGCGCAATGGCGACCCCGGCCGGCTGTGGGACAATCGCGCCATGTCTGGCACTTCGCGCATCACCGGCCTGATCCTGGCCGGCGGCCTGGGCCGCCGCATGGGCGGCGTCGACAAGGGCTTGCAGCCGCTCGACGGCCGGCGGCTGGTCGAGCGGGTGATCGAGCGGCTGGCGCCGCAGGTCGATGCGCTGCTGGTCAATGCCAATCGCAACCTCGACGCCTATGCCGCGCTCGGCCATCCGGTGGTCGCGGATCGCATCGGGGGCTTCGCCGGCCCGCTCGCCGGCATCCACGCCGGCCTGTCCCTGTGCGCGACGCCCTGGCTGGCGACCGCGCCCTGCGATGCGCCCTTCCTGCCGCCCGACCTGATCGCCCGCCTGCGCGCGGCGCTGGAAAGTCAGCCGTCGCGCATCGCCGTCGCCCGCACCGCCGACGGCCCGCAGCCGACCTTCGCCCTGATGCGCCGCGACCTGCTGCCCGAGCTCGAATCCTTCCTTGCCGGCGGCGGCCGCCGCATCCAGGACTGGTACGGCGCGCTGCCCGCGGCGACGGTCGCGATGGTCGATTTCGCCGACGCCGGCGCCTTCGCCAACCTCAATTCGCCGGACGACCTGGAGACCTTGCCGCCTGCCTGACGCGATGCCGGCCGGGCGGGCGATCCGCCGTTTTCCCAACCGCAACCCGAGTGTCACATCATGACCACACGCATCATCGGCAACACGTTCCTTTGCGACCGCCTGGTTCGCTTCTCGCACTGCGACCCGGCCGGCATCGTCTTCTACCCGCAGTACTTCATCATGTTCAACGGCCTGGTCGAGGACTGGTTCAATCTCGGCCTCGGCGTCGACTACGCGCACTACATCACCGAACACCGGCTCGGTTTTCCGATCGTCAGCCTGGATTGCCAGTTCGAATCGCCGTCGAAGATCGGCGAGACCATCACCTTCGCGCTGAGGCTGGACGGCCTCGGCCGCAGCTCGCTGAAGCTGTCGGTCGAATGCTCGCACAAGGGACAGGTGCGCCTGCGCGCCAACAAGGTGCTGGTGGCGATGGATCTGGACCGGGGCCGGGCCGTGCCGCTGCCCGACGACCTGCGGACGCTGCTCGCGGGCTTCCAGCAGGGGCGCCTCGACATCAACGCCTTCGACGACGCCGACAGCTGACCGCGCCAAGGGAAAAGGGCGCCCGAGGGATCGTCGGGCGCCCTTTTTTCGGCGTGCCACCGCGGCTGACTTTAGGAAGTCTGCTTGAGCTGATCGAGAATCTGCGGGTTCTCGAGGGTGGAAACGTCCTGCGTGATGTCCTCGCCCTTGGCCAGCGAACGCAGCAGCCGGCGCATGATCTTGCCGGAGCGCGTCTTCGGCAGGTTCTCGCCGAAGCGGATGTCCTTGGGCTTGGCGATCGGGCCGATCTCCTTGCCGACCCAGTTGCGCAGTTCGTCGGCGATCTTTTTGGCCTCGTCGCCGGCGGGACGCGACTGCTTGAGCACGACGAAGGCGCAGATGGCCTCGCCGGTCAGGTCGTCGGGCCGGCCGACCACGGCGGCCTCGGCCACCATCGGGTTCGACACCAGCGCCGATTCGATTTCCATGGTGCCCATGCGGTGGCCGGAGACGTTGAGCACGTCGTCGATGCGGCCCATGATGGTGAAGTAGCCGGTCTTGGCGTCGCGCACCGCGCCGTCGCCGGCGAGATAGAGCTTGCCGCCGAAATCGACCGGGTAATAGCTCTTCTTGAAGCGCTCGGGGTCGCCCCAGATGGTGCGGATCATCGACGGCCAGGGCTTCTTGACCACCAGGAAGCCGCCCTTGCCCCATTCCACGTCGTTGCCCGTCTCATCGACGATGGCGGCCTGGATGCCCGGGAAAGGCAGGGTGCACGAACCCGGCACCAGCGGCGTGACGCCCGGCAGCGGCGTGATCATGTGGCCGCCGGTCTCGGTCTGCCAGAAGGTGTCGAGGATGGGGCAGCGGCTGCCGCCGACATTGTTGTAGTACCACATCCAGGCTTCCGGGTTGATCGGCTCGCCGACCGAGCCGAGCAGGCGCAGGGAGCTGAGGTTGTAGTTCTTCGGATGCGTGGACGGCGTGGCCTCCGAGGCCTTGATCAGCGAGCGGATCGCCGTCGGCGCGGTGTAGAAGACGGTGACCTTGTGGTTCTGGATCATCTTCCAGAAGCGGCCGGCGTCCGGATAGGTCGGCACCGATTCGAAGACGATCTCGGTCGCGCCGCAGGCCAGCGGGCCGTAGGCGATGTAGGTGTGGCCGGTGACCCAGCCGATGTCGGCGGTGCACCAGAACACGTCGTCGGCCTTGATGTCGAAGGTCCACTTCATGGTCATCACGGCCAGCAGCAGGTAGCCGCCCGAGCTGTGCTGGACGCCCTTCGGCTTGCCGGTCGAGCCGGAGGTGTAGAGCAGGAACAGCGGATGCTCGGCATCGACCCATTCCGGCTCGCAGACGTCGGACTGATCGGCGACGATCTCGTGGTACCAGGCGTCGCGGCCGGCGACCATGTTGCACGGGCCGCCGGTGCGGCGCACCACCACGACTGACTTTACCTGGTGGCCGGTGGCGAGGCTGAGCGCCTCGTCGACCGCCGGCTTCAACGGAATGTTCTTGCCGCCGCGGCACTGCTCGTCCATGGTGATCACGGCGGTGGCGCCGGCGTCGAGGATGCGCTCCTCGAGCGACTTGGCGGAAAAGCCGCCGAACACCACCGAATGGATGGCGCCGATGCGGGCGCAGGCCTGCATGGCGACGATGCCTTCCACCGACATGGCGACATAGATGAGGACGCGGTCGCCCTTCTTGACGCCCTGCGCCTTGAGCGCGTTGGCGAACTTGCAGACGCGGCCGAGCAGGTCCCGGTAGGTCACCCGGGAAACGGTGCCGTCGTCCGCCTCGAAGACCAGCGCGACCTTGTCGCCCAGCCCTGCCTCGACGTTCTTGTCCAGGCAGTTGTACGAAACGTTGAGCTTGCCGTCGGCGAACCACTTGTAGAAAGGTGCGTTCGACTCGTCGAGCGTCTGCGTGAACGGCTGCTTCCAGGCGAGGTTTTCCCTCGCCAGACGTGCCCAGAAGCCTGCGTAATCCTGGTCCGCCTCCTTGCACAGGGCCTCGTAGGCGGCCATGCCGGAAACGGCGGCATTCTTGACGGTCTCTTCCGATGGGGGGAAAACGCGGTTTTCTTGAAGGACCGATTCAATTCCAGACATTTCTTCCTCTCCTCTCGCGTGACGTTCTTCGGGGACATTCCCGGCCGCCAACCACCCGGCCAGACGATTCTAGGCCATTAAAAGCCCGCAGGCTTACACCGCTCTTACTCACGCCCGGGCCGACGCAAGCCATTGCTGCACCACGGAATTCCGTTTCCCGCCGATGCTAGAATCGACCGCTCTTCCCCCCGGACCGCAACCATGAAAACGACCATCAAGGCGCTCGAACACTTCATCTTCTGGAGCCGCTGGCTACAGGCCCCGCTCTACGTCGGCCTGATCCTCGCCCAGGGCGTCTATGTCTACCAGTTCATGCACGAACTGATGCATCTCATCACCAAGACGGGCTCCCTGACCGAGGTCGAGGTGATGCTGATCGTGCTGGGCCTGATCGACGTGGTCATGATCGCCAACCTGCTGATCATGGTCATCATCGGCGGCTACGAGACCTTCGTCTCCAAACTCGACCTGGAAGGCAACCCCGACCAGCCGGAATGGCTGTCGCACGTCAATGCCGGCGTACTCAAGGTCAAGCTCGCCGTGGCGCTGATCAGCATCTCGTCCATTCACCTCCTGCGCACCTTCATCAACGCGCCGCAGATGGAAGACCGGGTCATCATCGCCCAGATCGCCATCCACGCCTCCTTCCTGGTCTCGGCCCTGGCCGTCGCCTGGACCGACAAGATCATGATGCAGACGCTGGCCATCAGCCACCACCAGCGCCAGCACTGAATCCACGAGCAAGGGAATTCCGCCATGTCCGCAGCCATCAAGCAGGAAGACTTCATCGCCTCCATCGCCGACGCCTTCCAGTACATCAGCTACTACCATCCCGTCGACTACATCAAGGCGCTGGGCGAAGCCTGGCAGCGCGAGCAATCGCCGGCGGCGAAGGATGCCATCGCCCAGATCCTGACCAACTCGCGCATGTGCGCCGAGGGCCACCGGCCGATCTGCCAGGACACCGGCATCGCGCTGGTCTTCCTCAAGGTCGGCATGAACACGCGCTGGGACGCGACCATGAGCGTGCAGGAGATGGTCAACGAGGGCGTGCGGCGCGCCTACAACGACCCCGACAACAAGCTGCGCGCCTCGGTGCTGGCCGACCCGGCCGGCAAGCGCGCCAATACCCGCGACAACACGCCGGCCGTCGTGCACTACGAGATCGTGCCCGGCGACCATGTCGAGGTCATCTGCGCCGCCAAGGGCGGCGGCTCGGAAGCCAAGTCCAAGTTCGCCATGCTCAACCCCTCCGACGACCTGGTCGAATGGGTGCTCAAGACCGTGCCGACCATGGGCGCCGGCTGGTGCCCGCCGGGCATCCTCGGGCTGGGCATCGGCGGCACGCCGGAAAAGGCCATGCTGCTGGCCAAGGAAGCCATCATGGCGCCGGTGGACATCCACGAACTGAAGGAAAAGGCCGCGCGCGGCGAAAAGCTCGTCCGCGCCGAGGAACTGCGCCTGGAACTGTACGAGAAGGTCAATGCGCTCGGCATCGGCGCCCAGGGCCTGGGCGGCCTGACCACCGTGCTCGACGTCAAGGTGCTCGACTACCCGACCCACGCCGCCAACCTGCCCGTGGCCCTGATTCCCAACTGCGCGGCCACCCGCCACGTGCATTTCCATCTCGACGGCTCCGGCCCGGCCAGGCTCGCGCCGCCCAGCCTGGCCGACTGGCCGGCCGTGACCTGGACCCCCGATCTCGAATCGGCCACGCGCGTCGATCTCGACACGCTGACCAGGGAGCAGGTGGCGGCCTGGAAGCCGGGCCAGAAACTGCTGCTCAACGGCCGGATGCTCACCGGCCGCGACGCCGCCCACAAGCGCATCGTCGACATGCTCGGCAAGGGCGAAAAGCTGCCGGTCGACTTCACCAATCGCATCATCTATTACGTCGGCCCGGTCGACCCGGTGCGCGACGAAGTCGTCGGCCCCGCCGGCCCGACCACGGCGACGCGCATGGACAAATTCACCCGCGCCATGCTCGAACAGACCGGCCTGATCGCCATGGTCGGCAAGGCCGAGCGCGGCCCGGCCGCCATCGAGGCCATCAAGGACAACCGCTCGGCCTACCTCATGGCCGTCGGCGGCGCCGCCTATCTCGTCGCCAAGGCCATCAAGTCGGCGAAAGTGGTCGGCTTCGCCGACCTCGGCATGGAAGCCATCTACGAGTTCGAGGTGCGCGACATGCCGGTGACGGTCGCCGTCGATGCCACCGGGTCCGCGGTGCACATCACCGGCCCCACCGAATGGCGCATCAAGATCGGCAAGATTCCGCTGGCAAAAGCCTGACCGGGTGTTCCGCGCGCTTCGCATCGCCCTGCTGCTGCTCATCCTCGCCACGGTGGCGCAGGAAGCTTGGCTCGCCCGCTCGCGGGCGGTGTCCTGGCAGGATCCGCTGCGCGTCGCCATCTACCCCATCAACGGCGACGGCAGCGCGGCCGCGGCCCGCTACGTCGCCAGCCTGACGCCGACCAGCTTCGCCGCCATCGAGCGCTTCTTCGACGAGGAAGCCCGGCGCCATGGCAGGGACATCGCCCGGCCGGTCGAAATCGCCGTCGCGCCGCCACTGGCCGAACTGCCGCCGCAGCCCCGGCGCGGCGGCACCGCCCTCGAAAACCTGGCCTGGAGCCTGCGCATGCGCTACTGGGCCTGGCGCAACGACGCCGTGCCCGGCATGAAGCCGCAGGCGCGGCTCTTCGTGCTCTTCTTCGACCCCGCCACGCACGAGTCGCTGCCCCATTCGGTCGGCATCGACCGCGGCATGATCGGCCTCATCAACGCCTACGCCAGCCGGGCGCTCGCCGGCCCCAATGCCGTCATCATCACCCATGAACTGCTGCACACCCTCGGCGCCACCGACAAGTACGACCCGGCCAGCGGCCTGCCGCTGTTCCCCGACGGCTACGCCGACCCCGAACGGTCGCCGCGGCATCCGCAAGCCTTCGCCGAGATCATGGGCGGGCGGATTCCCCTGGGCGAAACGCGCGCCGAGATTCCCGACTCGCTCGCCCAGACGCTGATCGGCGCCGCCACCGCCGGCGAGATCGGCTGGGCGGCGCAATGATCGCGGCATGATCGGCGTCTTCGATTCCGGCCTCGGCGGCCTCTCGGTACTGTCGGCGGTGGCGCGGGCGCTGCCGCGCGCCGACCTCACCTACCTGGCCGACACCGCGCACGTGCCCTACGGCGACAAGTCCGACGGCTTCATCCGCGGCCGCGTCCTCGCCATCGGCCGCCACCTGGTCGAACGCGGCTGCACGCTGCTCGTCGTCGCCTGCAACACCGCCACCGCCCACGCCGTGGCCGACCTGCGCCGCCAGCATCCCGGCGTGCCCGTGGTCGGCGTCGAGCCCGGCGTCAAGCCGGCGGCGCAAACGACGCGCACCGGCCGCATCGCCGTCCTCGCCACCGAGGCCACCGCCCGCAGCGAGCGCCTGGCGCGGCTGATCCGCGACCACGCGGCCAAGCTCCATGTCAGCGTCGTGCCCTGCCCCGGCTGGGCCACGCGCGTGGAAACCCTGCATCTGGACGGGCCGGATTTCGCCGCCGAAGTGCGCGGCCGATTGCAACCGCTGCTCGACGCCGACGTCGACCGCATCGTGCTCGGCTGCACGCACTACGCCTTCCTGGCGCCCCTGATGACGCCGGCCGTGCGGGGCCGCGCCGAACTGATCG
>CAZRRI010000017.1:0-39011 GCA_964602565.1 uncultured Rhodocyclaceae bacterium | reverse complement strand
CACCGCCAGCGCGCGGGCGATGGCGATGCGCTGGCGCTGGCCGCCGGAGAACTCGTGCGGGTAACGGTTCGTCATCCCCGCCTCCAGCCCGACCTGTTCAAGCAGTTGCCCAGCGTCGCCTTCGATGCCGAGCGTGCGCATGCCCTCGGCGATGATTTCGCCGATGCGCAGCCGCGGATTCAGCGAGCCGAAGGGATCCTGGAACACCATCTGCACGTCCCGCGCGGCCAGCTCCGTGAGGTCGCGGCCGTCGAGACTGACTTTGCCGGCAGTCGGCCTGATGAGTTGCAGGATCGCCTTGCCGGCCGTGGTCTTGCCGCAGCCGGATTCGCCGACGATGGCCAGCGTCCTGCCACGGCTGACTTTCAGCGACACGCCATCCACCGCCCGCACATGACCGGCGACGCGCTGGAAAAGCCCCCGCCGGATCGGGAAATGCACCGCGATATCGTCCGCGACCAGCAATTCCGGCGCCTGTTCGCCGGCGGGCGGCGTCTTCTCCAGGTTCTCCGGCAGTGACTCGAACAGGCGGCGCGAATACGGATGGGACGGACCGGCGAAGAACGCGCGCTTTTCCGACACCTCGACGAGTTTCCCGGCGTGCATGACGCCGATGCGGTCCGCCATGCGCGCCGCGACGCCGAGGTCGTGGGTAATCAGTAGCAGCGCCATGCCGCGCTGCCGCTGCAACTCTTGCAGCAGGTCGAGCACCTGCGCCTGGATGGTGACGTCGAGCGCGGTGGTCGGTTCGTCGGCGATCAGCAGCTTCGGATCGCCGGCCAGCGCCATGGCGATCATAGCGCGCTGCTTCATGCCGCCCGAAAGCTGGAAGGGAAATTCGAGCGCCCTGCGTTCGGGATCGGGGATGCCCACGGCCTCGAGCAACTCGACGACACGGCCGCGATCGCCATCATGCAGATCCAGCACTTCCGCGATCTGCCGGCCGACCGTCATCACGGGATTCAGGCTGGTCGCCGGCTCCTGGAAGATCATGGCCATGCCGCCGCCGCGCAATTCGCGCATGCCGGATTCGGGAATTGCGAACAGGTCACGGCCCCCGAATGTCGCCTCGCCACCGACGATCCGCGCCACGGGCGGCAGGAGCCGCATCAGCGACAGCGCCGTCATCGACTTTCCGCAGCCGGATTCGCCGAGCAGCGCGAAGGTCTCGCCGGCTTCGATCCCGAAGGACACGCCGTCGACCGGCTTCGCCGCGCCGATGGCGACGGAGAGATCGCGGACCGCGAGCAGGCTCACTTCGCGGCCCTCGGATCGAAAGCGTCGCTCACCGCGTCCGCGAACAGGTTGGCCGCCAGCACGAGCACGAACATGAAGACAAAGGCCGCTGCCAGCGACCACCAGACCATGGGTTCGCGCGCCAGTTCGAGCCGCGCCGCGTTGATCATGGTGCCGAAGCTGATCGTGCTGGGGTCGACGCCGATGCCGACGTAGGAGAGCACGGCCTCGGCGAGCACGAGTCCCGAAAAGTCCATGACGATGGCGATCAGGACGATGTGCATGACGTTGGGCAGGATGTGCCGCAGCATGATGGCCAGCGGCCCGACGCCGAAGGCCCGCGCCGCCTGCACGTACTCCATCTCCCGGAGCTTGAGCGTCTCGCCGCGCAGCAGCCGGCACAGCCCGGTCCAGCTGGTGACGCCGAGAATGGCGCACAAGGCGAGAAGCCGCGCGTCGGCGCGCTCGGCCGCGGTGGCGAACCATTCCGGGTGGGTGTCGATGATCACCTGCATCATCAGCACTGCGGCGGCGATCAGCAGCACGCCGGGAATGGAATTCAGCGTCGTGTAGAGATACTGGATCACGTCATCCACCCAGCCGCCGACGTAGCCGGCGACGATGCCGAGCAGCACGGCCGCCGGCAGCATGATCAGCGTGGTCAGCGTGCCGATCAGGAGACCCGTGCGGATGCTCTTGAGCGTGAGATAGAGCACGTCCTGGCCCACCTTGTCGGTGCCGAACAGGTGCGTGCCCGGATGTTTGAGCGCGGGGAAATCGCGGCCGCCTTCCTCGATCGTCTCCTTGGCGAAAAGGTGCGTGGCCAGCGGTTCCGAGTAGGTCTTCTCGGTGCGGGTTTTCAGCGGCAGCAGCAGCGCGTCGAGCGCCGACAGCACTTCCACCGAATAGGCTGGCGGCTTGCCCGTTTCCGCCGGCAGTTGCGGCCGGTAGTGCAGCGAATCGACGAAGCCGATGGCGAAGAACACCGCCAGCACCGCGGCGGCGACGCGCGCCCGGCGGCTCGCCCAGACGCGGGACCAGGCCGCGCGCACATGATCCTGCCGGCGTGCCCACCATGCCCCGCCGAGCGTCGCGGCGATCAGCAGGAAGAACAGCGCGTCGGACCAGAGGATGACGGGCTTCATTGAAACCGTATCCTCGGATCGACCAGGGTGTAGGAAATGTCGGTCAGCAACAGGCCGACGATGTAGAGGAGCGATCCGATGAACACCATCGACCGCACGACGGCGAAGTCCTGGGCGTTGATGGCGTCGATGGTGTAGCTGCCCAGGCCCGGAATGCCGAAGAAGGACTCGATCAGCAGGCTGCCCATGAACAGCGTCGGGATGACCACCACCACGCCCGTGAGAATGGGAATCATGGCGTTTCGCAGCACGTGCCTGAACAGCACGAGGCGCTCGGACAGCCCCTTGGCGCGCGCGGTACGGACGTAGTCCTTGCCGATCTCCTCGAGGAAGATGGTGCGGTACCAGCGCGTGCCGGAGCCGATGCCGCCGATGACCGCGACGATCACCGGCAGGACGAGGAACTTGCCGGCGGTGAGCCCGTCGGAATAGCCGGAGATCGGCACCAGGTGCCAGACCTTGCTGACCAGCCACTGGCCGCCGATGATGTAGAAGAGTCCCGAGATCGACATCATGGCCACGCAGAGCACGACGCCGGCCGTGTCGAGGTAGCTGGCGCGGAAATAGACCAGCAGCAGCGCGAAGGAGATGGTCACGAACAGGCCGAGCAGGAAGACGGGCACGGCGACGGCCAGCGACGGTCCCATGCGCGTGCGGATCTCGCGGGCGATGTCGCGGCCGTCGTCGGCGCGGCCAAAATCGAAGGCGAACATGCGCACCGACTTGGCGAAGAAGATGGTCTGCGTCGCCTTGCCGAGGCCCTCCGCGCCGCCGTTCCAGAACAGCGGCCTGTCGTAGCCGCGCTCCGCCTTCCACTTCTCGATGGCCTCGGGCGTGACGCGCTTGACGCCAAGCTGCATGCGCGCCATGTCGTCCGGACTATTGACGACGAAGAACAGCGCGAAGGTGATCAGATTGACGCCGATCAGGATCGGGACGGCGTAGAGCAGGCGACGGACGATATAGGCGAGCATCGGGCGCAAGGATACCCGATGCCGGCGCGGCTTTGCTCAGGCTGCGCGCAAAGTCAGCCGTGGCAGCACGCCAATGGCGTTGGCCGTCGTGGCGGCGACGACATCGCGCACATCCATGCCGCGCAGCTCGGCCAGCACGGCGGCGATGCGCGGCAGTTGCGCCGGCTCGTTGCGGTTCCTGCCGAGCCATTCCGGCGGGATGTCGGGTGCATCCGTTTCGAGGACGATGCTGTCGAGCGGCAGCGTCGCCGCCAGTTCGCGCAGCCTTGTCGCGCGCGGGTGTGTCATGGCGCCGCCGAAGCCGAGCTTGAAGCCGAGCCTGATGAATTCCTCGGCCTGCTGCCGGCTGCCGTTGAAGGCATGGGCTATTCCACCCATTGCGCCCATCGCGCCGGGTGCGTGGATGTCGCGCAAACCCTTGAGGATCGCATCGACGGCGCGCCGCACATGAAGCAGCACGGGAAGCTCGAAGTCGCGCGCGATCTTCAACTGCTCGGCGTACCACCACCGCTGACTTTGCTCATTGCGCGGCTCGACGAAGAAATCCAGCCCGATTTCGCCCACGGCGACAGCCGGCTCGCGCCTCAATGTCTCGCGCAAGGCTTCGAGATCCTCGGGCCGCGCCCGGTCGACGTACATCGGATGGATGCCGTAAGCCGGCCGGCAGCCGGGAAATTCGCGGCAGACGCTGGCGACGGCGCCGAAGTTGGCGCGCTCCACGGCCGGCACCACGATGAAGCCGACGCCGGCGGACCGCGCCCGCTCCGCCACCGCATCGCGGTCGTCGTCGAACTCGGCGGCGTCGAGATGGCAGTGGCTATCGACGAGCACCGGAATCAAGGCTTCTTCTTGAAGGGCGCGGTGGCGAGGCCAAGGCTCTTCCAGGACTGCATGCCGCCCCGGTACCACTTGAGCTTGTGCGGCGGATAGCCGGCCGCGAGCAGCTGCCTGATGTTGGTCGGCGACTGGCCGCACCAGACGCCGTTGCAGTAGAACACCAGCGTCCTGGCGTTCTCGAAGTTCCACATGGGCCCCGTGCGCGCGGCGCCGAACTGGAGCTCCATGATCTCGGCGATGGCCTGGGGTTCGGCATGCGCGGGGTGCAGCTTCTGCCAGGGAAGATGGATCGCGCCCGGAATGATGCCGGAGCGCACGAGCCAGTCCTCCTCGCGCGAGTCGATGACCATGACGCCGGCGTCGCGGCGGGTGATGCGCGTGAGGTATTCGAGCAGTTCCAGTTCGCCGATGGTCTCGACGCCCGGCGCCACCTCCATCGGCTGGATGCAGTAAGGCGGGCAGGGCCGCGAGGTGCGCGCGTAGTCGGGGCCGATCTCGGCGTCGTTGTCGGGGTCGCGCCGGATGCGGAACAGCCTGCCGTCGTGGATGACGTCCAGGTAGGGCTGGTCGGCCGTGATGCCGACGGGCTTGCCATCCGCGAATGCAACGCCGGCCAGGCCGGCGAGCAGCGCGATGATCGCGGCCCGCCCGGCGCGTTTCATCTCACTCGACCTCGTCGATCCAGGCCTGCTGGATCGCTTCCAGTATCTTCTCGCCGCAGTGCTTGGGATCGTCGTCGAAGCCGGGCAGCGCCACGACCCAGTTCATCAGATCGACGAAGTTGACGCGGGTCGGATCGGTGTCCGGCCGTGTATCGGCCAGTTCGATGGCGATGTCGTTGACGTCCGTCCATTTCATCGCTTGCCCTCCTTCGCCATGTTGATCGTGTATTTCGGAATCTCGATGGTCAGCGGCGTCTCGCCGACGACGGCCTGGCATGACAGCCGCGATGTCGGCTCCAGGCCCCAGGCCTTGTCGAGCAGGTCTTCCTCGGTTTCCTCGGCCGCATCGAGCGAATCATAGCCCTCGCGGATCACGACGTGGCAGGTGGTGCAGGCGCAGGATTTTTCGCAGGCGTGCTCGATGTCGATGCCGTTGTCCAGCAGCCCGTCGCAGATCGAGGTGCCGGGCGGCACGTCGATGACGCTGCCCTCCGGGCAAAGCTCCCAATGCGGCAGGACGATGATTTGCGTCACGATTCCAGCTCCGAGATTTTCCTGCCCGAGAGCGCGCGCTGCACGCTCTGGTTCATGCGCCGCGCGGCGAATTCCGCGGTTCCCTTGCTGAGCGCATCCATCGCGCCATCGATGGCGCGGCGGTCGTCGCCCATCATCACCGCCTGGAGCTTGGCGACACAGGCATCCACATGCGCACGCTCCAGCATGGACAGCAGCTGCGCGTCCTCCTTGAGCGCCGATTGCACGGCCTCGATGAGCCGCTGCGCCTCGACCTGCGCCTCGCGCAGCGCGCGCCGGAAGGCGTCGTCGGTGGCGTGGGAAAAACCGTCTTTGAGCATGGCGGCGACTTCGTCATCGGTCAGGCCGTAGGAGGGTTTCACCTCGATGCGCGACTCGTGGCCGGTCGTCTGCTCGCGCGCCGTCACCGACAGCAGGCCGTCGGCATCGACCTGAAAGGTGACGCGGATGCGCGCCGCGCCGGCCACCATCGGCGGAATGCCGCGCAGTTCGAAGCGCGCCAGGCTGCGGCAGTCGGAGACCAGTTCCCGCTCGCCCTGGACGACATGCAGCGCCATGGCGGTCTGGCCATCCTTGAACGTCGTGAATTCCTGCGCCCGCGCGACCGGAATCGTCGAGTTGCGTGGGATGATTTTTTCGGTGAGTCCGCCCATGGTCTCGATGCCCAGCGAGAGCGGAATCACGTCGAGCAGCAGCCAGTCGTCGCCGGCGGCGCGGTTGCCCGCCAGCAGGTTGGCCTGGATGGCGGCGCCGAGCGCCACCACCCGGTCCGGATCGAGGTTGTTGAGCGGCTCGCGGCCGAAGTACTCGCCGACGGACTTCTGGATCTGCGGCATGCGCGTGGCGCCGCCGACCATCACCACGCCCTTCACTTCGTCCGGCGACAGGCCGGCGTCGCGCAGGGCCTTGCGCGTCGGGCCGAGCGTCTTTTGCACCAGCGTCCGGGTGATCTCGGTGAAGATTTCCGACGTGAGCTTGACGTCGACGAACTCGCCGGTCGACAGCTTGGCGGTGATCGGCGCCTCGCCATGCACCGTCAGGTATTCCTTGGCTTCGCGGGCACGCATCTGCAACAGCCGCGCGTCATGCGGCGAAACGGGAGAAAGCTTCGCCGCCTCGATGATCCAGCAGAACACGCGATGATCGAAATCGTCGCCGCCCAGCGCCGAATCGCCGCCGGTGGCCAGCACCTGGAACACGCCCTTGGCCAGCTTGAGAATCGAGATATCGAAGGTGCCGCCGCCCAGGTCATAGACGGCGTAGATGCCCTCGGCGCCGTTGTCGAGGCCATAGGCGATGGCCGCCGCGGTCGGTTCGTTGAGCAGGCGCAGCACATTGAGACCGGCCAGCCGCGCGGCGTCCTTGGTGGCCTGGCGCTGCGCGTCGTCGAAGTAGGCCGGCACGGTGATGACCGCGCCGGCAAGCTGGCCGCCGAGCGATGCCTCCGCGCGGACACGCAGGCTCTTGAGTATCTCGGCCGAAACCTCGACGGGCGACTTGACGCCCTGCGCGGTGCGCAGCTTGACCATGCCTTCCGCCGCATTTTCGTTACCGGCGAAGTCATAGGGCATGGTCTCGATGTGGGCGATGTCGCGCCGGCCGCGGCCCATGAAACGCTTGACCGAGACGATGGTGTTGCGCGGATCGAGCGACTGCCTGGCCTGGGCCTCGAAGCCGACTTCGAGGTGGCCGTCGGCGCCGTAATGCACGACCGAGGGCAGCAGCGGGCGGCCGAGCTCGTCGTTGAGCACCACCGTCTGGCCGCTGCGCACGGTGGCGACCAGCGAATTGGTGGTGCCGAGGTCGATGCCGACCGCGAGCCGGTGCTCGTGGGGCGCGGTCGATTCGCCCGGTTCCGAAATTTGCAGCAATGCCATTGGGGTGTCCCTATGCCTCGAGCGCTTCGAGGGCTTCGTCGATTTCGTGGAGCAGTTTTTCCTGGAACATCAGCTGGCGCACGATCTCGGCGCCGCGCGCATGGTCGTTCCGCCGGTCCAGCGCGTCGGCGAGCGACTCGTGCTGTGTCCGCATTTCCTTCTTGATCCGGCGATGCATGTGGTCCAGCGCGTCGCCGTCGCCGCCCTGCCGGGCTTCCTCGACCGCCTCGCGCAGTTCCATCTGGTGCATGAGGAAGTCGGCCGGCATCGCCGTGTTGTGCTCGACCTGGGGATCGTGGCCCAGCAGGCGCAGCAGGTACTCGGCGCGCCTGAGCGGACTCTTGAGCGTCAGATAGGCTTCATTGACCCGTGTCGCCCATTGCATGGCCCGCCGCCGGTCGGCGTCGGGAAGATGCGCGTGCTTGTCGGGATGGACCTGCGCCTGGATGTCCCGGTAGTGTTCCTCCAACACCAGTTCGTCGAGCGTCTGCCTGCGCGGCAGCCCAAACAGGGCGAAGTGATCGTGGTTGAAATCCATTACACGTTGAACGACTCACCGCAGCCGCACTGGTCCTTCACGTTCGGGTTGTTGAACTTGAAACCTTCGTTCAGCCCTTCCTTGGCGTAGTCGAGCTCGGTGCCGTCGATGTAGGGCAGGCTCTTCGGATCGACCAGGACCTTGAGGCCGCGGCTATCGAAGACGATGTCCTCGGCGTCGGCGGCGTCGGCGAACTCGAGCTTGTAGGCCATGCCCGAGCAGCCCGAGGTCTTGACGCCGAGGCGGATGCCGATGCCCTTGCCGCGCTTGGCGATGAACCGGGCGACGTGTTCGGCGGCGCGTTCGGAAAGCGTGACGCTCATGATCAGGCCCCCTGCTTCTTCTTGTAGTCGGCGACGGCGGCCTTGATGGCGTCCTCGGCCAGGATCGAACAGTGTATCTTCACCGGCGGCAGCGCCAGTTCCTCGGCGATCTGGGTGTTCTTGATGTCGAGCGCCTGATCGACCGTCTTGCCCTTGACCCATTCCGTGACCAGCGACGACGAGGCGATCGCCGAGCCGCAGCCGTAGGTCTTGAACTTGGCGTCCTCGATGACGCCGTCCTTGCCGACCTTGATTTGCAGCTTCATGACGTCGCCGCAGGCCGGCGCGCCGACCATGCCGGTGCCGACGCCCTCGTCATCCTTGGTGAAGGAGCCGACGTTGCGGGGGTTCTCGTAGTGGTCGATGACCTTGGTGCTGTATGACATGGTGCTCTCCTTAATGTGCCGCCCACTGCACGCTATTGAGGTCGACGCCGTCCTTGTACATTTCCCACAGCGGCGACAGCTCGCGCAGCTTGGCGATCTTCTCGTGCAGCAGCTTGATCGTGTAGTCGATTTCCTCCTCGGTCGTGAAACGACCGAGCGTGAAGCGGATCGAACTGTGCGCCAGCTCGTCGGAGCGGCCCAGCGCGCGCAGCACGTAGGAAGGCTCCAGCGAGGCGGACGTGCAGGCCGAACCGGACGAGACGGCGATATCCTTGATCGCCATCATCAGCGATTCGCCCTCGACGTAGGCGAAGCTGATGTTGAGGTTGTGCGGCACGCGCTGCTCCAGGTCGCCGTTCACGAACACCTCCTCGATATCCATCAGGCCCTTGAGCAGACGGTCGCGCAGCATGCGGATGCGCTCGTTCTCGGTCGCCATTTCCTCGCGGGCGATGCGGAAGGCCTCACCCATGCCGGCGATCTGGTGCGGCGCCAGCGTGCCGGAGCGCATGCCGCGCTCGTGGCCGCCGCCGTGCATCTGCGCCTCGAGGCGGATACGCGGCTTGCGCCGGACATACAGCGCGCCGATGCCCTTGGGGCCGTAGGTCTTGTGCGCCGAGAAGGACATCAGGTCGACCTTGAGCCTGGCCAGGTCGATGGGCATCTTGCCGGTCGCCTGCGCCGCATCGACGTGGAAGATGGTGCCGTTGGCGCGGCATGCCTCGCCCAGTTCGGCGATCGGCTGGATGACGCCGATCTCGTTGTTCACCGCCATCACCGAGGCGACCACGGTGTCCTTGCGCAGCGCCGCCTTGAACTGCTCGACGGTGATCAGGCCGTTCTCCCGCGGTTCGAGGTAAGTCACCTCGAAGCCCTGGCGCTCCATTTCCTTGCAGGTGTCGAGCACGGCCTTGTGCTCGGTGGCGACGGTGACGATATGCCTGCCCTTGGTGCCCGCGTAGAAGAAGCCGGCGCCCTTGATCGCCAGGTTGTTCGATTCGGTGGCGCCCGAGGTCCAGACGATTTCCTTCGGGTCGGCATTGACCAGCCTGGCGACTTCCTCGCGGGCATTCTCGACCGCCGCCTCGGCTTCCCAGCCGAACGGGTGGGAACGCGAGGCCGGATTGCCGAAATGCTCGGTCAGGTAGGGAATCATCTTCTGCGCCACCCGCGGGTCCACGGGTGTGGTCGCCGAGTAGTCGAGATAGATGGGCAGCTTCAACATCGGATCATCTCCTTGGCCGGCTCAGCCCGTGAGGGCGGCCAACCTTCTCAATTGAAAAACCGTCTCGGCGAGGGCGAACAGAAAATCTCTCGTCTGCTGTTCCGTCGTGTCGCGGCCGAGGCTGACGCGCACCGCGCCGCGGGCCAGTTCAGGGGCGACGCCCATCGCCATCAATACATGCGAAGGTTCGATCTTGGCGCTCGCGCAGGCGGCGCCGCTGGCCACCGCAAACCCCGCCCGGTCGAGCTTGCCCACCAGCGTCTCGCCGTCGATGCCCGGCAGCGCGAAATAGACCGTGTTGGGCAGGCGCTCGGCACCCAGGCCGAAGATCGTCGCGCCCTGCCCCGCCAGGCCCATTTCGAGCCCGCGGCGCAGCGCGAGGTGGCGTGTCGCCACGGCTGACTTTTCCGCGCATGCCAATTCGCAGGCCGCGCCGAAGCCGACGATGGCCGGCACGTTCTCTGTCCCCGAACGCAGGCCGCGTTCCTGGCCGCCGCCCGCGACGAGCGGCGCCAGATCGACGCGCTTGTCGACGATCAGGGCGCCGGCACCCTTGGGGCCGCCGAGTTTGTGCGCCGACAGGGTCAGCGCATGGACGCCGCGGGCGTTGAGCGCGCGGAAATCGAGGTCGATCCTGCCCAGCGCCTGCACGGCGTCGGCATGGAACCACGCCCGCGCCGGCCTGGCCTGCTCGGCCAGCCCGCCGACATCCTGGACGACGCCCGTCTCGTTGTTGGCGAGCATCACCGAGACCAGGGCCGGCCGCGCCGCCAGCAAGGCCGCGTAGCTTTCCTGGACCACGCGGCCATCGGCATCGACGCCGATTTCGGCGTATCGCCACGACTGACTTTCCAGCGAGCGCGCCGGCTCGCGCACGCTCGGGTGTTCGACGGCCGAAACCGCGACCAGGCCCGGCTTCAACTTCGCCGCCGCACCCTTGACGAACAGGTTGTTGGCCTCCGAGCCGCCGCTGGTGAACACCACTTCGGTCGGGTGCGCGCCCGCGGCCGCCGCCACCTTGGCCCGCGCCTCGTCGATCGCCGCGCGCGCCGCCCGGCCGTATTCGTGGCGGCTGGAGGCGTTGCCGTGCCGCTCGGCGAACCAGGGCAGCATGGCCTCCAGCACCCGCGGATCGACGGGCGTCGTGGCGTTGTGATCGAGATAGGCCGGGGCGAACACGGGGCTGCCTCCGCCTACGCGCTCACGGCGACCGGAATGCGCCGGATCGGCCGGCGCGTCGGGGTTTCCTCGCTGATCGCGGCGATGCAGGCGGCATTGTTCTTCTGCTGGTCGACCAGATCTTGCAGGCTGACCGAGCGCAGGTAGTCGAACATCTTGTGGTTCAGGCTGGTCCACAGATTGTGGGTCATGCAGGGATGGTCGTCGTGGCAATCTCCCTTGCCGCCGCATTGCGTCGCGTCGAGGGTCTCGTCCACCGCCTGGATGATGTCGGCCACCGAGACCTGGGGCATCGGCTTGGCCAGGCAATAGCCGCCGCCCGGGCCGCGCACGCTGGCCACGAGATGGTTGCGGCGCAGCTTGCCGAACAGTTGCTCCAGGTAAGACAAGGAGATGCGTTGCCGGTCGGCGATGCCGGCGAGGGTCACGGGGCCGGTGTGTTGCCGCAGTGCGAGATCGATCATCGCCGTCACCGCGAAACGTCCTTTGGTCGTCAGTCTCATGGGCTACCTCTGTCTCTCGTTGATGGAAGCGGCAAATACCCGACCGCCTTTATCAACTATATTGGGGAATCCGTCGATTAGTCAACTATTTTCGACAGGTATTTCGGGTCGAACTTGTCCGCCGTGGCGACATCGTCCTCCAGCGAGACGCCGCAACGCTCGATGTAGTGCAGCAGCACTTCGATGCGGCGGTCGGTCTCGACGGCATGGTCGAGCAGGCCGTGGATGGCCAGCGCCACCGGATCGTCGTCGCCCCGGGTGACGGCGTAGGCGGAAAAGCCCATCGCCGCCGCCTTTTCCTGCCGGGCCTCGTCGCGGCCGGGTTCGACGATGCGCGCCGGAATGCCGACCGCCGTCGCGCCCGGCGGCACGTCGCGCACCACCACCGCGTTCGAGCCGACCTTGGCGCCCTCGCCGACCGTGATGGGACCGAGCACCTTGGCCCCCGCGCCCACCACCACGCCGGTGCGCAGCGTCGGATGCCGCTTGCCCTTGTTCCACGAGGTCCCGCCCAGCGTCACGCCGTGATAAAGCGTGCACTCGTCGGAGATTTCGGCGGTTTCGCCGATGACCACGCCCATGCCATGGTCGATGAAGACACGGCGGCCGATGGTCGCGCCCGGGTGGATCTCGATGCCCGTCAGCCAGCGTCCCAGATGGGAGGAAAGCCGCGCCAGCCAGCGCAGCCGATGGCCCCACAGCCAATGGGAGAATCGATGCAGGGTCAGCGCATGGAAGCCCGGATAGCAGGTCAGCACTTCCCAGGTCGTGCGCGCGGCCGGGTCACGCTCGAACACACAGGCAATGTCTTCACGAAAACGCGCGAACATGGGCGAATACCATTAGAACTTGCTCAAATATTAAAAAACCCGACCCACGCGGTCAACTTATTTTTCCCATGACGACAACATGCCGCGCAGGATGGCGATTTCCTCGCGTTCCAGGCCGGCGCGCGAGAACATGCGCCGCAGCCGCGGCATCAGGCGTTTCGGCCGCGCCGGGTCGAGAAAGCCGCTGCCGATGGCCGCGCGCTCCAGGTGGGCGAGCAGCGCCTCGACCTCCTCGTGGCTGGCCGGCGTGCCGCCATCGCTGACTTTCGGCGGCGCGCCGACGTCGACCGCGGCCAGGCGCAACTCGTAGCAGAGTATCTGCACCGCCTGCGCCAGGTTGAGCGACCGGTATTCGGCGCTGGTCGGAATCAGCGCCCAGTTCCTGCACTGCGCCAGCTCCTGGTTCGACAGTCCGGCGGTTTCGTTGCCGAACACCAGCGCGACCTCGCCCGTCGCCGCCGTCGCGACCAGTTCGGCCGCGGCATCGCGCGCCCAGCTCGGCTCGGTCGCCAGTTCGCGCCGCCGGCCGGTCAGCGCGGTGGCGGCGACGGTGCCGGCCAGCGCCTCGGCCAGGCTCGCGCATACGATCGCCTTGGCCAGCACGTCGTCCGCCCCCGTGGCCATCGCCACGGCCTGCGGATCGGGAAAGGCTTTCGGATTGACCAGATAGAGGCGCGAGAGCCCCATGGTCTTCATGGCCCGCGCCGCCGCGCCGATGTTGCCGGGATGGCTGGGATGGGAAAGAACAATGCGGATGCGGTCGAGCGTGGGCGTGACGTTCATATTAAAATTCAACCATGCATCCCACGCTCAACATCGCCGTCAAGGCCGCGCTGCGCGCCGGCAAGATCATCAACCGCGCCAGCCTCGACCTTGGCCAAATCGCCGTCGGCGTCAAACAGCAGAACGACTTCGTCACCGAAGTGGACAAGGTCGCCGAAGCCGCCATCATCGAAACCCTGCGCGAAACCTATCCAAAGCACGCGATTCTAGCGGAGGAAACCGGCCAGTCCGGCCTGGCGGACAGCGAATACCAGTGGATCATCGATCCGCTCGACGGCACCACCAATTTCATCCACGGTTTCCCGCAGTACGCGGTGTCGATCGCCATGGCGCACCGCGGCGTGCTGACCCACGCGGTCGTCTACGACCCCGGCCGCAACGAGCTGTTCACGGCCAGCAAGGGCGCCGGCGCCTTCCTCAACGACAAGCGCATCCGCGTCACCAAGCAGGCGAAGCTCGACCAGGCGCTGATCGGCACCGGTTTTCCCTACCGCATGTTCGAGCATGTCGACGCCTACATGGCCATCTTCAAGGAGATGACGCGCCGCGCAGCCGGCGTGCGCCGGCCCGGCGCCGCCTCGCTCGACCTCGCCTACGTCGCCTGCGGCCGGCTCGACGGCTTCTGGGAATTCGGGCTGTCGCCCTGGGACATGGCGGCCGGCGCCTTGCTGATATCCGAAGCCGGCGGCCTGGTCGGCGATCTGGCCGGCGAAGCCGATTACCTGAAAACCGGCAACATCGTCTGCGGCACACCGAAAGTCTTCGCCCAAATCCTCCAGGTCATCGCGCCGTACCGCAAGGGCAGTCTCGCCGCCTGAGGGCGCGGCCGGCAAAGTCAGCCGTGGCGGCACGCCGCGCCGCGGGCGCGCCTACCGCCCGCCGCCGACATTGGCGACGTACCAGTCCATCGCCTCGCGCAGGCCGTCGCCGATCCGGTGGCTGGGCTGGTAACCCAGCAACGTGCGCGCCTTCGCGATGTCGGCGAGCGAATGGCGCACGTCGCCGGCGCGGAAATCGCGATAGCTCGGCTTGAAGTCCTTCAGATGGGGGAAACGGGGCGCCAGCAATCCGCGTATCGTCTCGAACAGATCGTTCAGCGTGGTGCGGTCGCCGACCGCGACGTTATAGACCTGGTTGGTCGCCTCGTCGCTGGTGGCCGTCGCCGCCAGCAGATTGGCCTGCACGGCGTTGGCGATATGGCAGAAATCGCGGCTGGTCTCGCCGTCGCCGTTGATCCACACCGCCTCGCCCGCCATCATGGCCGCCGTCCATTTCGGCACCACGGCGGCATAGGCGCCGTTCGGATCCTGGCGCGGCCCGAAGATGTTGAAGTAACGCAGGCCGATGGTGCGGAAGCCGTAGGCCCGCGCGAAGACATCGGCATACTGCTCGTTGACCAGCTTGGTCACGGCATAGGGCGACAGCGGCTTGCCGATGCGGTCCTCCACCTTCGGCAGGCCGGGATGGTCGCCGTAGGTGGAACTCGAGGCGGCATAGACGAAGCGCTTGACACCGGCATCGCGCGCCGCCACCAGCATGTGGAGGAAACCGTCGATGTTGGCGGCATTGGTGGCGATCGGGTCCTCGATCGAGCGCGGCACCGAACCGAGCGCCGCCTGGTGCAGCACGTAATCGACGTCCGCGCAGGCCGCGCGACAGTGATCGAGCTGGCGGATGTCGCCCTCGATGAAGCGGAAGCGCCGCCATTGTTCCGGTGCGACCAGGGCCTGCACTTGGGCGAGGTTGTGGCGATGGCCGGTGGCGAAGTTGTCCAGCCCGACCACGCGCTGCTCCAGCCCGAGCAGGGTCTCCAGCAGGTTGCTGCCGATGAAGCCGGCGACGCCCGTCACCAGCCAGGTGCGCGGCTCGCCGCGGAGGCGCTCGCGCAGTTCGTCGTACGCCGCCATCAGGGGCGCCAGAGCACGAAACCGGCCTGGCGGATGGCAGCGGGGTCGTAGGCGGACTTGACGTCGACGAACACGCCGCCCGGCCTGAGCAGACCGAGGATGTCGCCCGCCGGCATCGCCAGGTATTCGCGATGCGACACCGCCGCGACGATGGCGTCGGCCCGGGCGGGCAGCATGTCCCACGCCGTCAGCGCGATGCCGTATTCATGCTCGGCCTCGGCCGACTCGGCGATCGGGTCGTGCACCGCCACTTCGCAGCCGAAGTCGCGGAGTTCGCGCACCAGGTCCGCCACCTTGGAATTCCTCAGGTCGGGGCAGTTTTCCTTGAAGGTCAGGCCGAGCACGATGACCCTGGCGCCCTTGACCGCGCTTCCGCCGCGGATCAGCTGCTTGACGGTCTGCTGCGCCACGTAGGCGGCCATGCCGTCGTTGATGCGCCGGCCGGCGAGGATGACCTGCGGGTGGTAGCCGAGCATCTCGGCCTTGTGCGTCAGGTAGTAGGGATCGACGCCGATGCAGTGGCCGCCGACCAGCCCCGGGCGGAACGGCAGGAAGTTCCACTTGGTGCCCGCCGCCTGCAGGACTTCCAGCGTGTCGATGCCGATGCGGCCGAAGATGATCGATAGCTCGTTCATCAGGGCGATGTTGAGGTCGCGCTGGGTGTTCTCGATGACCTTGGCCGCCTCGGCGACCTTGATCGAACTGGCGCGGTGCACGCCGGCGGTGATGACGGAGCCATAGACCTGGGCGACGGTGTCGAGCGTCGCCGCGTCGTCGCCGGACACCACCTTGACGATCCTGGTGATCGTGCGCTCCTTGTCGCCGGGATTGACCCGCTCCGGCGAGTAGCCGACGTGGAAATCCTTCAGCCACTTCATGCCGGAGTGCTTTTCCAGCAGCGGGATGCAGACTTCCTCGGTGGCGCCGGGATAGACCGTGGATTCGTACACCACGATCGCGCCCTTCTTCATGTGCCGGCCGACGAGGGTAGACGCGCCCACCAGCGGCGAAAAGTCCGGGACATGGCCTTCGTCCACCGGCGTCGGCACGGCGATGATGATGAAATCGGCCCTGGCCAGCGTCGAGGCGTCCGTCGACACCGAAAGCCCCTTGGCCGCCTTGAGTTCCTCGGTCGCGACCTCGCCGGTCGGATCGACGAACTGCTTGTAGCTGGCGATCTTCATTTCGGAGAGATCGAAACCGATGGTCTCGTACTGCTTGCCGAACTCGACGGCAAGCGGCAGACCGACATAACCCAACCCGCAGACGGCGACAACTGGCTTCACGACGGCTCCTTCGAACAGTACATTTGAATGGCCGGATTGTAGCCGACCGGCCCTCAATCCGTGGCGGCGGATCGTCCGGTGGCGCGCCAGGCCTTGGCCAGGCCATGGCGCAGCAGCAGGCCCGGCGGCATGCGCAGCCAGTGGTAGCGAAGCGTGCCCAGACGCAAGGCCAGCCCGCGCCCGAAGCCGCCGGCATCGGGCAGCCCGGGCAGCGAGGCGCGGCTGAATATCCCGTCCAGCAGATGCCGGCGCCATGCAGCGGGCGGCCTGGGCGCGACGTCCGGCGGCACGGGCGTGCCCAGCCAGGTCCGGCAATAATGCAGCGCGTACCAGAGCACATCGCCGGCGCCATGGCGTTCGCCCCGACTCAGCAGTTCCCGCCAATCCGCCTCGCCACGCATGGCCGAGCGGATCAGGCCGTCGATGTCGACCAGGTCGCGCAGGCGATTGGCCAGTTCGGAATCCTGGAACAGGTGTATGGCGGCATGGACGATCTGGTCGCAAGGATGCAGCACGGCGAAGCGTCCGGTGCCAGCCAGGTCGCGCACGCCCTCGAACATCAGCGTGTCATCGACGCGGATGCGGCTGGTGACCGGCGAGATGGTGTGATGCAGGTCGATTTCCAGCGCATGCCCGGGGAAGCGCATGGGCGGCAGTTCGTGGCTCCATTCCCGGTAGTAGCGCTGGTCGTAGGTATCATCGGTCGAGGATTCCCAGCCGGCGGCTTTGAGCGCCGCTTCCGCTTCGTCCAGTTCCGCCCGGGGCACCATGAGGTCCACGTCGTTGGGGATGCGGCCGCGCGCGAATCCCAGGCCCTGCATCAGGTAGGCGGCGCCCTTGAGGATCACGACGCGCCGGCCGGCGGGCAGCGCGGCATCGATGGCATGGAGTTCCATCCGCACCATCTGTTCCCGGTGGGCGCTGTAGTGGATCGCCGCCTGCAAGTGCCCGCGCACGGCGGGGAACAGTGCGCGCCAGAGCTCGTCGCGGTCGCGCAGGCGGTGGGCGATGAGTCCGAGCAGGCGGGACTGCCGCGCCAGCCGCACCGTGTCGTCCCACTGCGCCAGGGTCAGGGCGCCCGCCTGACCGATGTCGCGCAACAGCGGCAGCAGCCGGGTCGCCGTCATGGTGACGAGTCCCCGGTCGCCAGCAACTCGCGAATCCTCGCCACCGCCTCGTCGAGCGAGCCGTAGCGAAGCTCGAACGCCTGACAGTGCTCGGCTAGATCGGCGACGGCATGGAACGCCACGGGGCCGAGCAGCGCGTAGTTGAAGCTGTTGAAGGCGAGGCGGGCGAAGGCCTGCTCACGCGGCTGCGGCAGCAGTTCGAGCGCGGCGCCGGCCTGGTAGCGCGGGAACAGCACGAGGGCGGGCCGTACCGGCCGGCTGACGGCATCGGCGCTGGCGGCATCCGGCGCCAGGTGGGCGACGTCGCCCTTGCGGGTTTCCGGGAACACCGGACCGAGCACGGCCTGGGCCGAAAACTCGCGAATCACCTCGATGGAGCGGTTCTTCAGCGCCACCGGCTTCAGCATGGGCAGGAGCAGGCCGCTTGCCGGATCGAGCACGCCGAATTCGTCGGAAAGCAGCCTGAAACCGCGCAGCATCAGCGCGGCCGCCAGGGTGCTCTTGCCGGAGCCCGGCGTGGCGGCCATGATCACCGCCCGGTCGCCGAGGGCCAGCGCGCCGGCGTGGAGCAGCACGTACTGGTTGAAGCGCTGGGCGAAGCACCAATTGACCCCCCACTCGAACATCGGCAGCGCGCTGCCGCGCGGATAGGGGTCGAAAGGCTCGACGCCGTCGATGCTGAAGCGCACCGTCGGCCGCAACCAGCGGCGCAGGCCGCGGCCGGAATGGATGCCGACGTGGAAATCGGAGAAGTCGTTGCGCGGCAGGTAGGCAAAAGCACCGTAGACGCGGTGAAAGGCTGCCTTCAGCTCGGCCACCGGCGCGGTGGCGGCGATGCGGCAGGCGCCGTAGTCGATGTAGACCCGGCCGCCGGGAAAGTAGTCGTCGAATCGGGAAAACGGGATATCGCCGATGCGTTCCGGTGGGCTGGTCATGTCGGCAGGATGCCAATCTCGCGCAACATGCGCAAGAGATCGGCCATCGCCGGCGATTCGGAGTCCAGTTCGAGATCGTCGCGCAGCACAGCGGCCAGGGCTTCCTCGCTCAAACCGCCCTGCTCCCGCAGTTCCTCGATCACATCCACCACGACCGTCGTCGCCGGTGGCAGCAGATGGGTTTCCCAGGTACGGGCATCAAAAACGACCGAGGCGTCTCCAAGACGCCTCAGTAAGTACTTCGAGCAGCCGACGCGGACCATCCGATGCCGGTGCAGCAAAACTATATGATGTTCCCTGCGCCGGCCGTTGGTCCATTGGGATTAACGGAGTTCCAGCACGATGCTCCCGCGACAGGATTCTCGATAAGTTCATCCGCAGGATAAACCCCATATATGCCAGGGGCGGCATAGTCGACCAACAAACCGTAATAGCGATTGTCGACGTTCGTTATTCGGACATCCGTTGGAGGCATGTACAAGGTGGCAACATTGCTGCTCACCGTGTAATAGTTACCCTGATAGGCGAATCCCACCACGTTTGTTCCCGCGCTCGTGCTCCTGAATCTAAGCCGCTGAACGCGAACACGTACCCATCCATCCGAGGCCGTATCACCTCCGATGACCATCTTTGGCCGAGGCCTGATATCGGCACTTTTATCGACACAGGTAATACTGGCCGCGGCGGCCGGAGAACCGTTAGTCAAGGAAAAGACGACAGGCGCCGCGCCCGCCGCCTTGATCAAGGCCCGGCGGCGTTGCTTGAGCTTTTCTCGTTCGTTGTCCGACATGGTTGAATTCCTTTTGGCCCGATCCTCAGAGATCGGTTCAATGTCCTGATTCAATAGTCAATAGCTAGCAATTTTCGCGCCATCCATGGATTTGCCATAAGCCCCCATAAAAAACAACACGTTATAGATTCAAAGGCAGGGCTGCGAGGATCAGGTGACGAAGATTGTAAAGAAAGCTGACAGTTTCCGTCAGTTCACGGACGGGTCGCCAGCAAGGCGCGCAAGTAGTTGGCCGGAATGGCATAGCTGATGCCCGAGGGCTGGCTCAGGGCCGATTCCTTGCTGCCCTTGACGAAGACCATGTTGATGATGCCGATCACCTCCCCGGTTTCGGCGTCGTACATCGGGCCGCCGCTGTTGCCCGGATAGGCGGTGGCGTCGAGCTGGAAAATGTTGAAGCCGCCATCCTTCAGTTGGCGGAGCAGGCTGCCTTTCAGTTGCTGGGCATTGCCGCTGGGGATCGCTATCGGCGTCACGGCGGCGACGATGCCGCGATGGCTGACCGGCGAGAAACCGAGCGCGCTGCCGATGGGGAAGCCGGTAAAGGCGATGGCGGCGCCTTCCTTGACGGTATCGGAATCGCGCAAAGTCAGTGGTGGCAACGCGCCGCCCTCGACGCGCAGCAGGGCCAGATCGTGCGCCTTGTCCATGGCCAGCACCGTCGCCGGCCGCGCCCTGTCGATCGGCGTCGCCGCGCGCACCACCAGCGTGGTGCCCGCGGCGAGGTTGAGGTCGGCGACGACATGGGCGTTGGTGGCGATGGTCTGGCCGTCGCCGACGGCGAAACCGGTGCCGCGCAGCGTGAATTGCGGCGCGCCGAGCCTGTTGAAGATGCCGACCATCACCACCGACGGCTTGACGCGCTCGATGGCGGCGACCAGATCGGCAAGCGCCGGCTGGCTCCAGCCGAACGCGACGGCGGCGAGCAGGCCGACGAAGCGGCGGCGGATCACATCAGGCGCTTCCGGATGCGCGGCAGTTCCGGCGACGGGTCGACCACGCTGGCATCGTAGGGATGCGCCTCGCCGGGATAATGCTCGCGGATGCGCCTGACGTAGCCGCGGGTCTCGGCATAGGGCGGGATGCCGCGATACTGGTTCACGGCGCCCTCGCCGGCGTTGTAGGCGGCCGCCACCAGCGCCACGTCACCCTGGAAATAGGCCAGCAGCCAGCGCAGGTAGGCCAAGCCGCCGCGGATGTTCTGCTCGGGGTCGAATGGTTTCCTGACATTGAAGCGCGCCGCCGTCTCGGGAATCAGTTGCATGAGGCCCTGGGCGTTCTTGCCCGACACGGCGAGCGGATCGAAATTCGATTCGGCGCGAATCACCGCCATGGCCAGACGCGGTGCCACGCCGTAGTCGGGCGCCAGCCGGCGCACCAGTTCGAGCACTTTCTGCTGTGCGGGAGTCGGATTCTCCCAGACCGGCTCGATCACCTCGGCGACGGGCGGCTCGGGCGGCGCGACGACCATGCAAGGCGGCATCAGCGGCATCTCGCCATCGACGCGGCGCAGCATGCGTTCGGCATCGGCGTGGCCCTGCGCGGCGGCCAGGCCGAAAAAGTAGGCGGCCAGCCGATCGTCGCGCTTCATGCCCCGGCCATTGGCATGCATCCAGCCCAACCGGAACTGGGCTTCGGCATCGCCTTCGCGGGCGCAGTCGCAATACAACGCCGCCGCGCGCTGAGGGTCGCGGACTACGCCCTCGCCATGCTCATAAGTCTGCGCCTCGGCACGCCGAGTGGCAAAAAAGTCGACACTTTCGGCCGTCGCCACCGGGGTGGCCCCCGCGAATGCCGGCAAGTACGCTAGAAGCAGACAAGCAATTGTTCCAACTGCTTTTTTGTTTCCGCTAATTCCCGATCTCCTTGATCAATCCGGCCACTTCGGCCTGCCCGGAAAACTTGTCGCCGAGCTTCACCAGATCGTCAAGCAGCTTTCGTGCCTCGTCCTTCCTGCCCGCTTTCAGCTGTGCGCGCGCCAGACTCAGCTTGAGCGCTCCCGATTGCGGGGCCAGTTCGACCGCCTTGGTCAGCAATTCGAGCGCCCGCGCCGACTCGCCCTTCTCGGACAGCAGGGAGCCGAGGGTTTCCATGATCGCCGGATTGTTCGGTGCCAACTTGTCGGCCTTTTCGGCATAGCCGAGCGCGCGGGCGTCCTTCAACTGGCCGAGGTTCCAGGCCAGGTTGTTGAGCAGGACGGGATTATCCGTCTGTTTTTGCAGCAAGGTCTGATAGTGCCTGACCGCCACCGCGTAGTCCTTGCGACCGGTCGCGGCCTCGGCCATGGCCATCCTGAACGCCGCGTCCTGGGCGTGATCGTTCAGCCAGCCGCTGGCGAATTTCTCGGCCTCGACACCCGAGCCATCGGCGTGGAGTACGGCGTAGGTCTTGACCGCCAGTTCGCTCGACGGCGCCTGTTTCAGACCCGCCTTGTAGGCGGCGAGCGCGGCTTTCCAGTCCTTGCCGGCGGCGGCGATGTCGCCCTCGAAGAGGAAGCCGACCGCATCCTTGGGCCGCTGCTGCTTGATGTCCCTGACGATCCTCTGCGCCTCGGCAACGTTCTTGGTTTCGAGGAACAGGCGGACCAGGCCGCGCTGCGCGGCCAGCAGGTCGGGTTTCTGTTCGAGCGCCTTCTTCAGGTTCTGGATCGCCGCCTCGTTGTCCCTGGCCGCGACATTGATCTCGGCCATGCGCAGATAGGGCTGCGGCGAACCCGGCATCGCAGCCGTCATCTTGCCGTAGGTGGCGAGCGCCTGATTGGTCTCGCCGGCAGCCTGCTGGGCCCGGCCGAGGGCGTCGAGCATCTCGATGCGCTCCGGCATCGCCGTGACGGCTTCCTGCGCCGCCGCCACCGCCTTCTTGCCGTCCTTGTTCTTAAGGTGCAGGCCGATCATGGCGAGTCGCGGCGCCGGCTCGGACGGATTCGCCTGGATGGTCTTGGCGATCATCGCCGCCACATCGTCGGCGCTGCCGCCGGCCCTCCCCTTCAGTTCGGCCAGCGCCAAGCCGGCCTGGACATTCTTCGCATCGGCCGCCAGCACCGACTCGAAGCGCTTCCGGGCGTCGTCCGGCTTCTTGTCGCGCAGGTCGAGGCTGGCCAGCGCGGCGGCGGCGGGGAAATAGGCCGGCTTCAGCGCCAGCGCCTTTTCCAGGCTGGCGCGGCCGGCGGCGATATCGCCCTTGGTCACCAGCACCGTGCCGCGCAGGGCATGGGCCAGCGGATTGTCCGGCTGTTTCTTCTCGAAGCCGTCGATCGCCGTCATCGCCTTGGCGAAATCACGCTTCCTGACCGCGGCGGCGATCATGGCCATGTCGGCCGTGGTGCCGCTATCGGCCGCGGCGATGCGCTCCAGTTCGCTGAACGCCGATTCGCCCTTGCCGCCGGCGAGGTGGGACAGCGCCACCTTGGTCTGTTTGACGGGATTCTGCGGATCGAGCGACACGGCCTTGGCGAAATATTCCTCGGCCTTTTTCGGATCGCCGTTCTGCATGTGGATATCGCCGGCCAGCGACATCAGCGCCGCATCGTCCTGCCCGTCTTCCAGCATCGGCTCGATGGCGGCCAGGGCCTTGGCCGGCTGCGCCGAACGCAGGTGGATGACCGCCAGCATGCGGCGCGCCATGGTGGCGCCGGGCATCTGCTTGAGCACCTTGGTCAGGTAATTCTCGGCCTGCGGGAAGGCATTGAGCTGATACTGCGTGGCGCCGGCGATGAGCAGCGCCTTCGGATGGTCGGGCGCCACCCCGAGCACGGCCTGCACCGATTCCAGCGCCTTCTTGAAGTCCTTCTTCTGGTAAAAGAGTTCCGCCTCGACCAAGACGGTCTGCGGACTCCCGGGCAGCACCTTCTTCATCGCCTCCAGGTGGGTTCCGGCCTCCTCCACCTTGTTCTGACGGATCAGGTTCTCGATGATCGCCGCGTGGGCCGCGCCGAAATCCGGCTTCGCCTCCACCGCCTTGCGATAGGCCGCCAGCGCACCCTCGGCATCCTTGAGGCCCAGCAGATCGCCCTTGAGCTTCCAGGCCTCGTGGTTCCTGGCGTCCCCGGCCAGCACCTTTTCCAGCGTGGCCGTGCCGCCGGCGATATCGCCGTCGGCCAGCAGCATGCGGGCCTTGACCAGCAGAGTCTGCGGGTGGTCGGCCTTGATGGCCAGCGCCGCGTCGATGGCGCCGCGTGCCTTGTCCATCTGCCCCAGCGCCGCGTGCGCCAGCGCCACTGAGGACTGCACGTCGGCCTTGGCCTCGGCGGTGGTCAAGGACGCGTTCTGCAAGTCGCTCAATACCTTCCTGGGCTGATCGATCGCCAGCAGCGCCTGCGCCAGTTGCGGCACCACCTGGTCGGGCGCATACCCGGCGTCCATCGCCTTGCGCAATTCCACCTCGGCGCCGACCGGGTCCCCGGTCCTGAGCAGCGCCTGCCCGAGCAGCAGGCGCGCCTCGCTGGACTCCGGCGCCTTCTGCAGGGCGTTCTTGATCTGGATGACCGCCGCCTTGGCGTCGTCCTTGGCCAGATAGTCGCGCGCCGAAGCCAGCAGCGCCTCCGGCTTGTCGCCGCCGCAGGCCGCCAGCAGCAGCGCCAAAGTCAGCGCCGGCAGCACGCCGCGGGAAAACCGATATTGCTTTGCCATGTTCTTCCTCCCGGTTCGACGCCGACCGGCGCCACTATTTCAGGCCAAAACGATGCATCAGGTCGTACAAGGTGGGCCGGCTGACACCGAGCATTTCCGCCGCCTTGGCGACGTTGCCGTCCACGCGCGCCATCACCGCCAGCACGGCTGTCTTCTCCGCCTTCTCGCGGATGGTGCGCAAGTCGAAAACCATCGGGTCTTCGTCCGTCGCCGCCGCAAGCCCGACGTCGTCGACGGTGATCTGGGCGTTATCGGCCATGATCACGGCGCGCTTGATGCAATTTTCCAGTTCACGCACGTTGCCCGGCCAGCCATGCGCCTCGATGGCGCGCAAGGCATCGGTGGTCAGCGCCATGGCGCCACGGTTGTGTTCCTGGGAGAAGCGGCGCGCGAAGGCGTTGGCCAGCAGCACGGCATCGCCGATGCGGGCACGCAGCGGCGGAATCACCGTGACGATCTCGGCCAGCCGGTAGTAAAGATCCTCGCGGAAGCGCCCGGCCTGGATCAGTTCCTTCAGGTTCTGGTGCGTGGCGCAGACGATCCTCACGTCGATGGCGATCTCCTGCCGGCCGCCCACGCGCTCGAAGACGCGTTCCTGCAGGAAGCGGAGCAGCTTGGCCTGCAAGGCCAGCGGCAAATCACCGATCTCGTCGAGGAACAGCGTGCCCTTGTCGGCCAGCTCGATCTTGCCCGGCGTGGTCTTGGCCGCGCCGGTGAACGCGCCCTTCTCGTAGCCGAACAGCTCGCTTTCCAACAGGTTTTCCGGAATCGCCGCGCAATTGATGGCGACGAAGCGCTGGCCGCGCCGGGTCGAGGAATCGTGCAGCCCGCGCGCCAGCAGTTCCTTGCCGGTGCCGCTCTCGCCCAGGACCAGCACGGTGGCGTTGGTGTTGGCCACCTTCTCGATGATGCGGCAGACGCGCAGCATCTCGGGGTCGCGGCTGATGATGCCCGACATGGCATCCGGCTGGCGCATCGCCTGCAGGCGCTTGTTCTCCTGTTGCAGGTCGTGCAGCCGGAAGGCCCGATCGATGGTGAGCGTCAGCAACTCCGGCTCGAAAGGCTTGGCGAAGAAGTCGTAGGCGCCCATGCCGATGGCGCGCAGCGCGTTGGTCCGGTCGTTCTGGCCGGTGAGGACGATGACCTTGGTGTCGGGGGCGAGGGCCAGGATCTGATCGAGCAGCGCGAAGCCTTCCGACGTCGAATCGGGATCGGGCGGCAAGCCCAGGTCCATGGTGACGACCGGCGGCTGCTGGCGGCGCACCAGCGCCAGCGCACTCTCGCGATCGCCTGCCGCCAGGGTTTCATAGCGGTCGAACGACCAGCGCATCTGCTTTTGCAGGGCCGGGTCGTCCTCGACGATCAGCAGGGGCCGCTGGGCTTCGCTCATGCCGCCTCCAGATCCGACCCGCGACTGACTTGAAACAACGGCAGCATCACCACGATTCTGGTCCCCATATTCAACACGCTATCGACGGCGACCTCGCCTCCCAGTTCGCGGATGTACTGGAAACTCTCGAAGGCGCCGATGCCCATGCCGGCCTGCTTGGTGGTCTGGAAGGGTTTGAACAGCCGATCGCGCACGAATTCGGGTGTCATGCCGCGTCCCGTGTCGCCCACTTCCACCCTCGCCTGGCCGGCGTCCTTGTCCACTTTAACCCAAACCCTGCCGTCATGATCGGTGGCGTCCAGCGAATTCTGTACCAAGTGGCCGAACACCCGCTCCAGGCGCTCTTCGTCGCCGCGCACGGCCACCGCTTCGACGATCTCGACCTCGACCTCGCGTCCGGTCTGCCGCTTGGTCGCCCGCACCCGCTCGAACAACCGGGCCAGTTCCACGCCGAAACTGGCGCTGGCCGGCGCCGCGCCTTCGCGCAGTTGCAGCATCAGGCGGCGCATGCGCTCGACCGAGTTCTCGACCGTCATCAGCATGTCCTGCTGGAATTCCGGATTGTCCTTGTGCCGCTCGGCGTTCTTGAGCATCAGCGACAGCTGCGAGACGATGTTCTTCAGGTCATGCACCACGAAGGCCGACATGCGGTTGAAGGCCTCGAACTTGCGCGCCTCGAGCAGGGCCTCGGTGGCCAGCATCTGCGCCAGGAACCCGGCGGCCTGGCTGCCGGCGGTGCGCAGCAGGTCATTGACCTCCCAATTGACGTCGACCTGGGTGCGCGAACTGCCCAGCACCACCATGCCGGTCAGGTCGTGGCCGACCATCAGGGGCACCACCAGCCAGGCGTTGTCCATTGCCGAAAGCCAGGCCGGCAGTTCCAGCGACTCGTAACGGCTGGGCAGGCTGCGGAATTCCTCGAGATTGATCACCCAGCCGCTGCGGACGAGAAAGCGGCACAGCGAGGATTCCCGGGATTCCAGGATCGCGGATTCGGACATGTTCCAGCGCGCGAACTGCCGGTAACCCTGGCGCGTGCCATCCCAGAGCCACAAGCTGCCGCCGGGGCTCTCGACCATGTCGGCGAGGCCGCGGATCACTTGCTCGCCCAGTGCCTGCGGCGCGTTCTGCGCCGACAGGGCCCGTGTCACTTTCAGCCATTCCTCGCGGTAGTCGTAGCGATAGCGGAAGAAATGCTTGCCGACCAGCACCCGCAGCTTGGCCCGCATGGCGCCCGAGAATGCCAGCACGGCCAGGCCGAGCAGCGCGGCGAAGCCCAGCGCCATCTGGAATGCCCGCCCCCAGTCGCCGCCGAAGAAGCGCACGTAGTAACCCACCGCCGCCATGAACAGCAGGTAGGCGCCGACGGCGAGCAGGCCGGTGGTATGCATCACCACCTTGCGCGACAGGTGCACCCGTCGTGCCCAGTCGCGGCTGCGCGCCGAGGACAGCCAGATCAGCGGCATCACCAGCGCATGGACGAGCCCGCGGATGCCCAGCGCATCGGCGTCCAGCTTGCCGAACAGCATGGCATCCGAATAGACATAAAGATCGAACAGGAAAGCGCCCGCCAGGCCGAGACACAACGGCTTGATGTTCCAGCGCGAATCGGCCGCGACATTGCGCAGCAGTTGCTCGAGCAGGAAGAGGCCGATCACCGCCAGCAGCAGCGGATGGAACATCAACCACTTGACCGGCACCGCGACGGCGATGCCGCTGGCCAGCAGGCCCTGCACCACGATGCCGCCGACCACCACCAGGGCGATCGCCGCCGCCACCCAGCCGAAGCCGCCCTGCCCGCCCTGCCCGCCCTCGCGCGGAACCTCGCCCGACCGCAGCGCCACCAGGACAAAGGCATACCAAGCGCCATAGCGCAGGATGTCGGCCTCGACGGCGATGGCATAGAGGCCGGCGCTGCCCGTCATGCCATAACCCCACGACAGCAGGCTCCAGACGATGGTGAACACCACCGCCGCCAGCATCACCGCATTCGGCAGGCTGCGGAGCCCGGCGCGCGCCACCGGCGCCACGTAGGCGGCCAGCAAGGCGTAGGCCGCGGCGGCGAGGCCGTAGCTCCAGACCGTCAGGGTGCCGAGGTCGCCCTCCATGTCGTCCGCGCGGGGATATGGCGAGTAAAGGGGGGCCGCCGCCTAGCGGGCGCCCTTGGCCATGAGCACGACGCCGACGGTCTCGAACAGCACCACCAGATCGAGTATCAGCGTGTGATTCTTGACGTAATACAGGTCGTACTGGAGCTTTTCGGCAGAATCTTCCACCGAGGCGCCATAGTGGTACCGCACCTGCGCCCATCCGGTCACACCGGGCTTGACGCTGTGGCGAACCGAATAGAAAGGTATCTGCTTGGTCAGTTGATCGACGAAGAACGGCCGCTCGGGACGCGGGCCGACGAGGCTCATCTCGCCGGACAGGATGCTGAACAGTTGCGGCAACTCGTCGATCCGCGTCTTGCGCATGATGCGCCCGACCCGGGTCACCCGGTCGTCCTTGGCCGTCGCCCAGCGCGGCGTGCCATCCTTCTCGGCGTCGGTGCGCATGCTGCGGAACTTGACGACGTTGAACAGGCGGCCGTGCAGGCCCACGCGTTCCTGGCGGTAAAGGATCGGGAAACCGCTCTCGATGACGATGGCCACCGCCGCGACCAGCATCACGGGCGCCGCCAGGATGAGCAGGATCAATGCGCAGAGGATGTCGAAAATCTGTTTGACCACGGTACGCAGCCCGCCCTGGGCAAAACCGTCGCCGAAGATCAGCCAGCCGGCATACAAGGCGTCGAGCCGGATCTGCCCGAGGGTCTGCTCGAAATAGCTGGCCAGGTCGTAGACGCGGATGCCCTGCAGCTTGCAGTCGAGCAGTTCGCGCAGGGGCATCGCCCCGCCGCGCCGCTCGGTGACCGCGACGACGATCTCGTTGGCCTTCAGGCGATGCACGACATCCATCAGCGCGCCGTCGCGCGGCGTCAACTTGCTTTCCGGCACCTTGGCGACGCGCTCCGCCGGACTGGGGAAGAAACCGACGATCTCCACCACGTCGTCCTGCTTGTCCAGGGCTTCCTTGACCATCGCGGCCCGCTCGCCGATGCCATAGACCAGCACGCGGTTGCGCGGAATCGGCCGGTTGCGCGCGTGGGCCATGCGCACGCGGTTGGTCAGCACCCCGAACAGGCCGGTCATGGCGGCGATTTCGAGAAATTCCCGGTTGACGTCGGTGATTTTCAGCACGGTGAAGACGAGCGCGGCGATCGGAATCGCCAGGTGCAGCGAAAGCACCGCCCGCGCCCGGCTGTCGTGCAGCGTCCGGTAGTGGATGCGCTGATAAAGCCCCAGCCAGGCGTTGATCGGCAGCATGATCAAGGAAAGCAGAAGCGCATACGCCAGCACCGCCTTCAGATCGACGGGCAAGCCCGCACCCACCCACTTCACCGCCGTGACGATGACAATGACAATGAAGGAAAAGTCGGCGAGAACCTCGATCAGGGTTCGCCAATGGATCCAGAAGTTGAGCTGCCGGGGCATCTACTGCTGCCTCACAGAATATTCTTTGTGAATTGTCGCACACATAACGGCAGCATCCGCCGCAACTTCAGTGCCAATTCCCCCGGCGGCGAGCCACGCCGCCGCTGGCAAGCCCATGATCAGACCAGCACCTCGACGACCGGCGGGTGCCCGAGAAATGCCTGCGGGCTGGCGCTGGCGCCATAGGCGCCCGACTGGAAGACGACCACCAGATCGCCCGGCTCGGCCCTGGCCAGTTCCATCTTGTCCGCCAGCAGGTCGAGCGGCGTGCATAGCGGGCCGACGACCGAAACCATTTCCCTTTCCGCGGTATCCATGCGGTTGCCGATCATGACGGGATAATTCTTGCGGATCACCTGCCCGAAGTTGCCCGAGGCCGACAGATGGTGATTCAGTCCGCCGTCGGTGACCAGGAACACATGGCCGCGCGAGACCTTGCGGTCAACCACGCGGGTGACATAAACGCCGGCTTCGCCAACCAGGTAGCGGCCAAGCTCGATGACGATCGAGGCTTCCGGCATGTCGGCCCCGATGCTTGCCGCCAGCTCGGCGAGATTGGCGCCGATCGGCGCCAGGTCCAGCCGCTGTTCGCCCGGGAAATACGGAATGCCGAAGCCGCCGCCGAGATTGAGGAAACGCACCGGCGACGGCGCGTCCGCCATGAAGCGGCGTGCCGCCGCGACTGACTTTTGCTGGGCCTCGACGATCGCCTCGGCCTTGAGGTTCTGCGACCCGGCGAACAGATGGAAGCCCTCGAAAGCCAGCCCCTGCCGGCCGATTTCGGCGAGCGCCTCCGGCACCCGCTCGGCATCGATGCCGAACTGCTTCGGCCCGCCGCCCATCTTCATGCCGGACGACTTCAGCTCGAAATCGGGATTCACGCGCACCGCCACCCGTGCCGGCAGCCCCAATTCCTGTGCAATGGCCGCCAGCTCGCCGATCTCCCGGAACGACTCGACATTGACCAGAATGCCCGCCGCCACCGCCTGCCGCAACTCGCCGACACTCTTGCCCGGCCCGGCGAAGCTGATCTCGCGCGGGTCGGCGCCGGCATCGAGCGCCACCTTCAATTCCCCGCCGGAAGCCACGTCGATGCCATCGACCAGCCCGGCCATGTGGCCGACCAGCGCCGGCATCGGATTCGCCTTCATCGCGTAGTGCAGCTTTACCGAGGCCGGCAGCGCGGCCCGCAGTTCCCCGACCCGGCGGCTCAGCAAGCCCCGGTCGCAGGCGTAGAACGGCGTGCGGCCGACCCGGGCGGCGAGGCGGGAAAGCGGCAGGCCTCCCAGCGACAACTCGCCGGCCACGACCGCGAACTGGCTCATGGGCGCGTGAACGGGAGCGGATTTCTCAGCGCTCATGGGCTTCCTTCCATTCCGTCGATAAGGTTTTCCGGTCGATCTTGCCGTTCGGATTGCGCGGCAGCGGGCCGTCGCGCACTGCGATGCCCGCCGGCACCATGTAGGCCGGCATGCGGGCCTTGCACTCGGCCAGCAGCGCATCGACATCCAGCGCGCCGCCCGCGGGCGGCGTGGCGATCACCTGGATCGCCTGGCCGAGCGTCTCATGCTCCACGCCGAAGGCCACGCACTCGCCGACCAGCTTCGTCGCGTAGAGGATTTCCTCGACCTCGGTGGGGCTCACCCGGTAGCCCGATGTCTTCATCATCTCGTCGCGGCGGCCGACGAAGTAAAGGAAGCCCTCGTCGTCCATGCGCACGGTATCGCCGGAATACACGGCCAGCTCGGGCAGCACCAGTCCCGCCTCCCTCCCCGGCGCGTGCGGCGGCAGCGGCTTGTAGCGCTCGGCCGTCTTTTCCGGATCGTTCCAGTAGCCCATGCCGACCAGCGCGCCGCGATGCACCAGTTCGCCCGGCTCGTTGGGCGCGCAGGGCGTGCCGTCCTCGCGCAGCACCAGGATTTCGGCGTTGGGAATCGCCTTGCCGATGGAATCGGGCCGGCGATCGACTTCCTCCGGCGGCAGGAAGGTGGAGCGGAAGGCCTCGGTCAGGCCGTACATCAGGAAAGGTTTCGTCTTCGGCAGGCGCTGGCGCAGCGCCGCCAGGGTCTCGCCCGGCATGCGCCCGCCGGTATTGGCGAAGTAGCGCAGATGCTCGGTGATCGTCGCCGGCCATTCCAGCTGCGAAAGCTGGATGTAGAGCGGCGGCACGGCGGTCAGGCCGGTCACCTTCTCGCGCTCCAGCGCCTTGAGCACATCGCGCGGCAACAGGTAGTTGAGCAGCACGACGCGGGCGCCGGCATGGAAGGCCGTGGTCAGCTGGCTGAAACCGGCGTCGAAGGAAAGCGGCAAGGCCGCCAGCAGCGTGTCGCCCGGCCGGTTCTCGAGATAGGACGCCACGCTCTTGGCGCCGGCGACCATGTTGCGATGGGAAAGCACCACGCCTTTCGGCTTGCCCGTGCTGCCCGAGGTGTAGAGGATCGCCACCATGTCGTCATCGATGACCCGGTGCCCGGCGCGGACGGGTGCGGCCAGCAGCTCGCTCCAGCGGCGGTAGCCGATGCCGCCCACCGCCGGCGGCGGCTGCTCGGAATCCAGCACCACCACGTACCGCAAGTCGTGGCAGGCGGCCAGCACCGGCGCCAGCAGCGCCAGGCGGTCGGCGGAAGTGATGAGCACCCGGACGTTGCAGTCGCGCAGGATGTAGCTGACCTGCTCGGGCTTGAGCAAGGGATTGAGCGGCACGAACACGCCGCCCGCGGCCGGCGCGCCGAAGCTGGCGATCACCGTCTCGAAGCGCTTCTCGAGGTAGATGGCGACACGCTCGGCGCGTTGCAGGCCGAGTTCGACCAGGCCGGCGGCGAAACGAACGATGGCGTCGTGCAACTCGCCATAGTTCAGCGAATGCTTGCCGTAGGTCAGCGCGGGCGCCGCCGCGTCGCGCTCCGCGGCAAGAGTGATCAGTTCAGGCAGAAGGCAGGAGTCTCGCATCTCGAAATTTGGCCAACAATGACAAAAGCCAGTATCGCATAGCCAAGGCGGCTGTTTCACCTATAATCGCCCTCGTTTCGGCTCAACCCGACCGCCGACCGGAGTGCCAGTTGAATATTCTGCAAGAAGTGCTATCCCTGCTCGACGAAATCCTCAGCCTCAATGGCCGGGCGGCGACATTCACCAAGGACACCGCGCTGCTCGGCGCCATTCCCGAACTGGATTCCATGGCGGTCGTCGGGCTGATCACCGGCATGGAAGAGCGTTTCGGCTTCATCGCCGACGACGACGAGATCGACGGCGCCACCTTCGCCACCGTGGGTTCGCTGCTCGACTTCGTGGAAGGCAAGCTGGCCGGCTGATTCGCCCGGCCGTGCCGATGGCGCCCGAAGCCTTTTTCCTGCCGGCCGCCGGCGGACAACGCTTCTGTCTGTACCATCCTCCCGCCGCCGGGAGCGCGCGCGGCGCGATGCTTTATCTCCACCCGTTCGCCGAGGAAATGAACAAGTCGCGGCGCATGGCGGCCTTGCTGGCGCGCCGGCTGGCGACACAGGCATACGCCGTGCTGCAAGTCGATCTCCATGGCTGCGGCGACAGCTCCGGCGATTTCGGCGACGCCACCTGGGCGAACTGGCTTCACGACGCGCGCGCCGCCCGCGACTGGCTGCACCAGCGCTGCGACGCGCCGCTGTGGCTTTGGGGGCTGCGCGCCGGCAGCCTGCTCGCCGTCGAAGCCGCGAACCAACTCGACGAATCGGCTAACTTCCTGTTCTGGCAGCCGGCCGTGTCGGGCAAGCAGCACTTGCAGCAGTTCCTGCGGCTCAAGGTGGCGGGCGAAATGCTCGGCGGCGAGACCAAGGGCGCGATGGCCGCGATCCGGCGGCAGCTGGACGAAAGTCAGTCGCCGGAGATCGCCGGCTACCGCCTGAATCCCGAACTCGCGCGCGGCCTGGAGGCCGCCGAACTCGCGCCGCCGGCCCGGCCGGGGCGCGTGGTCTGGCTGGAACTGTCGACGCGCGACGAGGCCACCCTGCCGCCGGCATCCGTCAAATGCGTCGAGCAATGGCAGGCCGCCGGCCATGACGTCGCGGCCAGCGTCGTCCCGGGACCGGCTTTCTGGCAGACCACGGAAATCGAGGACGCGCCCGCCTTGCTCGACGCCAGCATCGCGGCGCTGACGGCCCGGCCATGAGTTTCAGCGAACACGCCCTCACCTTCGACTGCGCCGGCGAGACCCTCGTCGGCATCCTCGCCCGTCCGGCCTCGGACGCGGCCGGAATCGGCGTCGTTATCGTCGTCGGCGGCCCGCAGACCCGCGTCGGCAGTCACCGCCAGTTCGTCCTGCTGGCGCGCGCCCTGGCCGCCGCCGGCCATCCGGTGCTGCGCTTCGATGTCCGCGGCATGGGCGACAGCGGCGGCGAGCAGCGCGACTTCGAAGCCATCACGCCCGATATCGGCGCCGCCATCGACGCGCTCCGGCAAGCCTGCCCCGGCGTCGCCCGGATCGTGCTCTGGGGCCTGTGCGACGCCGCCTCGGCCTCGCTGCTCTACATCGAGGAAACGCGCGACCCGCGCATCGCCGGCCTGTGCCTGCTCAACCCCTGGGTGCGCTCGGAGGCATCGCTGGCGAAGACGCAGGTCAAGCACTACTACGGCCAGCGGCTGTTGCAAATGGAATTCTGGCGCAAGCTGCTGAGCGGCCGGCTGAACATCGCGAAGTCGATCGCCGAATTCGGCGGCAAACTCGCCAGGGCGTCGGCCGGAACCGGCGCGTCGCCACGGCTGACTTTCCAGGAGCGCATGGCGCACGGCCTGAAGCGCTTTCCCGGCAAGGTGTTGCTCATCCTCAGCGGCAACGACTACACCGCGAAGGAGTTCATCGACTACGCCGCTTCCAGCCCGCCATGGAAGGAAGCCTTACCTCATCCCATGCTTTCACGCCTCGACATGCCGACGGCCGACCATACGTTTTCGAGCATCATTTGGCGCAGGGAAGTGGAGATGGCATCCCTGGACTGGCTACGCTCGATAGCCTGATGAGGCCACACAGCTTGATTAACTTGCACGAGAACTTGATCCGCAATTTTCGGGACATGGGCCCCAGGGGTACCTTGCTTTACTACCTCGCCCAACTGCTGAAACGCAGCACCTTCGGACGAGCCTCCCTAATCCGCTATCTATTCGTCGCCCAGCCCGTCGCCAACAACCCAGCCGTGAAAACACTTGCAGCCAAAACAGAGATCCGCCGGGTCTACGCTCACGATTCGGTTGTTGAGTTTTTCCCCAGGCCTCCAGAGGTCATTGCCCAACGCTTCGCCGCTGGTCATGTTTGTCTAGCCATCACCGTGTCGGGAACTCTTGCCGGGTTCTTGTGGCTAGCTTCTGGCATTTATGAGGAAGACGAAGTGCGCTGCCGCTACCAGTTGGCGAACCCGACCGAGACAGTCTGGGACTTCGATGTCTATGTCGAACCGCGGTTTCGTCTCGGTCGCACCTTTGCCAGGCTTTGGGACGCCGCCAACGAAGACTTGCGCCAACGGTGCATTCGCTGGAGCATCTCCCGAATTTCGGCCTTTAATCCCGCATCCTTGGCAGCCCATGCCCGTCTTGGCGCATTGCCGCTCGGCCATGCATCTTTCCTTTGTCTCGGTCGCCTGCAGTTGGCTTTTCTGCCCGATCGCTGGAAGCCGCAGTTGTCTTGGAACAACGAAAAGCGCCCGGTTCTCGTGCTACGGGCACCCTCATAGGAACCATCTTCCGGCACCCAATCCCGCAAAGTCTCCTCACGGAGGGTAAACTTCACCTGCACCGCTAACATCGGTATTCATTCGACATGCACCGACTCAAGGGTTCGATCGACTTTGCCCGGCTTCCAGCCACCTTGCCATCCAGCTTGCCTGTAATACAGGAGGAATTCTGGTGCCGTTGCGATCTCCCGGGAATCAGCCTGCAATGGCGGCAAGACTTTGCTGATGTATCCGCCACAACTCATCATCTTGTCCTCGCGGCCGGCCGGCCGAGATTTTCGGAAGGCGTGCTGCCGAACAAGCGCAGCACACCTTGGCTCGATCAATATCAGAAGACGAAAAGCCACGCCACGTTCGCAATTGAAGATGTAGGCGGCGGCTTCTCTGCCTTCGTCCTAGACTTGCGACGGCGCCGTTGTCTGATTCTCAACGACCGTTTTGCGATCGAAACTCTCTGCTACCGCGTCGGCAGGGAGGAGTTCGCATTTGCCGATGCCGCCGCCGCCGTGCCAGGACACAGCACGGTCATCGACCCGCAGGCCATATACGATTATCTGTACTTCCACATGATTCCAGCACCCGCCACCGTGTTCCCGGATGTGCGACGATTGCGTGGGGGAGAAGTGGTAGCGGTCGATGTGGGTGGTGCATCGGTCGAAAGCCTCTGGCGGCCGCGATTCGTTGAAAAAGATTTCACCGATCTACCGGGCCGTCTGGATCGGTTTCGCCAGATCATCCGCGATTCCGTCGCTGAGGAAGCAGACGAGAAAAACGTCGCCTGCTTCCTCAGCGGAGGTACCGATAGTTCCACTATTGCAGGCATGCTGACCCGCGTAACCGGTATACCCGCACCTGCGTATTCCATTGGTTTCGAGGCTGAAGGCTACGACGAAATGAAGTACGCCCGCATCGCCGCACGGCATTTCGGACTCGATCACCACGAGTACTACCTGACACCCAATGATCTAGTCGACGCGATTCCGAAAGTGGCAGCCGTCTCGGACCAGCCATTCGGCAACTCGTCGATCCTGCCAGCCTACTATTGCGCATTGAAGGCTCGGCAAGATGGCTACACTCGCATGCTGGCCGGCGACGGCGGCGATGAGCTTTTCGGTGGCAACTCGCGTTATGCAACCCAAAAGCTGTTTCAGATTTATCACCATCTGCCGAATGTACTGCGCAATTTGATTGAACCTCCCGCCGTCAAATGGTCGGTGTTCCGCCGAATCCCCGGTTTGCGTCAACTGGGTGGATATGTCCGTCATGCCAGGATCCCGATGCCGGACCGGATGGAGAGCTTCAATCTGCTGCATGGCCTCGACAACGGTGCGATGTTTGAGCCGGAATTTCGTGCACGGATTGATACGGGGCATCCAAGCGCGCTGCAAAGTCAGTCGTGGCACGACGCCGAGGCTGGGTCGCTCGTCAACAAAATGCTTTACTACGACTGGAAATACACCCTAGCCGATAGTGACCTGCCCAAAGTCCGCATGGCCACGCAACTCGCCGGCGTTTCAGTCGCCTATCCGTTCCTTTCCCGGGAAATGACCGAACTCTCCTTGGCGGTGCCGCCTCGCTGGAAAGTCAAGGACCTCAAGCTGCGCTGGTTCTTCAAGGAAGCGCTGCGCGATATCCTGCCGCGCGAGATCCTTCGCAAGAAAAAACATGGCTTCGGTCTGCCTTTTGGCCACTGGACGCTGCGTCATGGCGGACTTCACGAGCTCGCCGCCGATTCGCTCAAGGGGATCGGCGAGCGCGGCATCGTTCGTCGCGACTTTATCAAGCAGTTGCTGGAAAAAAGGCTGCCCGAGGCGCCCGGCTACCATGGCGAAATGGTCTGGATCCTGATGATGCTGGAGCAGTGGCTGCGCGGCCAGGCGGGCAACGACAAATAGCCGGGCCGCCGTTTTTACGGAGGCCCGATATATTCCGAGGCGATGGTCCAATCCGACCAATAGGTGCGCAAAGTCTTGGTCGGCAATGGCAGGATGTCGCCGCCATGCAGGAAGGTCATCCAGATTTTGTGGATGCCCAAACCACCGGATACCGCATACGGCGGCAGCCCGCGCATGACGTGGTCGGTTCGCTCATAGGCGAGCCGGCCGTTGATCCATGCCCGGACAATGCCGTCCCGGCGGCCCGGCGTATTGACTTTCACATACTGGTCGATCCAATAGTCTTCGCCGACATTGAGCAGGCCCAGAGCACCTCGCCCCGTCCAAGGGATATGCAAGCCGTATATCTGGTGCTCGTCGAGCTGGTCGGGATTGTAGGTATACCAGCCGATTGGAATAACGCCGTTGTTGGCGTTGTAGGGCGAATCGGGCGCAAACCGTTCGCCGACGAAGAGTCCGCGGAAACTCCAACCATTGTGGCCATCGCTGGCCCCGCCGCCGTTGCCCGCCACGGTCGTGTCCGAGGCGATTCCTGGAAGCTTGCCGCTTTGCGTTGACCCGCCGCGCCAGCCCATGCCGAATCTCAACCGGTACTGGAAGTAGACTTCCTCGAGTTCCCTGCCCAAATTGTCCGGAAACACGAAGGCGGGCGACTCGGGCAGTCCGGGCGGCGCACCGATCGGCGGTGGCGATGTCCCGGCAGCGGGCACCTGGACACAATATGCGGTTCGGCCAAGAGGCTGACCGGTGTCCAAATCCTTCGTGACCATCGGCAGATGCGCAGCTAATGGTTTTGCGGAACTCCGCGTAAACCAGGGATACCACCATTTCTGCGCGCCGAAGTCGGTCGCGTGGAGCAGCGCGGAACCCGACAAGCCTCGGCGCCGCAAACCGTACTGAACAGGCGGTTCGGGCAGGATGGGAGAAACAAAGGCATGAACTTCGATCGCCGTCGTTCCGCCCGAGGCGATGACCTCGCCCACCAAAGTCGCCGACCGGATGCGCTTCGCCGGTACCGGAAACCTGAGGATCGCGGACCCGAGCACGAGCCTTTCTTGGGTCCCTTGGGGAGCCGATGCGCTCGGATCGATCGTCGCGTCGGCGACGCAGGCCAGCGAATCCCGGCTGCCGTCCTCGAAAACAACTTCGGCTCTGGGAGCGGTACCGGACTCCCTGGACCGGACGTTGGCCCAAAGTCCCAGGTTCTTCAACACCAGGCACTCGGGCAGCGCAGCGAGCGGAATCGAAAACCGCCCTGCGCCATGAATGGTGGTGGCACCCAGTTTCTCGCCGAGAAAAGAGCCGCGCCAGGGAATTTTCAAAGCGTAATGGTAATAATCGCGCGACACGCCGCTACCACTGTCGTCGAGCACGATCCCCTGCGAATGAAGCGAAACCTCCGGCTTCGGCGACGCATCGGCATGGGTCTCGGCAACGGCTACCGCCCTGGGCGTAAATATCTCGGTCGGGTTGAGCGCCGATTTGAGTATGACGATTCCGTTCAACAGCGAAGACCAACGCAAGCGATTCCATGGGGCATTGGGCACCCCTGGATTCACTTCCCATCGCGCGGCATCAAAGCTTCCCGAAAAGACTTCCTTCGTCCATACCCACGGATCCAAGCGGGTTCCGGTGGGCGCGAGGTAATACAGCACGTTGGCTTCGGCCACGTTGGCCGAAACGAACGCCTTCATCGGCGGAACATACTCGAGTCCGCCATTGGCGAACCGAGGCACCGTCGCTCCCCGAACCGCTACGGGATGCCATCCGGCTTCGATCCTGTCCGGATCCATGATCCACGCATTCCCGGGCGCTCCCTGCTGATCGACCAACAAGAGGCAATCCACGTCTGGATGGTATCCGATCGATGCGCCGATTCCGATCGGCGGCCCCCAGGGGATACCGATCGTGACCCAGCTTGCCGCCGGATCGCTATCGGGAATCGTTTCGACCGACCGCCACATCTCCAGCGGAATCCGCAGCACCCTGGCGCGCAACTTGTCATGCAACACCGCGTAAGGCACCGGGCGCAAGGCACCCGATCCCCCGTAGCGTTCCCACGCATTCTTCTGCCCGTTCCAGCGATGCGCCTGGGCCGCCCCTCCCGCTGCGTTGCCGATCGCATAACCGACGCCTTGAAGGATGTCGTCGCCAACCGTGACGAGATGGTTGTATGAGTGTTGCGAGGCTGGCCGGTCCGGCATCCACTCGCCATGGGAATCCACCACGGCCTTGGCGCTGGCCACGGCCGAAGGAGGCAACAGCATCTCCCAGGCCCCGGTTGATAGATTCTGCGCGTAATGGCCGTCGTCGTGGCTGTCGCCATGACCACCAGCAATGCCCAGGCTGTACTTGTCTCGCCAAATCGTTGCGCCACAGTACGCAAGAATATTGTGCGCGGGCTTGAGGCGCGCGTTGGCGGCGTCCCTTCCCTCCGGCAGCTTCGACCGGATCGCGTTGAGGAAAGCGGCGAGGGTTTCCGTGCCGAGCGTCCGGTAGGTACCGCCTGCCGATTTTTCGCCGGCAAGCTCGGGAACGGTGCGGTTCCGTCGCGCACCGCCTTCGGCAGTCATGGCAGCGGCAGCCTGACCGATGCCGCTTTCGGCAACCATACCGCCGAGGAGTGAGGCGCCGGCATCGACGAGGAATCGGCGTCTATCCACAGGAGCTCCCGGCTAATATCGCCGTCATCCGGTGTTTGGCAATGCCGTTAGCGTCGATCGATCAACCGCCATTGACGTAACTCACCACCAGTTTGGGACGCTGGGCCTGGGTGGCATATTCCCGGCTGG
>CAZRRI010000016.1:0-40403 GCA_964602565.1 uncultured Rhodocyclaceae bacterium | reverse complement strand
CCAGGCGCGGATCGGGCACCTCGACGATGCCGACGTTCGGCTCGATGGTGCAGAAGGGATAGTTTTCCGCCGCGATGCCCGACTTGGTCAGGGCGTTGAACAGGGTGGACTTGCCGACGTTGGGCAGGCCGACGATGCCGCATCTGAGGCTCATGTGGTTTCCTTTGGGGGCGCCGGTTTTGCGTTGATCTTCTGCATGGCGGCGTTGAAATCGGCCCTGGCCAGTTGCGGCCAGGCCAGCAGCGCGCGATCGATGGCGGTATCGATGCCCTCCCGCTCTTCCTTGCGCGGCGGCTTGAGGACGTAGTTGATGACTTCGTTGCGGTCGCCGGGGTGGCCGATGCCGATACGCAGCCGCCAGTAGTCCTGCGTGCCGAGGTGGGCAGTCAGGCTCTTGAGACCGTTGTGACCGCCCAGTCCGCCGCCGAACTTGATCTGGGCTCGGCCCGGCGGCAGGTCGAGTTCGTCGTGCACCACCAGCATTTCCGCCGGCTGGATACGGTAGAAACGGGCCAGCGCCTGCACGGCGCGGCCGGAATCGTTCATGTAGGTCGCCGGCATCAGCAGCCACAGTCCGGCTTCACGGGCATTGGCCACCCAGCCGTGGTAACGCGACTCCTTGCCGAACGAGACCTTGATGTCGTTCGCCAGCCGCTCACAAAACCAAAACCCGGCGTTGTGCCGGGTTTCAGCGTATTCGGCCCCGGGGTTGCCGAGGCCGATGACCAAGCGCAGCGCCGGTTGCGTCAACTCACTTCTTCTCGGCCGGCTTCTTCTCGGTGGTGATCTGCGTCTCGGCCGGACCCGCGGCCATTTCCTCCGACGCGGCGCCACCGCCACGCACCACCACGCTGGCAACCACCGGGTCGCCCTCGCCGTGATGGAGGATTTCGACACCGGCCGGCAGCTTCAGGTCCGACACATGGATGGTGTGGCCGCTGTCCATGTCCTTGAGGTCGACTTCGATGAACTCTGGCAGGTCGGCGGGAAGACACTTGACGTCCACTTCGTTGGTCACGTGCTGGATCATGCCGCCATGGAGCTTGACCCCCGGAGCGATCTCGGCGTTGATGAAGTGCAACGGCACCTTCTGGTGGATCTTGTGCGTCGCGTCGATACGCTGGAAATCCACATGCAGGATCAACTGGCGGAACGGATGACGCTGCACGTCGCGCAGCAGGCACATCTGCCTGGCGCCGTCGACATCGAGATTGAGCACGGAGGAATAGAAGGCCTCCTTGCGCAGGTGCTGCCAAAGAGCGTTGTGATCGAGCTCGATGGCTTGCGGCTGTGCTTCGCCGCCATAGAGGATGCCCGGCACGCGGCCGGCGCGACGCAGGCGGCGGCTCGCACCCGTGCCCTGAACTTCGCGCTTGGTGGCTTTGACTTCGATTTGCATGGTAATACTCCAAGATGACTGCCCGCGACCAGGCAGTGGGTTAAAAAAACTATTCGACGAACAGCGAGGACACCGACTCCTCGTTACTGATGCGCAGCATCGTTTCGGCCAGCAAGGCGGAAATGGACACGACCCGCACGCGGGAGCATTTGCTGGCATCCTTGCGCAGCGGAATGGTGTCGGTCACCACCACCTCGTCGAGTTCCGATTCCTCGATGCGGGCGATGGCGCTGCCGGACAGCACCGGATGGGTGGCGTAGGCAACCACCCGTTTCGCGCCGTGCTGCTTGAGCGCGGCGGCAGCCTTGCAGAGGGTGCCGGCGGTATCGACGATATCGTCCATGATCACGCAGCTGCGGCCCTCGACGTCGCCGATGATGTGCATCACTTCGGAGACATTGGCGCGCGGCCGGCGCTTGTCGATGATCGCCAGATCGGCTTCGAGCAGCTTGGCAGCGGCGCGGGCACGCAGCACGCCGCCGACGTCGGGCGAGACGACCATCAGGTTCTCGTGGCGTTGGCGCCAGATGTCGCCCAGCAGGATGGGCGTCGAGTAGATGTTGTCGACCGGGATATCGAAGAAACCCTGGATCTGGTCGGCATGCAGGTCGACCGTCAGCACGCGCTGGACGCCGACGGCCTGCAGCATGTTGGCCACCACCTTGGCGGCGATCGGCACGCGAGCGGACCGCGGCCGGCGATCCTGCCGGGCATAACCGAAGTACGGGATGGCGGCGGTGATGCGGCCGGCCGAACTGCGCTTGAGCGCGTCGGCCAGGATGATCAGTTCCATCAGGTTGTCATTGCTCGGCGCGCAGGTCGGCTGGAGGATGAAGACATCCTTGCCGCGCACGTTTTCCAACAATTCAACGCTCGTCTCGCCATCGGAGAAGCGGCCGACGGCGGCGCGCCCAAGCGAAATATTGAGCCGCTTGACGACATCGGCCGCCAACTTCGGGTTGGCGTTGCCGGTGAAAACCATCATGCTGTCGTAGGCCATGACCCTGTCCGTGCCGATTGCCGCAGAAAAGACTCGGGCAGACCGCCGAAACGCGATCTGCCCGGGAGAAATTCTGGCTGGGGCTCCAGGATTCGAACCTGGGAATGCCGGAATCAAAATCCGGTGCCTTAACCAACTTGGCGAAGCCCCAATCCCGGCGGCGCCCCCGTCAGGAGGCCGCCGAAAGGACGCGCATTGTCCTGTTTTTGCGGTGCAATGTCAATTCGGGATGGGGTGCGAATCGAGGCCGCGCGCCACGAATCCGCGCATGTCGGCCGGCAGGGTGGCAAAAGCCGCGCGGGCATCCGATTCCGTCCGGAACTCGGCAAAACAGCAGGCCCCGGAACCGCTCATGCGGGCCGGGCCACGCGCGCGCAGCCAGTCGAGATGACGCCCCACCTCGGGGAACAGGCGCCGCGCCACCGGTTCGAGGTCGTTGGCGCCGACACCCGGCCGCCACGCCGCCGGCACCATGGCCGGCGTATCGCGCCGCAGGTCGGCCGCGCGAAATACCTCCGCCGTCGGCACCGATACCTCGGGGATCGTCACGAGATACCAGGCGGAAGGCAACACGAGATCGGTGAACTGCTCCCCCACGCCTTCGGCGAAACAGGCCCGGCCGTGGATGAAAACCGGAACGTCGGCCCCGAGCGCCAAGCCAAGGCGCTGAAGCTCGATGGAGGAGAAGCCGCACTGCCAAAGCCGGTTGAGCGCCATCAACGTGGTCGCGGCATCCGAACTGCCGCCGCCCAACCCGCCGCCCAGCGGCAGGCGTTTGGTCAAATGTATGGTAACGCCGCCCTCCTGGCCGCCATCCAGACCGCCTTCCCGGCGCAGCAGCCGCGCGGCGCGAACGGTCAGATCGGCCTCGGGCGGCACGCCGGGCAGGGAGCGGGCGGCGACGATTTCACCATCCTTGCGCGGCTCGAACCTGAGCTCGTCGCCATGGTCGAGAAAACGAAACACCGTCTGGAGCAGGTGATAGCCATCGGCGCGGCGACCGACGACGTGGAGGAACAGATTGATCTTGGCCGGCGCCGGCCAGACATGGTCCCAGGAGCTCATCGGACCCGCCCCCATTCATCGATTTTCAGGCGCACCTCGATATCGCCGCTGCTGACTTCGAGCAGGATTGGCAAGGCATCGGCGGCGGGGCCCTGATATTCCAGGTAGCTGACGCGCCACGCCGACGAGAGCGGCGGCGGGTGGCCGGTCAGCCACCCGGGCAACTGGTCGAGCGGCAGCCGCGAACCGAACAGCCGCGCGGCCAGTTCTTCCCAGTCGGCCGCGACGTGCTCCTCGCCGTTCGCGGTCTTGAGGCGCGCTCCCGAAGCGCTTCGGGTCAGTTCGGCCACGCCCTGGCCAAGCGGCGTCGTCAGGAGAATGTCATCCCGTTCTCCGGTGTGGCGCCAGGAGATGTTGGCGTAATGCCGATTCTGGTCGACACGCACGGTGACGCGGCCGTCGAATTCGAACTCGCTCACCGCCGGCGGCGTGCGCGCGGCCGGCGCGGACTCCGGCAAGCCGGCGCAGCCCGCCGCCAGCAGCGCCACGGACATCATGGCAGCATGGAAAGCCGTTTTCAGGGCTGGTACTTCTTGATGGTGCCGAGCAGCGGCGCGTTGTCGGGACTGACTTTCACGGCGGCCTCCCAGGTGCGGCGCGCCTCGTCCTGCCTTCCCAGCGTCCACAGCACTTCACCCAGGTGGGCGGCGATCTCGGGATCGGCACGCAAGGTGAACGCCTTTTGCAGTGTCTCCAGCGCGCCCTGCGCATCGCCGCGCCGGAACATCACCCAGCCCTTGCTGTCGAGAATGAACGGGTCTTCGGGCGCCAGTTGCAGGGCCTTGTCGATCAGTTGCTGGGCCTCGTCCAGCCGGAGATTGCGGTCGGCCAGGGAATAACCGAGGGCGTTGTAGGCATGGGCATGGTCGGGCTTGATCTCGATCAGGCGGCGCAGGTTGCGCTCCATGATGTCGAGCCTGTCGATCCGTTCGGCCAGCATCGCCGATTCGTAGAGCAGGTCGGTCTGGTCGGGATGCGCCGCCAGTCCCTCCGCGACCACCGCGTAGGCATCCTCGCCCTTGCCGGCTTCGCGCAGCAACTGGGCCTCCGCGATCAGGATCTGGCCGCGCTCGGCCGGATTCCCCGCCGAGGACTGCTGGAGCAGTTGACGCGCTTCGGCCAGCTTGTCCTGTCGCGCCAGCATCCGCGCCGCCCGCATTCTCGCCTGCATGTACTGATTTCCCGGCGTCACCGCGCCGTACCATGCCAGCGCCTCGTCCCAGCGCTTGCGATCCTCGCCGATCTGCCCCAGGTAAAGCCGCGCCGCATTGACTTCGGCATGCTCCATGCCCACCAGCCGCTTGAAGCGGGCTTCCGCTTCGTCGAAATCCTGGAGTTGCAGGGAGAGCACGCCCACCGCGAAAATTGCGTCGCCGTCGTTCGCCGTGTCGGGACTGTCGAGCAGAACCTTGAACTGGCCGCGCGCCTCGCCATACTGTTTCTCGCCGACCAATGCCCGGGCATAGGCCAGCCGGACATCACGCGCCTTGGGATTGGCCTCGACGAAGGCGGCCAGGAATTTGATCTGTTCCTGCACGTTGCCGGTGAGCTGCGCGCGCGCCAGCGCCGCGGACTCCCAATCCGGACGCAGCGCAAGCGCGCGGTCGAGTTCGGACAAGGCCAGGCCGGTATCGCGCGCGACTTGCGCCACTTGCGCGCGGGCAAAATGCGCCTCGGGAACATCGAGGTAAGGCGCCGTGATCTGGTCGACGATGCGCTGCGCTTCGCGCTTGTCGGGATGGCGGGCGAGGAGCCGATGCAACTGCATCAGCAAGGCGCCGCGCTGCTCGCCGGCCGCTTCCAGTTCGCGCGACAGATGGGCCGCCAGTTCATCGGAGCGACTGGTCATCGACAGCAGCCCGCCGATCATCTGCTTCGGCCTGTCGGCGCCCGGTTCGATCTCCGCCCACAGGCGGGCCGCCTCCAGCGCGGTGTCGTAATGCCGGGCGAACAACGCGATCTCGGCCGCCCGGCGGGCGACGCGCGGATCACGCGTCCGGCGCGCCAGGTCGATGTAGGCCTCGGACGAAAGCCCGACCTGCCCCCGCCCGCCGGCGATCTCGGCCAGCAGGAACTGGTACATCAGCTGCGGCGTCAGGGCCACCGCCGGCAGATTGGCCGACGGCGCGGCCTCGCCGTCCTGCGGGGCGGCATGGGCGCCAAGCGCGACCGCGGCAAGAACTATCGGGAGCAAACGACGTTTCATGGGATCGATCCATGCGCGGTGTTCCGGACTCGCGGAACCGCCGCGCTCACATACAATATCCCGATGATGTTAGCAGTTTCGCTCTGGGAAAGGCACTGACCCGCATGCCGGAACTCCCCGAAGTGGAGGTGACGCGCCTGGGCTTGGCGGCCCGCCTGACCGGCGAGAAGGTCGACCAGGTGACGATGCGCGTACCGGCCTTGCGCTATCCCCTGCCCGCCAGCTTGCCGGACAGGGTGGTCCGGCACGCCCTTCGCCAGATCCGGCGGCGCGGCAAGTATCTGCTGTTCGATTTCGGCGCGGGGCATTTGCTGGTCCACCTGGGCATGTCGGGAAGCCTGCGCCTGGTGGCCAGGAATGAGCCACCCCGCAGACACGATCACTTCGACATCGGATTCGGCCGCCAGGTTCTCCGCATGCATGATCCGCGCAGATTCGGCGCCGCGCTCTGGGTCGAGGGCGATCCCGAGGACCATCCGCTGCTCGCCCGCCTGGGCGTGGAACCGCTGTCCCGCGCATTCACTTCCGCCGCGCTAAAGTCAGCCGTGGCGGGACGCCGAACCGCCATCAAGCCGGCCATCATGGACGCCGCCATCGTCGTCGGCGTCGGCAACATATACGCGTCGGAGAGCCTGTTTCGCGCCGGCATCGACCCCCGCCGGCCGGCCGGCACGATCGCCGACGCCCGGCTCGCCCGGCTGGTCGTGTCGATCAAGGAAGTCCTGCGCGCCGCCATCCGCGCCGGCGGCAGCAGCCTGCGCGATTACGTCGGTTCCGACGGCGCCTGCGGCGATTTCCAGTTCCGGCATCGGGTCTACGGACGCGCGGGCACGCCATGCCTCGCCTGCGGGACCGCCATCAAACAACTGCGCCAAGGCAACCGCGCCACGTATTACTGCCCGCGCTGCCAGCGCTAAAGCCGACCGACCATGAGTCTCGCCCGACAATTCGATGCCTATCGCGCCTGGCGCGAACACCTCGACCAGCAGGTCGTGCGCTTGCGGGACTGGCTGCGGGATGCCGATCTGCTCGACGCCCAGGCCGAGCAACGGCTGCGCCGCGTGCGCGGCCGCCTTGCCGAGGACAAGCTGGTCGTGGCTTTCGTCGCGGAGTTCTCGCGCGGCAAGTCCGAGCTCATCAACGCGCTGTTCTTCGCCGACCACGGCGGCCGCGTGCTGCCCTCCGCGGCCGGACGCACGACGATGTGTCCCACCGAGATTTCCTGGGAACAAGGCCAGTCGCCCGGAATCACCCTGCTGCCGATCGAGACACGGGCGGAAGGCACCAGCATCGCCGAACTGCGCGGCATGCCCGAGGCGTGGCAGACCTTCCCCTTCGATCCCGCCGCGCCGGAAAGCATGGCCTCGGCGCTGCGACGGGTCGGCGATGTCAAGAACATGCCGGCCGACGCCGCCCGCGGGCTCGGCTTCGCCGTCGGCGACGGCGCCGATGGCGGCCTGGTGGCGGACGACGAGGGGCTCGTCGAAGTGCCGCGCTGGCGCCATGCCATGATCCGCTTCCCGCATCCACTGCTGGAAGAGGGCCTGGTCGTCCTCGACACCCCGGGGCTCAACGCCATCGGCGCCGAACCGGAACTGACTTTGTCGCTCCTGCCCGGCGCCCATGCCGTGCTGTTCGTGCTGGCCGCCGACACCGGCGTCACCCAGTCGGATCTCGCGATCTGGCGCGACCATGTCGGCAATTGCCCCGGCCGCCTGGTGGTGCTGAACAAGATCGACGGCCTCTGGGACGGCCTGCGCCCCGACTGGGAAATCGAGACCGAGATCGTCCGCCAGGCCCGCTCCTGCGCGCAGATCCTCGATCTCCCGACCAACCGGGTGTTCGCCGTTTCGGCGCAGAAGGGCCTGGTGGCCAAGGTGAACGGCGACGCCGGCCTGCTGGCGCGCAGCAAGCTGCCCCGGCTGGAAGACGCGCTGGCGACGGAACTATTGCCGGCCAAGCGGGATATCGTCGCCCGCGGCACGGCCACCGAGGCCGTGCGACTGGCCGCCGAGACGAAGCAACTGCTGGCCACCCGTCACGCCGCCATCGTCGCCCAAGTGGCCGAACTGACCGGCCTGCGCGGCAAGCACGAAAGCGTCATCACCCAGACGATCGGCAAGGTCGGCGCCGAAAAGGAAGCCTTCGAGCGTGGCCTGCGCGAGTACTACGCAGTCCGCAGCGTTTTCTCGCAGCTCTCGGAAACGCTGTTCACGCATCTCGGACCGGAAAGGCTGCGCGGCCATTCGCGCCAGGCGCGCGAGGCCATGGCACGCGCGACGTTCACACCGCAACTGACCGCCGCGATGGGTGCCCTGTTGTCGGCCGCGCGCGCCAGCTTGAAATCATCGGCGAAATGCATCGCCGAAATCGACGACATGATGCGCGCCATGCACCGGAAGTTCGGCGGCCAGCATGGTTTCGCGCTGGAGCCGCCACCGCCGTTCTCGTTGCAAGACAGTCTCGGACAGCTCGACAGGCTGGAAGGCGATTTCCGGCGGCACTTCGGCAGCCTGCTCAACCTGCTGACGCGCGACAAGCGCACCCTCAGCCAGCAGTTCTTCGAAACCGTCGTCACGCAGTTGCGCCGGCTGTTCGAACAATGCAATCGCGAGGCCGACCATTGGCTGCGCGCCATGATGGTGCCGCTCGAAAATCAGGTTCGGGAACTCCAGCGGCAACTCAAGCAACGCCAGGACAGCATCCGCCGCATCCACGAAACCGCCGACAGCCTGGAAGACCGCATCGAGGAACTCTCGGCAAACCGGAACGCGCTGGAAGCGCGGATGCGCGAACTGGACGACCTGACGCGCAGCCTGGCGGCGGTTTCGCCGCCTTGACGGCTCGAATCGAGCGCCGGCCGGGGAGCGGCCGGCAACGGCTGGAAACGGCTTACTTGCTGCTGGTCAGCTTGAGGAACTTCGCCATCAGCTGATCCTTGGTCTCGACGTGGCCGGGGTCCTCGGGAATGCAGTCCACCGGGCAGACCTCGCGGCACTGCGGCGTGTCGAAGTGGCCAACGCATTCGGTGCACTTGTCCGGATCGATGATGTAGATCTCGTCACCCTGGGAAATCGCGTTGTTCGGGCACTCGGGCTCGCAAACATCGCAGTTGATGCATTCGTCGGTGATCATCAGGGCCATGTCGAATTACCTTTCTGAAAAGCGATTTCAAGAACGTGTGTTGAATCTCTTCGCCAACCGGGCCCCCACCAGAGGCTGGACGAACTTGGACACGTCGCCGCCCAGCGACGCGATTTCCCGCACCATGGTGGCGGAAATGAACATGTATTGCTCGCCCGGCGTCAGGAACACCGTTTCGACATCGGGATGCAGGCTGCGATTCATCCCGGCCATCTGGAATTCGTATTCGAAGTCGGAAACGGCGCGCAGGCCGCGGATGATGACCGTCGCCCCCTGCTCGCGCAGGAAGCTCATCAGCAGGCCGCCGAAGCCCAGCACCGTGGCGTTCTTCACCGGCGCGAGCACTTCCCGGGCCATTTCGACCCGCTCTTCCAGTTCGAAGCAGGGCTTCTTGCCCGGACTGCGGGCGATGCCGACGATGACGTGGTCGAACAGACCGCAGGCACGGCGCACGAGATCCTCGTGGCCGCGCGTCAGCGGATCGAAGGTTCCCGGATATACGGCGAGTCGGCCGCTCATGCGCGCTCCAGCAAGTGAAAGAAAACCTGTCCGGCCCTGCCCTGGCGATGGACACGCCACGGCGCCGGCGGCGCCACGGCGGTTTCCGCCTCGACGTACAGCCGGCCGTCCGGCCTGACGATCGCCGGCAACACCGGCCACACGCGATCGAGCCAGGACTGCCGATAAGGCGGATCGAGCATCACCAGATCGAACATCCGTCCCTGCCGGGCACAGCCAAGCGCGAATTCTAGCGCATCCGACCGCAGCACCTCCAGGCGGCCGCCGGCAAGCGAGGCGGCATTCTGCCGCAAGGTCGCGCAAACGCGTTGATCCCGCTCAACCAGAACCACGCTTTCCGCCCCGCGCGAGGCGCACTCGAAACCGAGGATGCCGCTGCCGGCGAACAGGTCGAGGCAGGAAAATCCGGACAGATCCTGCCCCAGCCAGTTGAACAGCGTCTCGCGCACGCGGTCGGGCGTGGGGCGCAGGCCGGGCGCGTCGGCGACCGTGATCAGCCGGCTGCGCCATTCGCCGCCGGTGATGCGGATGCGATTCATGCTGAATATCGAACCAAGTGCAATGTCCCAAACCGATGGCGGCGAGTGTATGTCAAAACCCGGCGCCGGCGGGACAGCCCTTGGGACTGAACGGAAAGCGCTATTTCCCTTGCCTGGTTTTCTTCTTGAGCGCGCAGAACCGCTTGATCGTCTCAAGGAGAAAATCCTTCTCCGCTTGGGAAAGGCCGACCATCAATGCCCCGAGAGTCTCCGCATCGCTGCGTTTCTCTTGCGGGGCCTCTTCGAACAGCCGCGCCAGGTGAATGCCGAATATGTCGGCAATTCGGTGGAGGGTCGGCAGCGACGGCAGCGTCACCCCCCTCTCGAAGCGTGACACGGTAACCGGATCGACATCCAGGGCGAAAGCCAGTTGTTCCTGGGTCATGCCTTGGGAACCTCTCCAGCGGGCGATGGTTTTGCCTATGGCAAGGGCGAGCTCGTGGCGCACGGTAAACCTAATCTGATTGGCTAATTACCAAGCAGAAATGATTGAGCCTCAAGGGAATTTGTGTTAGGGTTCAATATGCCTATTTACTATTTAGGCGTTTTAGGTTTACTCAATGCATATTTCATAGACTTGGGAGGCTGTCGATGAAAGTTCAAACCACGGGCGCCGCGCTGGCCATTGCGGCGATGCTTGCCGGTTGCGCCACGCCCTACAGCGAGGCGCCGCTTGCCACCAATTTCCCCACGACGAAACAAGAGAAGGTGCAGGCGGCAGCCCACTGGAACGTCATCGCCAAGGATGTGGCCAAGCAGATATCGTCAAGGCTCGCCGGCCGCCCCCTGCATGTGGTCCCCTCCACGGGCAAGTCCGCCTTTGAACGCGCGTTCTCGAATCAACTCGTTTCATCCCTGGTCGCGAATGGCCACGCGGTCATGAAGCAGCCTGCCGGCGCATTGAGCGTCGAGGTCGACACCCAGGTCGTGGGCTTCTCTCCCAATCGCCCGCAATACCCCCATGCGGGCACGGCGACGGCCTTGGCGACGGGCATCTGGGCCCTGCATGACGTCGGCAAGGCGACCGCGGGCGCCGCGCTCTACGCCACCGTGGCGGCGGCGGATGCCTATGGCTGGTTCCGCTCCGAATTCGCCACCGGCGAAACGCCGCGAACCGAGATCGTCGTCACCACCAGCGTCAGCGATGGCAACCAGTTCCTGTCCCGCGCTACGAGCGTCTATTACGTGGCCGATTCCGACAAGGCGCTTTACGAGTCCGCGGCGACCGGGGTTTCGGGCCACAACATCAAGATGAAAGGGGGCGAGTGATGTCGGGAAACCTGAAGCTCGCCATCGTCGCCTCCATCGCGGCCGTGGCAATGGCGGGGTGTTCCAATGCCCCGGAAAAGAAACCCGAGCCCACCTGGGAGCAGGCGACCAGCAATCCGCTGATTCCGGCCAACTACAAGGCCGCCGAGGCGCTATTGACCCAACTCCCGCCCACCCTGAACAAATCGCAGCCCCTGATCATCGCGACGGTCGTCAATATCGACAATCTGGATCAGTCCTCGACGCTGGGCCGGCTGACGTCCGAGCATGTATCGGCACGCTTCACCAAGGCCGGCTTCCGCATGATCGAGCTGAAATACCGCAACAGCATCTACGTCAAGCGCAGCCAGGGCGAACTGATGCTGACGCGCGAAATCAGGGAACTGGCGCAGTCTCACGACGCCCAGGCCGTCATCGTCGGCACCTACGGCCAGAGCGACGATTCCGTTTTCGTCAACCTGAAGGTGATTCAGCCCGCGACGAATATCGTCCTGGCCGTGCAAGACTACGTCCTGCCGCTGGATGTCTCGACGAGATCCTTGCTGAGAGCGCGCTAAACCAGCCAGCGTTTCATTCGCCCCCCACCGCGATCCATGCCTGACTCGCCCTGAACCCGCTTCGCCGGTCGATACGGCGCGCCAGGTCGGCCATGCTGGCGGCTGGTGGCATACATGAAAGGCAGCGCGAAAGTCGTTAAACTTGCCGGGATTGCATGAAAGGAGCGGAAAGATGGGCGCCGCCGAACGTGTTGCCGAACTGATGAAAGCCATGCAAGAGCGCGAAATTGGCGAGGTGCTCGACTTCGCCGAGTTTCTGATCGCCAAGCGCGAGCGGAAGGATGCCTTCGCGGTGTTCGAGAAGCATGCGGGCCTGTGGTCTGGCAAGTTCGACCGCGACGACGCCTATGCCGACCGCAAAGTGCTTCGCTGATACCAACGTCGCGATCTACGCTGTCGATGCGGACGTCGCCAAGCGCGCAATTGCGCTGGCCGTGCTGGCTGCCCGGCCGGTCATCAGCACCCAGGTCGTCAACGAATACCTGAGTGTCCTGCTGACCAAGCGCAAGCTCGCCCGTGCCGAGATCAACGAGTTGGCGCGTGCGCTGATGGCCGCCTGCGATGTTGCCGCCATCACGCCAGACATGACCGAGTTGGCCATGCTCATTGGCGAGCGGCACCAGATCAGCCACTGGGACTCCCTCATCGTGGCGGCGGCGCTGGTCACTGGCTGCGATACGCTCTATTCCGAAGACTTGCAGGACGGGCAGGTGTTCGAAGGGCGGCTGACGGTGAAGAATCCTTTCGCCGGCTCGTCGTAACTCAATCCGCCGCGACGATCACCGTCACGAGATGTTCCGGCTTGACGTGGCGGGCGAAGGCTTCGCGCACGTCCTTCGCTGTGACCGCCGCGACCCTCGCGGGGAAGTCGTCGAGATAGGTCAGCGGCAGGTTGAAGAAACCGATCGTCGAGAGGTAGCCGAGCAGTTTGGCGTTGCTGTCGATGCGCAGGCCGAAGCCGTCGATCAGGTTCTTTTTCGCCGCCGCCAGCTCGGCGGCGGTCGGGCCGTCCTTCAGGAAACCGGCCAGCACCTCGCTGGCCACCTTGAGCGCGTCGGCCGCCTGCTCGCGCCTGGTTTGCAGGCCGATCTCGAACGGGCCCTCGATCCGCTTCGGCGCGAAGTACGAATAGACGCTGTAGGCATAACCGCGTTTTTCGCGCACTTCCTTCATCAGCCGCGAGACGAAGCCGCCGCCGCCCAGCGTGTAGTTGCCGACCAGCAGCGCGAAGTAGTCGGGATCGCCGCGCTTCACCGCCGGCAGGCCGACGTGGATGTGGCTTTGCGTCGCCGGATGCGCGACCTTGATCGTTTCGGCCTTGGGCAGCGTCACCGCGGGCAGCGGCGTTTCCGGCACGCCCGCCGGCAAGGATTCGGTCAGCGACTGGGCGATGTGCTCGGCCTCGGCGCGCGTGATGTCGCCGATGATCGACACCGCGGCCCGACCGGCCGCGTAGTGGTCGCGATGGAAGGCGACGAGATCGTCGCGGGTGATGCCGCCGACCGACTCCACCGTCGCGCTGAGGCCGTAGGGGTGGCCGGGGTAGATGGCGGCGGCGAAACGCTTGGCGGCGATGGCGTCCGGCTTGGTGTCGGCTTCCTGGATCGCGGCGACGGTGCGCGCCTTTTCGCGCGCCAGCACGGCTTCGGGGAAAGTCGGCCGGGTCATCACGAGGCGCAGGAGGTCGAGCGCCGCCTCACGTTCCTTCGGATACGACAGCGTGCGCAGCGTGAGCGATGCCCGGTCGCTGTCCGAGGAGCCGCCGAGCCGGGCGGCGATGTCGCTTTCGCGCTCGGAGATGGCTTCCTCGTCGAGATCGCCGGCGCCGGCGCCGAGCAGGCCTTGCGTCAGGCCGGCAAGGCCGGTCTTGCCCGCCGGCACATAGACACCGCCGGCGGCGAAGCTCACGTCGATGTCGAGGATCGGCAGGTCGTGCGTCTCGACGAAATAGACGCGCGCGCCGGAGGGCGCAACCCAGTGCTGGATCTTCACGCCGGCCTCGGCGGCGAGCGCGACGGTCATGGCCAGCACGGCCAGCAAAATTCTTCTCATGTCGGTTTCCTCGGTGGCGCCCGGCGGCGCTTGGTGATGTTCTTAGTGGCGCTCAGTGGCCATGAGTGGCCCTCAGTGGCGTGTGGCCACGCCTGACTTTGCGTCGGGCCTGGGCTTCGCCTGGTCGAGGGGCAGCGGGTCCAGCACGGCGACCGTCAGGCGGTCGTCGCTGCCTGCGCCGAAATATTTCCTCGCCACAGCCTGCACTTCCTCGGGCGTCACCGAGCGCAGCCTGTCGAGCAGCTTGTCATGGTTGCGCCAGCTGAAGCCGGCCGCCTCGAAGCCGCCGATTTCCATGGCCTGCGCCATCATCGAATCGCGCTTGTACACCTGGCTGGCGACGATCTGCGTCTTGATGCGCGTCAGTTCTTCTTCCTTCACGCCCTCGTCGCGGATGCGCGCCAACTCGCCGCGCAAGGCGGTTTCGAGTTCCGCCACGGTCCGGCCCTCGGCCGGCTGGCCGACCAGCATGAACAGCGCCTCGCCGCGCACGGTGCCGTCGTAGCCGGCGCCGGCGGACTGCGCGACTTTCTGGCCGCGCACCAGATTCCTCGGCAGCCGCGCCGAATCGGTGCCGTCGAGTACGCCGGCCAGCACCTCCAGCGCGAAGGACTCACGGTCCTTGTCGATATCCCTCAGACGGGGCACTTTCCAGGCCATCGAAAGATAGGGCAGCTTGGCCGGCGCCTTCACCGTCACGCGCTTGACGCCCGTCTGCCCGGGCTCGTTTTGCGGCTTGCGCGCCGGCAGCGGCTTGGCCTTGATGCGCCCGTAGGTGCGCTCGGCATCGCGGAAAACCTTCTGGTGATCGACATCGCCGACCACCAGCAGATAGGCGTTGTTGGGCGCGTACCAGTGGCGGTACCAGTCCAGCGCGTCCTGCCAGGTCATGTTTTCCAGATCGTCCATCCAGCCGATGATCGGCCGGCGATACGGATGCGCCTTGAACGCCGTCGCGCCGAGCGCCTCGTGCACCAGCGACTGCGGGTTGTCCTCCGTGCGCATGCGCCGCTCTTCCATCACCACCTTGATCTCGGAGGCGAAGTCCTCGGGCTTGAAGGACAGATTCGCCATGCGGTCGGCCTCCAGCGCCATCATCCGCGGCAGCGCCGCCTTCGGCACGATCTGGAAATAGGCTGTGTAGTCGAGGCTGGTGAACGCGTTGTCGCGGCCGCCGGCCTCGGCCACGATCTTGTTGAACTCGCCGGCCTTCACCGTCTTCGTGCCCTTGAACATCATGTGTTCGAGCACGTGGGCGACGCCCGAAGTGCCATCCTTCTCGTCCATGGCGCCGGCGCGGTACCAGACCATGTGCACGACGGTGGGCGCGCGCCGGTCTTCCTTGACGATGACGCGCATGCCGTTCGCCAGTTGCTTCTCGTGGGGGTTGGCCAGCAGCATGCCCGGAAGGAGCAGCGCGGCCGCGAGCAGGGCTTTCTTCATGTTCATGTAAGCGCTTCTGTTAAAATGGTTTTTCTTCATCCGGGATGATAACCCGGCCCTTCCTACGACACCTATCCCCATGTTTGGTTTCCTGAAAAAGAAAGACGACGACGGGGCCGCCACCGCGGCGCCCGAAGAGAAAAAACCCTCCTGGACCGAGCGCCTGAAAGCCGGCCTCGCCAAGACCCGCGCCCAACTCGGCGGCCAGCTCGCCGGCCTGTTCCGCCGCGCCAAGATCGACGACGAGCTGCTCGAGGAACTCGAATCGACGCTGCTGATGGCCGATTGCGGCATCGACGCGACGCAATGGCTGCTCGACGAACTCAAGGCGCGGGTCAAGCGCGACAAGCTGGAATCGCCGGCGCAGCTGCGCCAGGCGCTGGTCGAGCTGCTTTCCGGCCTGCTCGAACCGCTCGAACAGCCGCTCGACATCTCGACCCACAAGCCCTTCGTGATCATGATCGCGGGCGTCAACGGCGCCGGCAAGACCACCTCGATCGGCAAACTGGCCAAGCATTTCCAGAACCAGGGCAAGTCGGTGCTGCTGGCCGCGGGCGACACCTTCCGCGCCGCCGCGCGCGAGCAGCTGGCCGAATGGGGCCGGCGCAACGATGTCACGGTGATCGCGCAGGAATCGGGCGACCCGGCCGCCGTGATCTTCGACGCCATCGCCGCCGCCAAGGCGCGCGGCATCGACGTGGTGCTGGCCGACACGGCCGGCCGCCTGCCGACGCAACTCAACCTGATGGAAGAAATCGCCAAGGTGCGGCGCGTGATCCAGAAGGCCGAGCCGACCGGCCCGCACGAGGTATTGCTGGTGCTCGACGCCAATATCGGCCAGAACGCCATCACGCAGGTCAAGGCCTTCGACAAGGCGGCCGGCGTCACCGGCCTCGTCGTCACGAAACTGGACGGCACCGCCAAGGGCGGCGTGCTGGCCGCCATCGCGCGGCAGTGCCCGAAGCCGATCCGCTACATCGGCGTCGGCGAGGGCATCGACGATTTGCAGCCCTTCCGCGCCGGGGAATTCGTCGAGGCGCTGTTCGAGCAGTGATTCGATTCGACCACGCCAGCAAGCGCTATCCACCCGGCATCGACGCCCTGGCGGATGTCAGCTTCGAGGTCGGCAAGGGCGAGCTGGTCACCGTCGGCGGCCACTCCGGCGCCGGCAAGTCGACGCTGCTCAAGCTCATCGCCGGCATCGAGCGGCCCACCGGCGGCGCCGTGCTGGTCAATGGCCAGAACGTCGGCAGCCTCAAGCGCAAGGCCATCCCCTACCTGCGCCGCAACCTCGGCCTGGTCTTCCAGGACCAGAAGCTGCTGTTCGACCGCAGCGTCTTCGACAACGTCATGCTGCCGCTTTCGATCACCGGCTTCCCCGTCGCCGAGGCGAAGCGGCGCGCGCAGGCGGCGCTCGACAAGGTCGGCCTGCTCGACCGGCGCAAGGCCATGCCGGTCATGCTCTCCGGCGGCGAGCAGCAGCGCCTCGCCATCGCCCGCGCCGTGGTCGGCCGCCCGAACATCCTGCTGGCCGACGAGCCGACCGCGCACCTCGACGCCGGCACGGCGGCCGACGTGGCGCGCATCTTCCTCGATTTCCGCGACGTGGGCGTCACCGTGCTGATCGCCACCTACGACGACAGCCTGTTCGGCGCGCCGCGACGGCTGACTTTGGACCACGGCAGGCTGCAATGAACACATGGCTCGCCCAGCACTGGCAGGCGTTCGCGCTCGCGCTGCGCCGCCTGGTCGCCACGCCGGTCAACACCCTGCTCTCCCTGCTCGCCATCGGCATCGCGCTGGCGCTGCCGGCCGGCGGCCAGATGCTGCTGGCCAACGCGCTGCAACTGGCGCGCGACGGCGCGCCCACGCCCCGGATATCGCTTTACGTGGATCTGGCCGCCGACAAGCGGGCCGTGCAGCAGATCGAAGCGCGGCTGAAGAGCCATCCGGCGATCAAGTCCGCGCAGCTGATCCCGCGCGAGGCGACGCTGGCGCGCATGAAGGCCAGCGAAGGACTGGGCGACGTGATCGACGCGCTGCCCGGCAACCCGTTTCCCGATGCCTTCGTCGTCACGCCGGCCGACGACGCCCCGGCGGCGATGGATGCGCTCGCCGATGAGTTGCGCAAGCTGCCCAAGGTCGAGCACGTGCAGCTCGATTCCGACTGGGCGCGCCGGCTCGACGCCCTGCTCCGCGTCGGCCGCACCGGCGTCGTGCTGCTGGCGCTGCTGCTCGGCGTCGGCCTGGTCGCCATCACCTTCAACACCATCCGCCTGCAAGTGATGGCCAGCCGCGCCGAGATCGAACTCTCGCGCCTGCTCGGCGCCACCGACGCCTTCGTCCGCCGGCCCTTCCACTACTTCGGCGTGCTGCTCGGCCTGCTCGGCGGCGGCCTCGCCTGGCTGATCGTCGCCGCCGCCACGCTCTGGCTCGATGAGCCGATCGGCGAACTGGCGCGGCTCTACAGCCTCGACTTCGCGCTGCGACCGCTCGCGCTGGTCGATTCGCTGGCGCTGCTCGTCGCCGCGGCGGCGCTCGGCTGGCTGGGCGCCGGGCTCTCGCTGCGCCAGCACCTCGGCGACTAAGCCTCGACTCCGGCGAGCGGCGTGCCGCCGCGGCTGACTTTGACGCCTGGCCGCCGCCCGCCCAAGAAAAAAGCCCCGCCGAGGCGGGGCCAACCCACAAGAGGGGGGGAGGGAAGCCGGCGACCGCTCAGAACTTCAGGGTCACGCCGGTGTAGAAGGAACGGCCCATGCCGGGAACGGCGATGCCCCAGGGGATGCCGTTGATGCTCATGGTCGTGCCCTGCGCGACATAGGCGCCGCCCAGCGGCAGCTCATAGCGCCGGTCGAACAGATTCTCGACGCCGAAGTCGACGCGCGCCTGCCGCCACGAGTAGCTGGCGCGCAGATGGACGAGGCTGTAGCCGGATGTCTTGATCTCGTTGCGGACGTCGGACACCTTGTCCTTCGCCTTGACGCCCACCAGTTCGACGGCATTGTCCCAGCCGCCCAGTTTGTGGCTCAGGGTCAGCTTGGCGTTGAGCGGCATGATGTTGTACAGGTCGTCGCCGGTGTCGCGGTTCCTGCCGTTGGTGTAGCTGACCAGGCCGCGCAGACCGAACGCGCCGGCGCCGGTGTTCGCCAGCGGCATGCGGCCGGACAGGTCGATGCCGTAGAGCCGCGCCGACTGGTTGGCGTACTTCAGCACGACGAACCGGTCGGTGCTGCTGGCGTTGGCCGGCGTGCAGGCGGCGCCGGCCGGGCAGCGCACGGCGTCGATGTAGTCGTCGACCCGCGAGTAATGCGGCGTGGCCTTGAATTCCCAGGCGCGGTCGGCGGCATGCCAGTCGATGGTGGCGCTGACGGTGTCGGCCTTTTCGGGCTTGAGTCCGACGTCGCCGATGTAGCCGTTGCCGTCGCCGGCGAAGTTGTTCATCACCGCCGCCATGGCCCAGGTGGACCAGCTGTAGCGCTCGTAGAGATTGGGCGAGCGCACCTTGCGCGCCAGGCCGAACTCGACGTCGGTATTGCCGTTGGCGGCGTAGCGCAGCAGCGCCGTCAGGTCGACGTTGTTGTCGGCGCGGGCGTGGCGGCGGGCATTGAAGGCGTTGGCGTCGGCGAACTGATTGCCCATGGCCGTCGCCATCGTGTTGTATCCCCGGGCGGCGCCGGCATCGGTCTCGACCCGCTCGTGGCGCACGCCGGCCAGGGCCGTCCATTGCGCGCCGAGGCGGCCTTCCCATTCGGCATAGAGCGCACGCCGGTCGCGCTCGCCGTCGCGGATGTTCCAGAAGGTGCCCGGCCACATGCCGCCGCCCGAGGGCGGCCACCAGTCGTCGAGGCGATAGCGCTGGAGTTCGGCGCCGAGCCGCAGTTGATCCCGCGGCGACAGGTCGATGCTGGCCTTGATCGTGGCGCCGGTGGTCTCGCTTTCAGTGTCCATGGGCATGCCGGCGGCGCAGGTCATGCCGATCGGCGAGCACGGACCGCCCGCCCCGCCCGGCCCGGCCGAGGCCGTGCCGTACCAGAAGCGCTTGTCGGCGCCGAAGTCCATGTGGTGGCTGACCTTCTCGCGGTAGGCCCGCGCTTCGAGCGCGCCCCAGCCGAACTGGCCGAGGTAACGCAGGTTGAAGCGCTTCTGCTCGTTGTCGAGCATGTCCATGCGCTGGTTCGGATAAAGCTGGTACGGCAGGTCCTGGTAGCCGAGCTTGAGCTCGACGAGATGGTTGCCGCCGCGCAGGGCCAGGCCCAGCGTGTGGTTGCGCGTCTCGTAGGCGGTCGAGCCGACTTCGTCGCGCGCGAGCTGGCGGCCGATGCGGCCGGTGGCGGTCGTCGTCCTGAAATTGCCGCCGGCCTCGTAGTTGTCGGATTCGGCGAAGGCGCCGGCGTAGCTGATGCTGAGCGACTCGTTGGCGTAGGTCGCCGAAACGTTGCCGCCCTTGGCGTTGCCGTTGCTGCGGTAGAAGGCGCCGACCTCGCCCTTGAGCAGGCTGCCCTGGCCGGGCGCGGCGAACACCGGCGCCGGTGTCTCGGCGACGATGCTGCCGCCGATGCTGTCGCCGCCGACGCTGACCGGCGCGATGCCGGCATAGACCTTGAGCGCGCCGATGTTGCTCGGGTCGAGATAGGACAGCGGCGGATTCATGTGGTTGGGGCAGGAGGCGATCAGGTCCATGCCATCGACCTTGATGCGCAGGCGGTCGTCGGCTAGGCCGTGGATCGCCGGCAGGCTGGAGACGCCGCCGGCGCCTTGCAGGCTGACGCCGGGGATGTCGCGCAGCAGCGCGGCGGTGTCGCTGGTGGCGGCGCGCAGGGCCGGCAGGGCGGCGCGGTCGACCGCCGCCGACGCGGCGGCGTCGTCGACGCGCGCGCCGGGAACGACCACCGGCGAAAGGCGGGTTTCCTGGCCGAAGGCGACCGGGGGCAGGGCCGCGAGGGCCAGGGCGATGGGAAGCAGCTTGGTTTTCATGGCGGGCGTTATGAAGGAGGGATGACTGCCGCGAATTCTAGGCAGGCGGTGCGCGCCCTCCGTGTGACACGTTGTCGCACCCCCCCCGGCTCAGACGAGCAGCAGGCGGCGCAGGCCGAGCAGGATCAGCACCGCCGCCGCCGCCCGGCTCAGCCAGCGCGACAGCCAGCCGCGGCCGGCGCGCATCTCCCGCCCCAGGCGGCCGGCGAACGGCACGAGGACGAGGATGGGCGTCATCGCCGCGCCCAGCCCGAAGGCCAGGCCGAAGGCGGCGCCGCCGGCCGGGCTGCCGGCCTGCGCGGCCAGCGCCAGCAGCGATGCCAGCGGCGTGCATGGCGTCAGCGACAGGGCGGCGCCGAGGAACAGCGGCGGCAGCGAATCGCGCTTGCGGTGCAGGCGCACCGGTTGCGAAGTCAGCCGTGGCGGCACGCCGCCGCATCGCGCGGGCGAGCGAAGCAGCCAGAGACCGGCGATGATGCTGGCGCCGCCGATGGCGGCATTGCCCCAGGCGCCGCCCAGCGCCTTGGCCAGCCCGGTGCCGATGGCGCCGGCGAGCGCGGCGAGCAGGGTGTAGGTGACGACGCGCCCGGCGAGGAACACGCCGGTGTGCAGGAAGGCTTCGGCGCGGCCGCTGGCGCGGCCGAGCGCCCAGGTGCCCATGAACGGCAGGCAGGTCACGGTGCAGGCCGTCAGCCCCATCGAGACGCCGAGCAGCCAGACGGTGGCCAGCGTCACGCCGCCGGCCGCCGCGGTCTCAGGTATTGGCATTGGCTTCGCCGCGACGGACGAATTTCACCGTCTTCACCGTGCCGTCCGGCAGTTCGCCGGCGACGCGCTTCTTGTAGTAATCGCGGCTCGACGAGAACAGCGCCAGCGGCCCCCACTTGAGGCTGATGACACCGTCCTGCGGACAGTATTCGGCGCAACGGCCGCAGAGCGTGCAGTCCTCGTGGTAGGCCTTGCGGCCGGCTTGCCGCGATATCTCCGGAATGTCCATCGGGCAGGCATCGGTGCAGATGTGGCACTTGCCGCACTTGTCGGCGCTGGGCTTGACCAGCCGCATCGGCGACAGCCGCTGGAACAGCGCGTTGAAGGCGAGCAGCGGGCAGATGCGGCAGAACGGCTGGCGCACCGCCAGCGCGCCGACGAGCGTGAAGCCGATCAGGACGTTGGCGATGGCGCCCAGCGCGAAGCTCCAGCCGTCGCCGACGCGCAGCGCCAGTTGTTCCGTGTTGCCGGTGAGCAGCGTGGTGGCGATGCGCGAGGGGCAGACGTCGCAGTAGGGATTGCCGAGCGAATGCGGCGTGACGCCGAGGCCGGTGAGCAGCGGCAGCGTGAAGACCAGCGCGAGCAGCAGCAGCCATTTGACGGGCCGCACGCGCTTCACTTCGCCGAGATCCTCCTTGTCGACGCGGCGCAGGCCGATGCCGAAGCGCCGGCCGAGCCTGCCGATCAGCTCTTGCAGCGTGCCCAGCGGGCAGACCCAGCCGCAGAAGGTCTTGCCGAGCACGAAGAAGAAGGCGAAGAAGGTGAGGATGGTCATCGCCAGCGGCAGCACCATCTGGAAGGTCAGCTGCTGCGCGCGCACGATGGCCTCGCCGACGCGGTGGTGCAGCTGGTGCTGGGTCGGAATCAGCACGCAGTAGGCCGGGTTCTGCATGTCGTAGGCGCAGGAGAGCGCCGGCAGCGCGCCGGTGATCTTCTCCGCGGTGTAGTGGCCGACGACGGCGCCGCCGTAGAGGGTGAAGAACAGCATCGCCAGTTGCACGACGAAGCGGGCGCGCGCCAGCGTGGGGAAGAGCCGCTCAAGCATGATCGCCTCCAAAGTCAGTCCTGGCGGCACGCCGCCGCAGCAGGGGCAGCGCGCCGATCATGCCCGCCAAACCGAAGGCGGCGCCCCAGGCCAGGCTGCGCTCGCGGTCCGGGTCGGGCGAGTAGCTGTGGTTGAAGGCGGTAAGGTAGCGCCAGCCGGCATCCATGCGTTCCGTGGCGACGACGAAGCGCGCCCGGCGCCGGCCATGCCCGCCCGCCTGGTCGCCGGACGCCGCCTTGAAGTCGCGCGGGAACAGCACCGTGGCGTAGCCCCGCTCGTCGGTCTGCGCGGTCGTGCGGCTGCCGAATTCCGTTTCCAGCATCAGCGTCTGGCCGGGCAGCGGCTTGCCCTGCCAGCGCACCAGGAAGCGCCACTTCTCGCTTTCGTGGTAAGCCCCGTGCTCGCGCGGCAAGGGATCGGGGATGATCTCCAGTTCGTGGCGCGAGCGTTGCAGCATCGCGGTCGGGGCCGGGCCGGGATTGCTGAAGTACCAGGCCGTCGAGGCCACCCGCACTTCCGGCGCCTCGCCCGCGATTTCCTGCCGCGCCACCACCCAGTGATAGTTGCCGGCCTGGGGCGCGGCCGACTCGATGCGCGCGCCTTCGGGGCCGACCGGATAATCCACGCGCAGCCGCGCCTCGGGACCGTCCGGCGCGAACACCGTGACCGTCGCCGCCTGGATGCCGCGCGGCTTCAGGAGCGCGGCGAAACGGTCGCCGCCGCGCGTCATGGCCGCGACCAATATGGGCTGCCGAGTCCATTCGCCGGACTGGCCGGCCCATTGGCGCGCCGCCGGCCGTTGTTCGGCGGGCGACCCCTGCGCGGCGGCCGCCCCCTGTCCAGCGGGTGCCGGGGCGCCGTGATCGTGCTGGGCGAACGCCGCGCCGGCCGGCAGGACGAGCATCATCGCGAAAGTCAGTCGTGGCATGACGCCTCCTAGCGGAATTCGTAGCGGTAACTCAGCATCACGCTGCGCGGCGCGCCGGCGGTGTAGGTGACCTTGCCGGCGGTGTCCTTCTTGACCTCGAAGGCGTAATGCTTGTCGAACAGGTTGTCGACGTTGAGGTTCAGCGAATGGCCGTTCCAGCCGTAACTGAGCGCGAGATTGGTCACCCATTCCCAGCCCTCGTAGCGCTCGGTATTGGCGCTGTCCAGCCAGTAGCGCCCCCAGGAGTTCGACGACAGGCGGGCGCGCCACGAGCCGCGCTGCCAGGCCACGAACGCGCCGTATTGATGCCTGGGGACGAAGGGCAGCGCCTTGCCGGCGCGGTCGGCGTTGATCGTCTGCGCGCCCACGCGCACCGGCTCGGTGAAATCGTCGTACTGGTAATCCGAATAGGCGTAATGGCCGCCCACCTGCCAATCGCGGGCGACGCGCCAGCCGCCGGCCAGTTCCACGCCCTTCTTGTCGGTGCGGCCGGCATTGACGTAGTCGGTGACGCCGCCGTTGTTCTGCTGGACGATCTCGTCGCGCACGCTCATGGCATAGAGGCTGGCGTCGAACTGCCAGGAGGCGCCGCGGCCCTTGACGCCGACTTCGTGGTTGCGCGTCACCGGCGCGTCGAGCGAGCGATTGTTCGACAACTCCGAACCCGAGGGAATCTGGCCCGCCTGGGCGACCATGGCGAACAGGTGCAGGCTGTCGTTCAAGCGGTAGCTCGCCGCCAGCTTGGGCGCGGGCAGGCGGAAGGTCTTGCTCAACTCGGTGCGGCCCGCGCCGGCGACGTAGCGGCCGCTGGCGAAGTCGTACTTCGAGAATTGCTGGTTGGCGTTGTCGAATTCGACCACGTCGTAACGCATGCCGACATCGATGATCCAGCGCTCGCCCGGCCGCCACGATTCCTGTGCGTAGATGCCGGTCAGCAGGGTCGTGGAGTCGTCGATCTCCGCCAGCACGCCCTTCTTGTCCGAGCGGGTGGCGACCACCCGGCCGCCGGCCAGGGTCACGTCGCGGTACTGGTACTTGCGCGAGTCCGGCGTCCGTTCGCGGCGCGCGGTGACGCCGGCGACCAGCGTGCCGCCGCCGTGGCGGTACTGCCCCTCCAGGTCGGCGCCGAGGTTGTCGACCCACGACTCCGACTCGTTGATGATGCCGGTGACCGGATGGTAGTGGTGCCAGGTGTTGTAATAGACGCGCGGCTTGAAGCTGAAATCGCCGCGCTCCATTTCCAGCTTCGAGTTGAGGAACCAGACCTTCGAATAGCGCCCGGAATGTTTCCAGGCCTCCGAGGTGCCGGCCTGCTTGCCGGAATCGCGGAAGCGGGAGAACAGGGCGGCATCCATCGCGCCGGGCAGTTGGATATTGGCCTCGGCATACGAGACTTCGCTCTCCAGCACGTCGCCGGAACCGAGGATCAGGCCATGCTTGAGCGAGGCCTGGGTGGTGTCGAACTCGTTCCAGTAACGCCAGTCGTTGTCCATCTTGCGATGGGTGACGGTCAGCGCCAGCGCCTGGTTTTCGCTCACCTTGCCGCCGTAGCGCAGATGGTAGTTCTGCGTGCCCTCGTTGCCGGCGCCGACGCGCAGATGGTTGGCGCCGTCGTCGAACACGGACCGGGAGAAGATCTGGATGGCGCCGCCGGTGCTGCCGGTGGCGAAGAGGTTGCCCGGCCCCTTGGCCACCTCGATGCGCTCGATGTCGAGCGTGTCGACGAAGTCCAGCCGCGTGAAGCTGTCGGGATCGGTCAGCGGCACGCCGTCGCGCAGCACCATGATCTCGCGGATGCCGTAGGCCGCCTTGAGGCCGGCGCCGCGGATGATCAGGCGCGCGTCGAAGCCGCCGTTCTTGCTGTCGATGAGCACGCCGGGAACTTCCTGCAACGCTTCCTTGACGTTGAACATCTTCTTCTGGTCCATCGTCTCCTTGCCGATCACGGCGATGGCCTGGGGCACCTCGGCCGTGGCGCGCGCTTCGCGCGTGGCGGTGACGCTGACGGCGTCGAGCGCCTTTTCCTGCTCCTGCTGCGCGCCGACGCAGATCGGCGCAAGGCTGGCGGCGAGCGCGAGAACGCCGGCCGGACGGTTGGCTTTCATGATTCCTCTCCCATGCTGACTCGGCGCGAAGTCTAGGAGCGCGGGCAAGCCGCGCCGTGCGACACGTTGCCGCGTGCGACGCCATGTCGCGGCGGGTCAGGAGGTTTGCAGGGAGAAGACGATGGGCACCGAGACCCAGGATTCGACCGCCTCGTCGCCGCGCCGGGCCGGCACGAAGCGCCATTGCGCGACGGCGACGCGGGCCGCCTCGTCGAGGCGGGCGAAGCCGCAGGAGCGCTTGATCTCGACATGGACCGGCGCGCCGCCGGGACTGACTTTCACGCGCAGCACCACCGTCCCTTCCTCGCCGAGGCGGCGCGAGCCGACCGGGTAGACCGGCTTCGGATTGGACAGGTAATCGGCGTCGAAACGCGCGGCGACCAGGGCGACGGGGGTGGGCGGCGCGGCCGGCACGGGGGCGGGAACGGGCGCGGGGGGCGGCGCCGGAGGCGCGACCGCCACCGTGATGGCCGCCGGGTTTTCCGTCGCCACCGCGATGGCCGGCGGCGGCGGCACGAGCGGAAGCGGCGCGCGCAGTTCCGGCATGCGCGGCCGCACGGCCGGCTTCGGTTCGGGCGCGGACGGCGCCGGTTCGATCAGGCGTACCAGCAGCGCCTCGGCGGCCTGGCGCACGGCCGGGCGCCGGGCCAGGTCCACCAGCGCCCAGAACAGGCCGGCATGCGCCGCCACCACCAGCGCGAAACAGGCCGCGCGACGGGACAGGGGCTTGGCCGGCGTATAGGGTTCGGCGGGCGACACGGGACGAAGGGTGATGCGGGGTGATGCGGATCGGCGAAGTTCGGATTTTCGCCGATCGCCGCTTGGCCGGGGTGCGACAATTTGTCGCTTTTCGGCGTCACGGCAATCGGTAAGATGTGCTCATACGATCTGCCGGGAGTACGTCATGAGCGCCACGCCGCAAGCCTCGCAAGTTCTCGCCCCCCAGGACTCGGCAAGCTCCGAGCTGCCGGCGTTGCTGCTCGGTGCCGGTTTCGCGCTGGCCTCGCTGATCCTGCTGCCGGCCGTGGCCCAGCGCGTCGGCCTGGGTTCGAGCCTGACCATCGCCCTGCGCGGCGCCCTGATGCGCGCCGCCAGCCGCGTTTAAGCGTGTAAAGTTCCGCCCCGGTCCACCCCGCCGCAGCCTCGCAACGCATCGCCACGATCCGATCGCTGCCTGGGCGGCGGCATTTTCATTGCCGCCATGAAACTTCGTCCTTCCAGCATCGCCATCGCCGTTCTCGGCGTGCTCGTGCTTGCCTTCGCCGGCAGCCTGCTCGACGCCGGCCGGCTGCGCGCGCAACGCGCGATCGAAACGGCCGATACGCGGGAACTGGCGGCCCGGCTGGGGCTCACGGACATCGCGCTGTTCACCGAGGCGCGCTACACCCGCCACCCCTCGCAGGCCGACCTGCATGCCGCGTTCCAGGACCATCCCGTCGCGCTGGAACACTTTCCCAGCGGCTCGCTGATGCCGCCCCGACATGAAAACCTGGCTCGAACGGCAGCGGCACCTGATTGACTTCACGCTGGCCTCGCTGGCCCGCCGCAAGGCCCGCAACCTCGGCCTGGTGGCGGTGTTCGCGCTGCTGGTGTTCGTGCTCGCCTCGGTGATGCTGTTCACCCACGCGCTGCGCCACGAGGCGAAAGCGGTGCTACGCGACTCGCCGGAGATCATCCTCCAGCGCCTGGTCGCGGGCCGGCATGACCTGATTCCGCCCGGCTATCTCGACACCATCGGCCGCATCCGCGGCGTGCAGAACAAGCAGGGCCGGCTCTGGGGCTATTACTACGACCCGGTGGTCAAGGCCAACTACACGTTCATGGTGCCGCCAGAGGGCGGCATCGAGCCGGGCACCCTCGTCGTCGGGCCGGCCCTGGAGCGCGAGCGCGGCATCGCCGAGAACAACGGCATCTCCTTCCGTTCCTACAACGGCCAGTTGTTCGCCTTCACCGTCGCCAAGGTGCTGCCGCGGACGTCCGAGCTGGTCAGCGCCGACCTGGTGCTGATGAACGAGGCGGATTTCCGCGCCTTCTTCAAGTACCCGGCCGGCCACTACACCGACATCGCGCTCGCGGTGGCCAATCCGCTGGAAGTGCGCAACATCGCCAACAAGCTGGCCAACGCCCTGCCCGACTCGCGGCCCATCCTGCGCGACGAAATCCAGCGCACTTATGCCTCGATGTTCGACTGGCGCGAGGGCTTGATGCTGGCGCTGCTCTCCGCCGCCATTCTCGCCTTCGCCATCCTCGCCTGGGAAAAGGCGTCCGGTCTTTCCGCCGAGGAGAAACGCGAGATCGGCATTCTCAAGGCGGTCGGCTGGGAGACCGGCGACGTCATCAGGATGAAGCTCTGGGAAGGCGGCCTCGTTTCGCTCACGGCCTTCCTGCTCGGCTACGTCGCCGCCTACGCGCAGGTGTTTTACTTCCACGCGCCGCTGTTCGAGCCGGTGCTGCGCGGCTGGTCGGTGATCTATCCGCGCTTCGAACTGGCGCCGGTCATCGACGGCCTGCAAGTGGCGACGCTGTTCTTCTTCACGGTGTTTCCCTACATGGCGGCGATCCTCGTCCCCATCTGGCGCGCCGCCGTGACCGACCCCGACGCGGTCATGAGAGCCTGAGATGATCGAGCTGCGCGATGTCCGCAAGGTGTTCAACGAGGGCCAGCACAACGAGTACGCGGCGCTGTCCGGCATTTCGCTGACCATCGAACCGCACCGGGTCACGGCGCTGCGCGGCCCCAGCGGCTCGGGCAAGACCACGCTGCTAACGCTGATCGGCTGCCTGGCGCGGCCCACCAGCGGCCGCGTCAGCCTGCACGGCCGCGACATCTCGGGGCTGCCGGAGCGCTTTCTCACCGAGATCCGGCGCAAGACCTTCGGCTTCGTCTTCCAGCAGTTCAACCTGATCAAGGGCATGAGCGCGCTGGAAAACATCATGCTGCCGGCCTATCCGACCGGCCGGCCGCACAAGGAGCTGAAAGCGCGCGCCGGAAGCCTGCTGGAGCGGCTGCGCCTGTCGCATCGCGGCGGCGCGAAGGTGGAATGGCTCTCCGGCGGCGAGCAGCAGCGCGTGGCCATCGCCCGCGCGCTGATCAACGACCCCGAGGTGCTGATCGCCGACGAGCCGACCGCCAATCTCGACACGGCGCTGGCGAAGGAATTCCTGGCCCTGCTGGAGCGCTTCGGCGAGGAAGGCCGCACCGTGATCCTGACCAGCCACGATCCGCTGGTCGTCGAATCCGCCGCCGTGCATCGCGTGGTCGACATGCGCGACGGACAGATCGTTTCGGAATGAACCCGCGCCACGCACGCCCGCGGGCGCGGCGGGGAAGCGGCCTCCTCCCCGCGCAGGCAGGCCGGGAGGGGCGGGCGTGATCTTCCAGCCGGCCATCATCGCGCTGCTGTCGGCCTCGCTCGTTTCGGTGGCCATGCTGCTCGCCGCCGCGCCCTTCGCCGCGCAGGTGATCCGCCACTGGGACATCGCCAGCGGCTCGGAGCGGCAGCTGCGCCTGGAGCGGCGCACCTACCTCTTTTCAACGCTGACGGTATTCGTCATGGCCACGCAGCTCGCCGCGCTGCTGCTGTTCGTCTTCAACGCCGACAAGATGTCGGAAATGTTCGTCGGCGCCATGTGCGCGGTCGGCACGCTCAACGTCAATCCCTACGGCTTCCCGGCGCTGATCGCGCAAATGACGGTGTTCTTCCTCGCCGCCGCCTGGCTGGCGATCAACCACATCGACACCCGCGCCCCGGACTACCCGCTCGTGCGCGTCAAGTACGGCGCGCTGCTGGCGCTGCTGCCGGCCGTCGCCCTCGTGCTCGGACTGCAACTGGAATACTTCCTCAACCTCGAGGCCGACGTCATCACCTCCTGCTGCGGCAGCCTGTTCTCGGAGGACACCAAGGGACTCAGCGGCGACCTGGCCGCCCTGCCCCCGGTGCCGGCGATGGCCATCTTCTACGTCGGCATGGGCGCCGCCATCGCCATCGCCGCGTGGCACGGGCTCCGGCGGAACGCGGGCTATCTCGTCGCCCTCGCCAGCATCGCCGCCTTCGCCGTCGCCATCGCCGGCATCCTGGCCTTCGTCTCGCTCTACATCTACGAGCATCCGCACCATCACTGCCCGTTCTGCATCCTCAAGCCGGAATACGGCCACCAGGGTTACCTGCTCTACGTGCCGCTGTTCGTCGCCACCGCCGCCGGCATCGGCGCAGGCGCCATCCAGCCGTTTCGCGGCATCGCCAGCCTGCGCGAGGTCGTGCCACGGGTTTCGGCGCGGCTGGCGACGGTCGCCGCGACGGGTTTCGCGCTCGTCGTCGTCGTCGCCACGTGGATGGTGCTACGCTCCAACCTGATCCTGCTCGAAGGCTGACATGCGCATCCTCGTCCTGCTCATCGCCCTGGTTCTCTCCGCCTGCACCGACGAGCCGCGGCCCAAGCTGAACGTCGGCGATATCGCGCCGACGTTCCAGACCACGCGGCTCGATGGCATGCCCGCCCATTTCCCGGCCGCGTGGGCCGGCAAGCCGGTGGTGATCCGCTTCTGGGCCGACTGGTGCAAGTTTTGCGAGGGCGAGATGAAGGCCATCGAGGCCGTCTGGCAGCGCCGGAAGCAGACCGGTCTCGAGGTGCTCGCCGTCAACGCCGGACAGGACCGCAAGACGGTCGAAGCCTTCATCCGCAAGATCGGCGTCACCTATCCCGCGCTGCTGGATGAACGGTCGAGCATCGCCAAACAATACGGCGTGGTCGGGCTGCCGACCACTTATTTCGTCGATGGCAAGGGCGTGGTTCGCGGCAAGCTGATCGGCGAAGCCGACGAGGCGACCTTCGAGCGCCACGCGCTGGAGTTGCTCAAGTGATCGGCGAAGACCGGCCCTGCGATCTTTGCGCGCTCCCGGTCGGCGTGAAGCCCTTCCGCCTGGCGCTGCCGGAGCGGACGCTGGAATTCTGCTGCGAGGGCTGCCTGGGGATCTACCAGATGTTGAACGATATCAAGGATGCGCCGCCGGCAAGGGCGGAGAATGTTTCAAGCTAACCAGCAAAGGGAGTAGATCATGATGACCGAGGAAATGATGAGGCAGATGCCGCACATGATGGGCGGCGGCGCGAGCGGCATGGGCTCGATGATGGGCCACCCGCTGACCCAGGGCGCGATGATGGCGGCCACCGGCTTCGCCGCCGGACGCGGCCTGCTGGGCGCCGGGCTGTTGCGCAACCCGCTGCTGTTGCTGGCGGGCGGGCTGGCGGCCGGCTATCTGCTGCACAAGTACGAAAAGGAAATCGTGCTCGCGGTTTCCAGGGCGACGGGCCTGGGCAAGGACTTCGTGCTGCACCAGAAGGAGAACCTCGAGGATCTGGTCGCCGAGGCGCGGGAAGCGGAGGCCAGGCAGGCCCAGGCGGACGGAGCCGCCCCGGCCGCCCCACCCGCCGCGCCGGCGCCCTGAGGTCGCGGCATGGATGCGGCCAGCCTGTCGCGCCTGATCGCGGTTCGCCACAAGGAAGCCGGGCATCTGCGCCTGGATCTGCCGCCGCAGCTCGCCGGCGCGGCGGCGCGGGCGCATCTCGACACCGGACTGCGGCAAACGGCCGGCGTCTATCGCGTCGGCTTCGAGGACGGGGGCCTGCGCCTGTCGATCTGGTTCGACGCCGGGCAATGCGGCATCGGTGACGTCGCCGGCCGCTTGCGCGGTTTGCTCGACAGCCTGCCCGCCGAATCCGCCCAACACATCCCGCACACCCCGCACGCCGCGCCGGCCTCGGGTGGAACATGGGCGCCGGCCCGCGACCCCTTCGCCACGGCGCGCAAGGCTTTCGAACGCGGCGCCGGCCGGGTCAGCGACACCGTGCATCGGCTGCTGGACCAGTTGCGCCATCCCGGCGCGCCGGCCGGTTCCTTGCAGGCCAAGCTGCACCCCATGCTGAAAGGCGCGCTGACCGAGCAGGCCACCATCAACTTCCTCAACGACGTGCTGGCGTTCTACCTGATCAAGGTGCATTGGGACCTGGTCACCAAGCGCTGGATGAAGAATCCGGTGGCTTACGCCGACGCCTGGCTGGCGGTGTTCTATCTGCTCTTCCTGCTGATGCGCTACCGCAAATCCGCCAAGTGAAGCACGGCCGGATCGTCCACCGCCTCTCGCGCCGGCTGCGGCTGGTCTCGCCGTCCCTGGCGAAACAGCCGGAGCGCTGCTACATCCTCGAAATCCTGCTGCGCAAGCACCCGGCCGTCACGGGCGTGCGCGCCGTGCCGGAGATCGGTTCCGTCGCGATCCATTACGACCCCGACCGCCTCGCCGAGGAGCGGCTGCTCGCCACCGTCGACGCCGTGCTCGGCAACATCGCCGCCGCGCCGCCGCCCCCGGCACGCCCGGCCGCGGCCCCGGAAGCCGTGCCCGACGGGCCGGCGCGGGAATGCAACGCGGCAATCGAAGGCATGACCTGCGCCTCGTGCGCGCTGCTGATCGAGATGTCGCTGCAAAAGGACCCGCGCGTCGATTCAGCGGCCGTCAATTACGCCGCGCAGACGGTGACCGTCAAGGGGCGGCTGTCGCGCGACGACCTGTTCGCCTCGGTGAACCGGCTCGGCTACCAGGCACGGCCCATGGACACGCTGGCCCAGCGGCGGCTGCTGGTCGAGCGCGAGAAGGAACGCCTGGCGCTGGCGAAGAAAAAGCTCTGGCAGGCGGCGCTGCTCACCGCGCCGGTGATGGCTTCCGGCATGCTCATGCACCGCTCGCCGGCGTTGCGGCTGATGGAGTTTGCCTTGTCCACCGCCGTGGTCTTCGGCAGCGGCGGCGACATCTTCCGCAAGGCCTGGGCGCTGGCGCAACAGCGCGAGGCCAACATGGACACGCTGATCGCGCTCGGCGCCGGCGCGGCGTATCTCTACAGCCTGCCCGGCCTGACCCGCATGCATCACCACGTCTATTTCGAGTCGGCGGCCGGCATCGTCAGCTTCGTCCTCGGCGGCCGCTACATGGAGGAAATCGCCAAGGGCAAGGCTTCGGAAGCGATCCGCAAGCTGATCGAACTGCAACCGGAAACGGCAGTGCGCCTGAAGGACGGCGTCGAGGAAACGGTGGGCATCGACGACGTGGCCGTCGGCGACCTGCTGCGCGTGCGCCCCGGCGACAAGGTGCCGACCGACGGCCTGCTGGTCGAGGGCGCCTCGTCGGTCGACGAGGCCATGCTCACCGGCGAATCGCTGCCGGTGGCGAAAGGCATCGGCGACGCGGTGGTCGGCGGCTGCCTCAACGGCAACGGCGCCTTCGTCATGCGCGTCACCGCCATCGGCGGCGACACCGTGCTCGCCGGCATCGTCAAGCTCGTCGACCACGCGCAGGGCGCCCGGCTGCCGGTGCAGAAGCTGGCCGACCGCATCTCCGCGCGCTTCGTGCCGGCGGTGGGCGGCATCGCGGCGCTGACGCTCGGCGGCTGGCTGCTGGCCGGCCACCCCGCGTCGCGGGCGCTGGCGCACGCCGTCGCCGTGCTGCTGATCGCCTGCCCCTGCGCGCTGGGGCTCGCCACGCCCACCGCCATCATGGTCGGCACCGGCCAGGCGGCGCGGCGCGGCATCTACATCCGCAACGGCGAGGCGCTGGAGACCTCCTCGAAGCTGACCACCCTGGTCTTCGACAAGACCGGCACCATCACCGAAGGCAAGCCGGTGGTGACGGATTTCCTCGCCGGCGACAGCGAGGACGAAGCCGCCCTCGCCACCTTCGTCGCCTCGGCGGAAGCGCCCTCGGAGCACTTCCTCGGCCAGGCGCTCGCCGCCTGGGCGCGCGAGCGCGGCGCGAAAGTGCGCGCGGCGAAGGACTTCAACGCCACGCCGGGGCGCGGCGTGCAGGCCGTCGTCTCCGGCAAGACCATCCGCATCGGCAACGCCGCGCTGCTCGAGGAGGCCGGCATCGACACCGCGGAATTCGCCGCGCGGGCCGAAGCCTGGTCCGGCGAGGGCAAGACGCCGGTGTTCGTGGCGATCGGCCAGCGCTGCGCGGCACTGCTCGCCGTGGCCGACCAACCGCGCGAGGGCGCGAAGGAAGCCATCGCCCTGCTGCACCGCCTGGGACTGGCCACCGTCATGGCCACCGGCGACCTCGAGGCGACGGCGCGGCACATCGCGAAACAGGTCGGCATCGATGACGTGGTGGCGCGCGCCACGCCCGCCGACAAGCTGGAACTGGTGCGCCGCCTGCAGGCCGAGGGAAAGCGCGTCGGCATGGTCGGCGACGGCATCAACGACGCGCCGGCGCTGGCGGCGGCCGACGTCGGCTTCGCCATCGGCAGCGGCGCCGACATCGCGCTGGAATCGGCCGACATCACCCTCGTCGGCGGCGACATCGCGCGCGTCGCCTCCGGCATTGAACTCTCGCGCCGCACCATGAGCGTGATCCGCCAGAACCTGTTCTGGGCGCTCGGCTACAACACCGTGGCGATCCCCTTTGCCGCCGCCGGCCGACTCAACCCGATGATCGCCTCGGCAGCCATGGCCATGAGCTCGGTGTCGGTGCTGTCGAACTCGCTGCGTCTGCAGCAAGGGAAATAATTGGACCATTCGCACCACCAGGCCGTCGTCGAATTCTCCTACGCGCTGGCCTTCATGACGGGGCTGCTCGGCAGCGGCCACTGCCTCGGCATGTGCGGCGGGCTGGTGTCGGCCTTCTTCTTGAAGCTGCAGGCGCGCGGACCGTGGCCCTATCTCGCCTATCATGCCGCGCGGGTGGCGGCCTACGCCATGGTCGGCCTCCTCGCCGCGCTGCTCGGCGCGGTACTCGTCTCGACCGGCCGCATCGGCCTGGCGCAAGGCGTGCTGCAGATCGTCGCCGGCGCGATCGTCATCCTGCTCGGCCTCGATCTCCTCGGCATCTCGCCGATCCGCAACGCCTACGGCTTCGCCCCCATCGCCTGGCTGCGCCGGCAATTCGCCGACGCCGCCCGCCACGGACCGGTGCGCGGCGCGCTGATCGGCGGCGCCATCAACGGCCTGATGCCCTGCTCGATGACCATGGCCATGGCGGTGAAGGCCACCACCGCGCCCTCGGTGCCGGAAGGCATGCTGCTGATGCTGGCCTTCGGCGCCGGCACCCTGCCGTCGATGATGTCCGCCTCGGTGCTGTTCGGCAAGCTCGGCCCGCGCCTGCGCGGCTGGCTGCTCAGGGGCGCGGCGCTGTTCGTCATCGCGCTGGGCGTCTCGACGCTCTGGCAGGGCGTGCGCTTCTACCTGGTGATGTACCGGCTGGTGCTGTAGCGCCGGCCTATTCCCGCGCCGGCCGCTTCGGCAGGAAGCCCGCGGCGAGCGAGCGGTAGAGCGGCTTCGGGCAGACCAGCCGGGCCACGGCGTGGCCGAGCATGGCGGCCACCATCAGCGGGATGATCATGCCGTGGTTGCCGGTCATCTCCATCACGATCACGAAGGCGGTGATGGGCGCCTGCACGACGCCGGCGAAGTAGGCCACCATGCTCATCAGCACGATCGCGCCGGCGGACACCTGGGGAAACAGCGGGCCGAGGTCGGCGCCGATGCCGGCCCCGACCGCCAGCGAGGGCGCGAAGATGCCGCCGGGAATGCCGCTTGCGTAGGACAGGAGCGTGGCGAGCAGCTTGAGGATGCCGAAGGCGAAGGATGGCCCGCCCTCGCCTTCCAGGATCGCCTTCGCCTCGTGGTAGCCGGTGCCATAGATGGCGCCGCCCGAGACGACGCCCAACAAGGCCAGCAGCAGGCCGCAGATGCCGGCCGTGGCGAGCGGATGCGCCCGCATCAGCCGGCCCAGCCGCCCCGGCAGGCCGCGCGAAAGCAGCAGCAAGGCCCGGCTGAACAGGCCGCCGGCCAGGCCGCCGACGACGCCGCAGAGCAGCAGCGCCGCCCAGCCGGTGGCCAGCGAGAACGCGGCGTCGCTGTGGCCGAAGTAGGTGTAGTCGCCGAGGATGACGAGCGAGGTGAGTCCGGCGACGATCACCGCCGTCAGCACCATGGCGCTGATGCGCTGTTCGAGCGAGCGGCTCAATTCCTCGATCGCGAAGACGATGCCGGCCAGCGGCGTGTTGAAGGCGGCGGCAACCCCGGCGGCGGCGCCGGCGATGATCAGCGCGCGATCCGTTTCGATGCGCGAGAACCTGCCGAGCGCGCCCATGGAATGCAGGATGGACGCGCCGACCTGCACGGTCGGGCCTTCGCGTCCGACCGAGGCGCCGCACAGCAGGCCGAGCACGGTGAGCAGCACCTTGCCGGCCGCGATGCGCAAGGACAGCAGCCGGCCGCGCGTCTCGCCGTCGCATTGCAGCGCGGCGATGGCCTGGGGAATGCCGGAGCCCTGCGTGCCGGGGAAAAAGCGGCGGGTGAGATAAGCGATGGCGACGAAGCCCAGCGGCGTCACCAGCAGCGGCAGCCAGGGCGACAGCGCCACCAGATAGCGCAGGCCGGTGTGCGCGTGCTCGCTGCCGATGGCGAACAGCACGGCCGCCAGGCCGACCGCCAGCGCGCCGATCCAAAGCACGATGCGCTTGCGCCACCGTAGCGGCGACAGCGAGGCATGGCGAGTGCGACGCAGGAAGTGTCCCGGCATGCGGATCGAGTGTACAGAATATCCGCCGATATGGCGCCGCCCCGTTCGGGCTCGTCAGTGCTCCTTGCCGTCCACTCGGGGCGCGACGAGGAAAGGCGCGTAGCGCCAGAACAGGATGGCGAAGGCGGCCAGCCAGCCGCCGGCGGCGAGATGCAGCCACATGGCGTAGCCGCCCGGATGCAGCTGCGGCGCGACGACGCGCGCGGCCAGGCCGGCGATCATGAGCCACAGCACGAGCTTGTCGGCGGACTCGAACACCACTTCGCGGCCGGTGTGGCCCTTGGCGATGCGCACGATCATGGCCGGCATGATGGTGCCGAGCACGCCGACGGTGAACAGGTGCGCGGAGACGCTGCCGATCCAAGGCAGCTCGACGAAGCGGCCGGCCGCGGCGACCAGCAGCTGCGCGACGATCATCAGGTAGCCGAGGTACATGATGCCGACATCGAGGCGGGAGAAGGCCAGCAGCGGCTTCCAGCCTGCGAAGCGGACGATCAGCAGCAGGGCCAGCGCGGCCTCGCCGGCACCGGCGACCGGCGCCGGCAGCCAGGGCGCGAAGGCCAGGGCCAGCGCCAGCCACTTGATCGGCATGTCGAGACGCGGGTCGCGCAGGATCTCGGCCTGGAAGGCGTGGCGCATGTACTGCACCTGGGTGCGTTCGAGCATGATCAGCACGATCAGGCGGAACAGCGCCAGCGTCATGGTCCAGCCCGCGGCGAAATGGGTCTCCTGGAGGATGAGCCACTTGGCGGGCAGGAACAGCGGCAGGGCCAGCCAGAAGAAGTAGTTGTCGCTGGCGCCGCCGCGCACCTTCTGCGGCAGCATGGTGTGCAGGAGCATGGCGACGACGGTCACCTGGAACAGGCCGGCGGCCAGCCAGAACAGCGCCGGCGGCCAGCCGGCGCCGAGGCTCATGGCCAGCCGGTCGAGCAGCCAGGCGGCGGCGAGCAGCGCCAGCGCGCCGCCGTGCCAGCCGCGCACGCCCAGCCAGTTCTTCGAGGCTGTCAGCAGGAAGCCGCCGAGCACCGCCCAGCCGAAGCCGTAGAACATTTCGTGGGCATGCCACAAGAGGGGCGGCGGCGCGAAAGTCAGCGGTGGCGGCACGCCGCCGGTGAAGATCACCGCCCACCACGTCGGCAGCGCGAGGCCGGCCAGGCAGGCGAGGATGAAGAAGGGGCGGAAGCCCACCGACCAGAGGGAATGTCGCGTGAAATTCATGTGCGTGCGGAGGAACGAAAACGGCGGCTAGGGACGCGCCGGCAGCCGCGCCAGCAGCTTGCCCGAGGCGGCGTCGAGAAAGAAGACTTCGACCAGCTTGCCGATCAGGTAGCGTTTCTTCAGGGTGAAGTCGACCGGCGTGGCAAACGTCGATTTCCAGAACGTCGTGCTGTCGGAAAGGCAGTCGGCGGCGAGCCGGCCGCGCAGGCCCATGCGCAGGTCGCCGCCGGCCAGGCGGCGGGCGTCGGCCTCGGGCACGGCGACGTCGACGACGAAACCGGCGTCGGCGCCGGCATCGCGGGCGTAGAAATCGTAGGGATTGTCGAAGACGAAGAAGTAGTCGTAACGCCAGCGGACCAGGAATTCCTGCGGCGCGCCGATCTTGTCCTCGGCGCGGTAGCTGCCGCGATCCTCGGTGGTCGAGGCGATCGGCAGATACTTGAAGGTGTAGTAGTCGCCGCCGGCCGCCGCGATGTCCGGATGCCAGTTCCAGCCTTCGGTGAGGTCGTTGAACTGCATGCGGTGGCGGATGCGCAGCCGGCCGCTCGCCGCGTCATGGACGGTGTCGAGCAGGGCTTCCTGGCCGAGCGTCACCGGCAGGGTCACCTGCTCGCCCGCCACGCAGCGGCCGGCCGCCGGCGCCGCGGCGCGGACGGCGTATTCCCGCACGGGATCCTGGAAGGGCGGCGGCACGGCGTCCGCCGCCAGGGCGGCGACCGGCACGGCCAGCAGCAGGCCGGCGGGCACCCGGCGCATCGGGGCTAGCGCTTGACGAAATCGATCACCACGCCGGCCGCTTCGCGCTGGCGATAGGCGATCTCGACACCCTCGCCGTAGCGCGCCTCCATCTGTTGCAGCAGCGGAATGGGATCGTGGTCGTTGACGAAGCGCATCACTTCGCCGGGATGCAGCGAATCGAGCGCGCCGAAGATGGCGGCGTGGCGGAAGCGCTTGGCGATGCCGCGCGCGTCGAACGGGTAGATGCCTTCGGGATTGGTGTGGTTGTGGACGGGGATTTGGACCATGGTGGACTCCGTTGTGTTGGGTTGGCGCTCGGGCAGCAAGCGTCCCGGATTTTAGTTGACGATGGTTGTCGGGTAATTGATCCGCGTCAGGTTGACGCGCCGCCGGCGCAGCGCGCCAGGGTTTCGGCGGCGAGCCGCTGGGCGCGCTTGGCCAGCACCAGCGCGGCATGGTGCTCGCGCGAGATCTGGATCAGCAAGGGATGGCGCTTCATGTCGCCGCGGCCGTCCGCCGGCCGCGCACGACGCTGGCGACCATGACGAGGATGAACACCAGCAGCGCCAGCGCGTTGGCGACGCCGGCGGCCCGGGCGAGCGCGAGTTGCGTCGCCAGGTCGGCGGCCAGCCGGACCAGCACCGAGGCGTGCAGCAGCGCCAGGGGCAGGTAGAAGACGGCGTGGTAGGGAATGCGCACCTTGGCGACGGCCGGGAAGATGATCGGCGCATGGCCGAAGATCATGGAGAACACGAAGCCGAGGAACACGGCGTGCAGCGCGGCGTCGCGCAGCGGGCTGGCGGCCGCGAAGCCGCCGGCGATGCCGAGCAGCCCGGCCAGCGCCAGCCAGCCGTAGCCGGCGAGCAGGCAGATGGCGATATAGCGCGTCAGGCCGCGCTGGCGGAGGTTGCGGCGGGCGATGTCCTGGACGAGCAGCCAGAGCGCCAGGGCCAGCAGGGCCATCGAGAACAGGCGCAGGCCGGCGCCGTCGAACCCCGTCGCCACGACCAGGCCGAGCAGTTGCGCGCCGACGATGAGCACGAAGGCCCGGCGGGCCGGCGGCGAGGGCGGCAGGAAGCGCGTCAGTTCCAGGCGCTCGCCGGCGATGGTGAGGACGAGAAAGGCCATCCACCACGGCACGGCGGGCGGGATGGCGCCGGTGGCCGCCCAGGCGATGTTGCCGGCCAGCCAGCAGGCGGCGCCGATCGCCAGCACCGCCAGGTGCGTGGCCGCCTGTTGCCGCAGCAACAGCCCGCTGCCGGCGGTGAGCACCGCGCCGGCGGCGACGAACAGGGCCTGCGCCGCCGCGAACGGCAGGCCGGCGAGCAGGGCGACGCCGCCCAGGCCGGCGCACAGCGGCGCGAGGTAGGACCAGGCATGGCGACCGGCGCCCGCCAGGGCGACGGCGCGTTCCAGGCCGATCACCGTGCCGAGGAAGGCGGCGATCATCAGCGCGCCATGCGCGCCCGCCTGCGCCGCCATCGGCTCGGGCACGACCACCGCCATTCGCGCCAGGCCGGCCAGCACGCCGACCACCAGCGCGATCACGCCCAGCGCCAGCATGGGCAGGCGGGCCAGCGGCGGCAGGGGCTTCATCGCCATGCGGTGCGCCGAGGTGCCGGCATCACCAGCTGAAGTGCTTGCGGGCGGCCTCGCTCATGCGCGAGGGGTCCCAGGGCGGCGACCAGACCAGTTCGACGTCGGCGCGAGTGCCGGCGGGCAGCAGGGCAGCCAGCGCGGCCTTCACTTCGTCGATCATCATGTCGCCCATGGGGCAGGCCGGCGAGGTCATGGTCATGTCGACGGCCACGCCGGCCGCGCCGATGTCGACGCGATAGACGAGGCCGAGATCGACGATGTTCATGCCCACCTCGGGATCGATGACGCCGCGCAGGGCGGCAAGGATGGCGTCGCGGTCGGGCAGCGGCGTGGCGGAATCAATGGTCATGGCGCGGTCGGCGAACGGGGGATTCGTTCAAAGCTTATCACCACCGCCGGCCGCCGCTTTCCTGCGCGCGGCCTGGGTGAGCTGTTGCTTGCCCGGCACGGAGAAGCCGCCCTCGATGCGGATCAGCTCCTCGCGATGCAGGCGCGCCAGGCGCTCGACCATGCGGCCGCCCTCGCGCGTCAGATGCACGTCGACCTGGCGGCCGTCGGCCTGGCTGGCGCGCCGCTCGACCAGGCCGAGCTTCTCGCAGCGCGTCACCAGCGCGACGACGCCGTGGTGCTGCGCCTGCAAGCGCTCGGCCAGTTCGGTGATGCTCGCCCATTCGCGGCCGGGAAAGCCCTTGATGTGCAGCATGAGGAGATATTGCAGGTTGGTGACGCCCTCGCGCCGCGTCAACTGCTCGCTCCAGCGCAGGTAGCGGCGCACCTGGTAACGAAAGGCCGACAGGGCCTCGAAGTCTTCCTTGCCGAACGGGAGCTTGCTCATCGGGGTCTCGCGGGAACGTCGCCAGATTACTCCAAGGGGGGAGTTGACGCTCCCGCATCGCCGGCAAACAATATCATATCGTGATGCAAGCACCCAACACCGAGGAGCAGCGCATGGAAGCGGGAAACGCAATAACGGCGGCAATGCCGGCGCGGGACGCCGAGGGCTACCTGATCGAGCCCGCCGAATGGAACGAGGCCATCGCCCGGCGGCTGGCCGGCGAACTGGGCATCGAGCTCAACGACGACCACTGGGACGTGATCCGCCACATGCGCGCGCTGTGGGAGGAGCGCCAGGTCGCCCCGGACGCCCGCCACATCATCAAGCATCTCGAAACGCGCTTCCCCGGCACGGGCCGCAAGCGCCTGTTCGAGCTGTTCCCCTACGGCTACCCCGGCCAGGCCTGCAAGATCGCCGGCATGAAGCGCCCGC
>CAZRRI010000015.1:0-42825 GCA_964602565.1 uncultured Rhodocyclaceae bacterium | reverse complement strand
CCATGGTGATCGGCGCCAACGACATCGTGAACCCGGCGGCGCAGGACGATCCGACGAGCCCCATCGCCGGCATGCCGGTGCTCGAAGTCTGGAAGGCGAAGACATCCATCGTCATGAAGCGAAGCATGGCCTCGGGCTATGCCGGCGTCGACAATCCGCTGTTCTACAAGGAGAACAACCGGATGCTGTTCGGCGACGCCAAGAAGATGCTCGACGAGGTGCTGGCCGCGCTGAGGGCCTGATCCGGCCGGGACGCGCCGCGGCGCTTCGCCGCCGCGGCGATTGCGTGGTGCTCTCGCGTGGTGCTCTCGGCCCCGGGCCGGGGCGCACCAGGCTCACACTAAGAATTCACACCCAGGCTCAATGCCTCCCGTGCTGACCTCGGGGCGATCCCGGTCGCCCGGTCATTTCTTGCCCATGCCGCCGAGCAGGGCGGCGACCGGGCGCAGCGGACGCCTGGGCGGCGGCGTTTCGGCCGGCTTCGGCGTCTCGCCACCGCTGACTTTGGGCTCGGCCTTCGGCTCGTAGGGCTTGCCGAAGTCGAAGCCGTCGGCGGCCACCATGGGCAGGCGGCTGGCGGCGCGCGGCAACTGGACGCTGGTCTTGGGGCCGTGCCGTTCGCGCTCGCGATGCGAATGGCCGTGGCCGCCACCGCCGCGACCGCGGCGGTCGCTTTCGACGAAGGCGCTGGTGGAAAACTCGGGCAGCGCCACCTGCTCGATCTTGAGCTTGATCAGGCGCTCGATGTCGTTGAGGCGCGGCTTTTCTTCCGGCGCGACCAGCGAGGTGGCGTCGCCCAGCTTGCCGGCGCGGCCGGTGCGGCCGATGCGGTGCACGTAGTCTTCGGCGACGTGCGGCAGTTCGTAGTTGATGACGTGCGGCAGGTCGTCGATGTCGAGGCCACGGGCGGCGACGTCGGTGGCGACCATCACGCGGGCAGTCCCGGACTTGAAGGCTTCGAGCGCCTCGGTGCGCTGCTGCTGGCTCTTGTCGCCGTGGATGGCGACGGCGTTGACGCCCTGGCGCTCCAGCCAGGTGGCGAGCCGCGCGGTGCCGAACTTGGTGCCGACGAAGACCAGCGCCTGCATGTCGGGCTTGTCGTTGAGCATGTGCAGCAGCAGATGGCGCTTGCGGTCGGCATCGACCGCGTACATGCGGTGGGTGATGGTCTCGGAAACGGTGTTGCGGCGGGCGACTTCGATCAGCTGCGGGTTCTTCAGCATCGTGTCGGCGAGCTTCTTAATCTCGTCCGAGAAGGTCGCCGAGAACAGCAGGCTCTGGCGCTCCTTGGGCAGCATGGCGAGGATGCGCCGGATGTCGGGGATGAAGCCCATGTCGAGCATGCGGTCGGCCTCGTCGAGGATGACGAACTCGACCTGGCTGAAATGCACGCTCTTCTGCTGCACATGGTCGAGCAGGCGGCCGGGTGTGGCGACCACGATCTCGCGGCCCTCGCGCAGCTCGGCGGTCTGCGGCTTGATGTCGACGCCGCCATAGACGCACACCGAGCGCAGCGGCAGGTGCCTGCCGTAGGTGACGACGCTTTCGTGCACCTGCATGGCCAGTTCGCGCGTCGGCGTCAGGATCAGGCAGCGCACCGGGTGGCGGGCCGGCGAGGAGCTGGCGTTGGCGTGGCGGGCGATCCGGTGCAGCATGGGCAGCGTGAAGCCGGCGGTCTTGCCGGTGCCGGTCTGGGCGCCGCCCATGACGTCGCGGCCGGCGAGGATGACGGGGATGGCCTGCGCCTGGATGGGTGTGGGTTCGGAATAGCCGGCGTCTTCGACGGCTCGCAACAATTCGGGCAACAGCCCGAGTTCTGAGAACTTCATGAAATCTCCCGAAGCGGCCTGCCCGCGTCAGCGACGACGCGGATACCGGTTCAGGCGATTGGTGTGTGGGATGGGAACAGATACTGCCTGGATGACGCGCCAACCGGCGGAGCGCGCGCCGGGGATTCTACCGGAACCTGCCCCGGCCGGGAAATCAGCCGGCGCGGCCGGGCGCCGGGGCGGCCTGCTGGTTTCCGGCGGGCGCTGGCGGGGCCGGTTCCGGCGCCCTGGCCCCGGCCGGGGGATCGACCAGATCCGGCACCACGGCCTGGATGTTGTTGTCGCGCATGTAGGTGTCCATATCGCGCCAGCCGGCGTAGATGGCCGCCTTCTGCGCCTTGGGATTCATGACGTAGCAATCCTCCAGCGGCCGGCCGGAGTGGCGGCAGGCGCCGCCGATGGCCCTGCCCTCGGCTTCCTTGATGGCGGCGATTTTCGCGGGGTCTTCCAGACCGAGTTGCTCGCAGCCTCCGAGGGCGGGCGCGAGGCAGGCGGCGATCAGGCAGGGCACGAGGCGGCGCGTCATGGATTGGCTTCCCGGTCGGATATTGGTCCGTACTCCGTGGTCCGTACTTCGGCGATTCTACGGCAATTGCGGTCTTGGTCAGGCGACATGGGCGGGCGGGTATCCCGGCCGGTTACACTAGCCATTCGTCGAATTGTCGCAGAGGTGAGGCATGCGTCGCTTGCTCGGTGTGGTCCGTTGGATGTCGCTAGTGTGCATGGTCGCGACGGGCGCGACGGCCTTCGGTCAGGAGGTGACGCTGCGCCACGCCCAGAGCGCCGCCGCGCTCGACGCGCTGGCGACGCTGGTGGTGCGCTTCAACGACGAGCAGAAGGGCAAGGCGCGGGTGGCCCTGGAGGACTTGTCCGGTGTCGCCGACGTGCATCGCCTGCCGCACATGGCGCTGCTCGACGACGAGGACGTCCGCCTGTTCTTCGGCTCGCGGCCGCGTTTCCTTCCGCTCACCGATGTCATGAAGACGGGCGGCCAGGCCTTCAATGCCGCCCGCCTGCTGCCGCAGATGGCCGATGCCGTCGACGACCTGCGCGGCAGGCCGCAGGCGCTGCCGCTGGCGCTGGTGCTGCCCGTGCTGTTCTACAACAAGGAGGCGTTCACCCGCGCCGGCCTCGATCCCGAGAAGCCGCCGAGGACCTGGTGGGAAACCCAGCAGGTGGCCGGCAGGCTGTTCGACGCCGGTTACGGCTGTCCGCTGACGACATCGCGTTTCTCCTGGGTGCATCTGGAAAACCTGTCCTCGCAGCATGGCGAGCCGGTGCTGGCCAAGGGCAGCCATGGCGACCGCTTCGCCCTCAACAACCTGGTGCATGTCAAGCATCTCGCCTTGCTCACCAGTTGGCACAAGAGTTCCTATTTCCACTATTTCGGCCCCGGCCGCGAGGGCGACGCCAAGTTCGTTTCCGGGGAATGCGCGATGCTGACGGGCGAATCCGGCCTGTACGCCGAGTTGCGGCAGCGCCGGCAATTCCCGGTCGGCGTCGCCGAACTGCCGTACTACGAGGACGTGTTCGGCGTGAGTCCGGCCAACGTGCTGCCCGACGGCGCCGCGCTGTGGACGCTGCCGGGGATGAAGAAGGCCGAGTACGCCGTGGTGGCGAGTTTCATCGCCTTCCTGATGCGGCCGGACGTGCAGCGGCAATGGGTGCGCGCCACCGGCTTCCTGCCGATGACGTCGGCGGCGCTGGACGAGATGGCGGCGTCGGGCGTGTCGCCGGCCATCGTCGACGCGGCGCGGCGGCGGCTGAACATGTCCAAGCAGGACAAGTCGCGCCTGCGTCCCGGCGAGAGCCGCGGCCGGTTGCGCGCGATCCTCGGCGAGGAAGTCGAACTCGTCTGGAAGAACGTCAAGCCGGCCAAGGAGGCGCTCGACACGGCCATGCGGCGGGCCAACACGCCGTGATCTATCCGCGCGTCATCGCCCATCGCTGCGGCGGGACGCTGGCGGCCGAAAACAGCCTGGCCGGCCTCGCCGCCGCCGCGCGCCTGGGCTGCCGGGGCGTCGAGTTCGACGTCATGCTCAGCGCCGACGGCGTGCCGGTGCTGATGCACGACGACACGGTCGACCGCACCACCGGCGGCGCCGGCGCGGTGCGACGGCTGACTTTGGCGCAACTCCGCGCCCTGCGCGTCGGCGACGAGCCGGTGCCGCTGCTCTCGGAGGCGCTGCGGCGCTGCGCCGAACTGGGCCTGTGGGCCAACATCGAGCTAAAGACCGTGACGGGCGGCGACGACGCCGAGCTCGGCGTGACGGTCGGTCGCCAGTTGGCGCGGGAGTGGAACGGCCGCGGCGTCGTCTCGTCCTTCTCGCTGGCGGCGCTGCGCGCCGCGCAAAGTCAGGCGTCGCGGCACGCCTGCGCGCTGCTGTTCGAGACGCTGCCGGGCGACTGGCGCGAGTTCGTCGCGGCGACCGGCGCCATCGGCGTGCACCTCGAAGCCGCGCGATTCAATCCGGACGACGGCGCTGCGCTGCGCGCGGCCGGACTGGCCGTGGCCTGCTACACGGTGAACGACCGGGAGCGCGCGCTGGCGCTTCGTGCCGCCGGGGTGGCGGCGGTGTTCAGCGACCGCCCCGACCTGTTCGCGGCGGACGAGATGTAAGCCTCCGCAATAATTGCTTGCAAATTGGCCATGGCGTCCTTACAAATGCCTGCGTTAATGACGCCCATGGGATGTCCCATGCCAGACACAGGAGAGGAAGACATGAAGACCAGGATGCTCGCGGCCGCGCTTGTCGCCGTCATTACCGTTCCCGCCTTCGCCCAGACCGATACGCCGGTTGTCGACCAGCGCCAGATCAACCAGGAGCGCCGCATCGATCAGGGCGTCGCCTCGGGCGAACTGACGCCGCGCGAAGCGCGCCGTCTCGAACGCGGCCAGCAGCGCATCGACAACATGGAAGCGCGCGCCGAGGCCGACGGCGTGGTGACGCGGGGCGAACGCGCCAGCATTCGCCAGGCGCAGAATGTCGAAAGCAAGCGCATTTATCGCCAGAAGCACGACCGCCAGCGCCTCCGCTGAAAACGGCCCTCCCCGACCCCGAGAGGCCCGCCCCGCGGGCCTTTTTTCATGGCTGTTCGCGTAAAATCAGCACATTACGCAGACTTCCGCATTCGCCATGAAAAGCTCCGAAATCCGCCAGGCCTTCCTCGATTTCTTCGCCTCCAAGGGTCACCAGATCGTCGCCTCCAGTTCGCTCGTGCCGCACGAGGATCCGACGCTCTTGTTCACGAACGCCGGCATGAACCAGTTCAAGGATGTCTTTCTCGGTTTCGACAAGCGTCCCTACAACCGCGCCACGACATCGCAGAAATGTGTGCGCGCCGGCGGCAAGCACAACGACCTCGAGAACGTCGGCTACACCGCGCGCCACCATACCTTCTTCGAGATGCTCGGCAACTTCAGTTTCGGCGACTACTTCAAGCGCGATGCCCTCAAGTACGCCTGGGAACTGCTCACCGAGGCGTACAAGCTGCCCGCCGACAAGCTCTGGGTCACGGTCTATGCCGAGGACGACGAGGCCTACGACATCTGGACGAAGGAAATCGGTGTGCCCGCCGAACGCACCGTGCGCATCGGCGACAACAAGGGCGCGCGCTACATGTCCGACAACTTCTGGATGATGGGCGACACAGGCCCCTGCGGCCCGTGTTCGGAAATCTTCTACGACCACGGCCCGGAGATTCCCGGCGGCCCGCCCGGCTCGCCGGACGAGGACGGCGACCGCTACATCGAAATCTGGAACAACGTGTTCATGCAGTTCAACCGCGACGAGCAGGGCGTGATGCACAAGCTGCCCAAGCCTTCGGTCGATACCGGCATGGGCCTGGAGCGCGTCTCGGCGGTCTTGCAGCATGTGCACAGCAACTACGAGATCGACCTGTTCCAGAACCTCATCAAGGCCGCGGCGCGCGAGACCAGTGATGCCGACATGGATTCGCCGTCGCTGAAAGTGCTTGCGGACCACATTCGCGCCTGCGCCTTCCTGCTCGCCGACGGCGTCATTCCGGGCAACGAAGGGCGCGGCTACGTCCTGCGCCGCATCATCCGCCGCGCCATCCGCCACGGCTGGAAGCTGGGTGCCCGCGCGGCCTTCTTCCACAAGATGGTGCCGGACCTCGTCGCCGAGATGGGCGCCGCCTATCCCGAACTCGCGGCGAACGAGAAGCGCGTCATGGACGTGCTGAAGCAGGAGGAGGACCGTTTCTTCGCCACCATCGAGCACGGCATGGCCATCCTCGAAGGCGAACTGGCCGCGATGGCGAAACAGGACGCGAAGGTGTTCGACGGCGAGACGGCCTTCAAGCTGCACGACACCTTCGGCTTTCCGCTCGACCTCACGGCCGACATCTGCCGCGAGCGCGGCGTGACCGTCGATACCGCCGCCTTCGACGCCGCAATGGCGCGGCAGAAGGAGCAGGCGCGCGCCGCCGGCAAGTTCAGGATGGCGACGGCGCTGGAGTATGCCGGCCCGGCGACCGGCTTCCACGGCTACGAGACGCTCGAATTCAAGGGCAGGGTGCTGGCGCTGTACAAGGAAGGCACACCCGTCGCGCAGCTCGACGAAGGCGATCTCGGCGTCGTCGTGCTCGACGAAACGCCGTTCTACGCCGAGTCCGGCGGCCAGGTCGGCGACCGCGGCGAACTGCGCGGCAGCGGCGGCATCTTCGCCGTCGAGGACACGCAGAAAATCCAGGCGGCGGTGTTCGGCCATCACGGCGTGCTCAAGACCGGCACGCTGAAAGTCAGCGACGGCGTGACGGCGAAAGTCGATCCGGCCGCGCGTGCCCGCACCATGCGCAACCATTCGGTGACGCACCTGATGCACAAGGCGCTGCGCGAAGTGCTGGGCGCCCACGTGCAGCAGAAGGGTTCGCAGGTCGATCCCGACAAGACGCGCTTCGACTTCGCCCACACCCAGCCGATGAGCGCCGAGGAAATCCGCCGCGTCGAGGCCATCGTCAATGGCGAGATCGTCGCCAACGCCGCCACCGAGGCGCGCGTGATGCCCATCGAGGCGGCGCAGAAGTCCGGCGCCATGATGCTGTTCGGCGAGAAGTACGGCGACGAAGTGCGCGTGCTGACCATAGGCTCGTCGAAGGAGCTGTGCGGCGGCACCCACGTCGCCCGCACCGGCGACATCGGCTTCTTCAAGATCACCGCCGAGGCCGGCGTCGCGGCCGGCGTGCGGCGCGTCGAGGCTGTCACCGGCGACAACGCGGTGAGCTACGTGCAGGCGCTGGAAACCGAGATGGACGAAGTGGCCTTCGAGCTCGGCTTCCAGTCGGCCTCGGGCGACCTCATGGTGCAGAAGGTGCGCGCGCTCCAGGAGCAGTTGCGCGCCGAGCGCAAGGAAAAGGCGCAGTTGATGGCCAGGTTCGCCGCCAACCAGGGCGACGACCTCGCCAACCAGGCGATCGACATCAACGGCGCCAAGGTGCTGGCCGCGCAAATCGAGGGCGCCGACGCCAAGGCCCTGCGCGAGACGCTGGACAAGCTGAAGGACAGGCTGCAAACCGCCGCCATCGTGCTGGCCAGCGTCGCCGACGGCAAGGTGAGCCTGATCGCCGGCGTCACGCCATCACTGACTTCCAGGGTCAAGGCCGGCGAACTGGTGAACCTCGTCGCCCAGCAGGTCGGCGGCAAGGGCGGCGGCCGGCCCGACATGGCGCAGGCCGGCGGAACCCGGCCGGAAAACCTCGCCGCCGCGCTGGCGTCGGTCAAGGACTGGGTCGAGACCCGGCTCTGAGCCCCGGCCGGCGCGTTCCGGGCTCAGTCCCCGGCCGCGCCCGATGGCGCCGGCGCCGGCGAGGACCGGGCGATGCGCAGCACGAGCACCAGGGCGAGACCGATCATCGCGATGAGCAGGTAGCCCACGTTGGTCAGCGCGGCTTCCAGTCCTTCGAGCCCGGCCTGGCGCAGCAGGGCTTGCGCATCCACGCCGCTGGCGGCGGCGCGCTCGGCCAGTTCGGCCGGAACGGTCTGTTGGCGCGTGCGGGCGATGTCGGCGAGCGCAGTGACCGTCTCCGGGCCCAGCCCGGCCGATTCGCCCAGCCTCGTCAGCGAGCTGTGGGTCTGGTAGGCCAGGGTCGTGCCGAACACCGCGAGCGAGAACGAGGAGCCGGTCGGGCTGCCCAGGTCGCGGAACATGCTGAACAGGCCGGTTCCCGTGCCCATCTTGTGAGGCGGCACGGCGCCGAACGCCATCTTCATGATCGCGGGCGAGTTCGCCCCCATGCTGAAACCGAGCAGGCTGACGATCACGATCACCGTCCATAGCGGCGTGCTCACGTCGATGCCGATGAACAGGAAGGCGCCGGCCAGGCTGGCGAGCAGGGCGAACATCGAGATGAATTTCGGCTCGAAGCGGTCGACCAGGCGCCCGGACAGCGGGGCGCTGAGCAGGCCGCCGCCGTAGAGGAACAGCGTGACGAAGCCGAACTGGGCGGCCGTTCCGCCCGGCCGGCTGTTGATGAAGAAGGCGAGCGAATAGAGCACGCCGCTGAAGAACAGCATGTGCAGCCAGTAGATCGCCGAGGGCAGCGCGAAGGCCGGGCGGGACAGGATGGCGGTGTCGATCACCGGCGCATCCATGCGCCGGCTGTGCTTCCACAGCGTCACCAGGCTGGCGATGCCGACCACCACGATCGCCCAGGTGACGGGCGAGCGGGCGCCGAAGTTGCTCGCCCAGGTCGGCAGCGAGAGCAGCGAGGCGATGGTGGCGAACAGGAGCATGGCACCGACATAGTCGAACGGCGTGTCGTTCCGCGCCGAACGGATCTCGGGCACCAGCAGGCGGACGGGCAGCAGGCCGGCCAGGGCGAGGGCGCCGCTGATCCAGTAGACGCTGGGCCAGCCGAGGCGGTCGATCAGCAGGCCGCCGAGCAGGCCTCCCGAGGCGGCGCCGAAGGTCATCGTGAAGGTCAGCACGCCGAGCGCGGTGCCGCGCCGCTGCACCGGGAACAGGTGCGTCACGTAGGCGAATACTCCGGGAAGGATGCAGGCGACGCCGAAGCCCTGCGCGAAGCGCGCGGCCAGGAAGACGGGAAAGCTCGGCGCCCAGGCGGCGGTGAACTCCGACAGGGCGAAGATCAGCAGCCCGCCGGTGAGGACCTTCTTGCGGCCGTGCTGGTCGCCGAAGCGGCCCATGATGGGCGCGCACACGGTCAGCGCGAGGAAGTAGAGCACCAGGATCAGCGCGGCAAGGCTGACCGGGATGCCGAAGTGGCGGGTCACGCTGGGCAGCGCGGGCGCCTGGAAGGCGGCGGCCTCGATCGTGACGAAGGTGCCGAAGAGCAGGGCGATATAGACGCCCCAGGGATTCCGTTCTTCCATCGGTGATGCTCCCGGTCGGGGGTGCGCGGGTCAGAGCCCGCGCGCCATGGGTGGGTGGGTCTCGCGCGGGCGGGGGGCGTCGTCGCGGGCGATATCGAGCCGCGCCGGCGGCAGGGGACGATAGCCTTCGGCGCGGCCGGTGATTTCCCGCCAGAGTTCGCCCAGGGGAATCCGGCGCTCGCGGTCGCGGGCGACCCATTCGGTGGGAACGGGCCGGGCGGGCCTGAAGCGCACGCCCCAGATCGGCTCGAAGGCATCGTTGGCGAGCGAATAGCGGGCATCGGCGATCACGCTCGAATCACGCGGCGCGCGCGCCACCCAGCCGGCGGAAAAATGACTGAAGCGGCGGAAGTCGCGGCACACGCGCGGGTCGGCGCGCTCGGCGGCGGTCAGGCCATCCTCGTCGATCGGCATCATGCGCGAACCTTCCTTCCAACTCGCTTCCCCGGCGAACGGCACGCGCACGCGGTCGGCGTGGAGCGTGCCGCCGCTGCGGTAGAGCGTGCGCCAGACGAGCGGATTGCCGACGGTGGGGAAGATCGCCATGCGCTCGATGCCGTGGCCGCGCCCGGCGGCGATGTGCCGGAGCGCGTCTTCGGCATGGCCGCGCTGCCAGGCCGCCGCGCCGACGTAGGCCAGGCACAGCGTCAGCGCGGCGACGGCCGGGCCGCGCGAGCTTCGCCGCGCGGCGAAAAACAGGCCGAGCAGCAGGAACAGGGTGAACAGCGGCCCGATGGTGGTCATCAGGTTCCATGATTCGCGCGCGGACGAGAACGGCCATGCCAGATGCGTGCCGTAGGTGGTGCAGGCGTCCAGCACACCGTGGGTGGCGTAGCCGACGATGCCCGCCGCCACCACGCCGCGCCATTCCGCGCGGAATTTGCGCAAAGTCAGCCATGGCAGGGCGGCGAGCGTGCCGCCGATCGGTATGGCGACGAGGGAATGCGTGAACTGGCGGTGAAGCTCGATGTTGAGCAGCGGGTCGGCGCCGCTGCGGATGAAGAAATCGACGTCGGGCAGCATGCCGGCGGCGGCGCCTATCATCCAGCCGGCGTGGCCGAGCCGCCGGTCGACCTGCCGGCCCAGCACGGCCTTGGCGGCGACGGCGCCGAGCAGGCCGTGGGTCAGCGGGTCCATGGCCTGCCCGCCGAATCCTGGATCGTCGATGCCAGCATGGTGGTCAGGGCACCAGCAGCACGGGCACGGGCGAGAGATGGATGACTTTGTCGGTCACCGAGCCGAAGAGCAGGCGTTCGACGACGTTGAGGCCGCGGCTGCCGATGACTACGCAACTGGCGCGCAATTCGGCCGCCCGTTCGAGGATGCGCTCGGCCGGATCGCCCATGGCGACATGCAGGCGCCACGGCAGGCCCCGGGCGTCGAGCAGGCCGCGCGCGCGCGCGGTGGCGCCCAGCGCGCGATGGGCGAGTTCCGCCTCGGCGGCTTCCCTGGACAGCCAGGGCTGAACGTGGATGAGATGCAGGGCGCCGGCGTTCATCAGCGCCGTCTGCTCGGCGGCATGGGCGATTGCCCGCTGGGCATTGTCGGAACCGTCCAGCGCGACCAGCCAGGGATTGGCGCCGGGGTCGGGCAAGGGCGGCGTGCTGTCGAAAGCGAGGGCGACCAGGCGTCCCTCCGCGTCGTGTCCGCTGTGTGCGAGCGATGGAATCACATGTGCTGGGTTCATGCATCCTCTCCTGCGGCGGTGGGTTTGGGTTTCGAAAGCGCCAGGCTGGCCACGACCGAGATGAGAATGATGGCCGCGACGATGGACAGCGACCAGTGGATCGGCACGTGGAACCAGGGCATTGCCAGCATCTTGCCGCCGATGAAGACGAGCACGATGGCCAGCCCGTACTTGAGCAGGTGGAAGCGCTCGGCCATGTCGGCGAGCAGGAAGTAGAGCGCGCGCAGGCCCATGATGGCGAAGATGTTCGAGGTGAACACGATGAACGGATCGGTCGTCACGGCGAAGATGGCCGGGATGCTGTCCACCGCGAACACCACGTCGCTGGCCTCGATCAGCGCCAGGACGAGGAACATCGGCGTCGCCCAGAGCGCGCCGTTCTGGCGGACGAAGAACTTCTCGCCGCGGAATTCCGGGGTGATGCGCAGGTGGCCGCGCAACCAGCGCAGCAGCGGGTTCTTCTCGAGGTCGGGTTCGGCCTCGGCGAAGATCAGCATCTTGATGCCGGTGATCACCAGGAAGGCGCCGAAGACGTAGAGGACCCACGCGAACTGCTGCACCAGCCAGACGCCGGCGAGGATCATGCCGGCGCGCATGACGATCGCGCCGAGCACGCCGTAGAGCAGCACGCGGCGTTGCAGTTCCGGCGGCACCGCGAAGTAGGCGAAGATCATCACGAAGACGAACATGTTGTCCACCGACAGCGATTGTTCGATCAGGTAGCCGGCGAGGAATTCCAGGGTCTTGGTGCGCGCGACCTCGGCGCCCAGGGCGCCGTTCAGGTACCACCAGAGCAGGCCGGCGAAGGCCAGCGCCAGGCTGACCCAGACGGCGACCCAGGCGAGCGCTTCCCTGACATGGACACGGTGCGCCTTGCGCCCGCCGAAGACGAACAGGTCGAGCGCCAGCATGGCCAGCACGAAGACGATGAAGCCGGCCCACATCGGCCCGGTGGCGAAGCTGACGACGGCGGCATCGTTCATCGGGAAACCCTCAGGAGCGCATCAGCGACATGACCTGGCCGGCGTCGAGCGTCGCGGCCTTCTGCCGGATCTGCGGCAGGTACTGCGTCTGCAACTGCTTGGCCGGGCCGAGCAGGCTCTCGAACGTCCCGCGCAGCAGCGTGGTGCTCATCGTCCGTCCGCCGGCATAGTAGCGGCGGGCGACCTGGCCGAGTGCGTAGGTGGTGGCGAAGGAAAACGCCATGCCGGTCGCCGCGCCGCCGACCTTGCCGACCGCCTTGCCCGCCGCCTTGCCAAGCAGGCCGCCGAGCAGCTTGCGGCCGAACTGCTCCAGGTACTGGGAGGTCAGCCCGACCCCGGCGGCGGCGATGAATTCCTTGATGTGGCCCTGGTCGAGCGCCACGCCGTGCGCCTTGCCGATGCCATAGACCATCTTGATCTGGAGCGGGATGATCGCCATCGAGGCCCAGGACTGCGGCAGCAGTTCCAGGGCGCCGGCCAGCAGCGCGTAGTTGAGGATGGACTTGTCCAGTTCGGCATCGGCGGCGGGCGCGGCCGCCGCGACGGCCGGCGGCGGAACGAATTCGGTCTGGCCGACGAAGGCATCCACCGTTCCCTCGATCTGCTCGGCCTCGCCGACCGGCAGGGCGAGCAGGCGTTTCAGTTCGTCGAGAAAGCGCCGCTCGCCTTCGGCCAGCCGCCCGTCGGCCTCGCAGACGCACAGGGCCATCTCGTAGGCGAACTGGCGCTGGCCGGTGTCGGTCAGCATGGCCGCCACCGCGGGCAGCGGCAGGCGCTTGAGCAACACGTCCTGGTACAGGCGCGGCAGGTCGGGGCTGCCGCTTTCGGTCGCCAGGTTTTCGGCGACGCGACGCACTTCCTCGCGCTCGCGCTCATCCTTCGCGCCGTCGGCGAAGGCGGCGTGGATGGCGATGGCGAGAACGGCTTTCTGTTCCTGTGGGGTCATGGGGGATTCCTTGAAAAGTCAGTCATGGCGGGACGCCGGCGGTCGCCGTCTTCATCCCGCACCGTGGTCGCTGCGCGATGTCGGTCGACGCTTCATCCCTTGATCAAGGTGGATCGGCTCGGGATTATGCGTTCGCCGATCATTCGCGGCAAACAGATAAAGCGGTACGATACCGTCGGAAAAAACGGATGATCGGCGATCGCGGTACTCGACCGCAAGTGCCTGCGTCGCTTCGCCCGCGTGGCCGAGGCGACGGCCCGCCACCCGGCCGTCGGGCCGGGCGCGACGGACGATACTATGGCGGCGGCGTATCCGCCCGGCAGACGTGGTTGCGGCCCTTGGCCTTGGCGCAGAACAGCGCGCGGTCCGCCTCTTCCATGCTGGTTTCCAGGGGCAGCGCCGCCGACAGCGGCGCGACGCCGAACGAGGCCGTCACCCGCACGGTGGTGCCGTCCTTGAGGGCGATTTCGGTGTCGGCGATCTTCTGCCGCAGCCTTTCCATCGCCTCGACCGCGATGCCGGTGTCGGCGTCGGGCAGGCAGAACAGAAACTCCTCGCCGCCGTAGCGGAAAATGGCGTCGTAGGCGCGCAGATGGCGGCTGGCGATCTCCAGGACCACTTGCAGCACCTTGTCGCCGGCGATGTGGCCGTGCGTGTCGTTGATCCGCTTGAAGTGGTCCAGGTCCATCATGCAGATCGAGCAGGACTGATGGCTGCGCAGCATGCGGTCCTGCTCCTCGTTGAGCCGCTTGAACATCGAGCTGCGGTTCCAGACGCCGGTCAATTGATCGATCAGGCAGATTTCGTCGATCAGGCGGAACGAAAGGGCGCGCATCGCGAAGCGGAAGCGCAGCGACGCTTCCATGAACTTGTCGTAATTGGCGGGCGCGATCGCCCCGCCCGATTTTTCCTCGACCAGGGCGCGGGCATGGGCATGCATCGACCGATGCAGTGTTTCGATGTGATCGAACTCCGCGCGCCACTCGTCCCATTCCCTCGGCCGTTCGGCGTACAGCCACTGGCCGAAAGCGCAGCTCCGATAACCGTCTGCCGCCAATATGCTCGGGTCCAGCGGCGTGCCGCAGATCAGGGACTTGTTGAAATCCGCGACCCAGCGCATCTGCGCGGTGACCGCGCTGTCGATCTGGCGGATGGCCGAGACGATGAACGAACTCTGATGATCGACCGATGTCGTTGCCATGTGACCCTGTTGCCTCCATGCGCAATCTTCCATCGACAGCATAGACCCATAACGGTGGCGAATGCTTGATCCACTGCAAACCGCCGCAAGGCCGACGCGCGCGACACGCCGTCGCGCGCGCTCAGGGCGCGGCCGCGGCGCCGCTGGAGGCGATGCGTTCCAGGGCGGCGAGCACGTCGAGGCTGGCGGCCTCGAACTCCTCGATGCGGGCAAGGCCTTCCCCCCACTTTCCTTCCTGGTGGGCCCGCATGGCCGCCAGCCCGGCGTCGTGGAAGCGCTGGTGCGGCGCCTCCATCTCGCGGTAGCCGGGCAGGCTGGAGTAGAGCGCCTTGCCGTTGCCTTCGTAGTACCATGCGCCGAGCCGGCATTGCGTGTGGTCGGCGAAATCGGCCACCGTTTTGTCCGACTGGCACATGAAGACCTTGTAGATCTCGAACTTGTAAACGAGATGGTCGATCTTGGCGACTTCGATGAAGCTGCGCAGCGCCGACGTCTCGATGGTCAGTTCCATGCGCGTCGACAAGTCGAACAGTGCCTGCATGCGCTCCCTGGCGGAATGGCCTTCCTCGCCGAAAGTGGCCGAGCGGTCCGCCCAGAGCTCCATCTGCTTTCTGGCCTGTTCCGTTTCACCCTGGATCGAGGACACCAGCGCCGAGATTTCGGCCGTGGCGTTGGCGGTTCGCTCGGCGAGCTTGCGCACTTCGTCGGCGACCACGGCGAAGCCGCGTCCCTGATCGCCGGCGCGGGCGGCTTCGATCGCCGCGTTCAAGGCCAGCAGGTTGGTCTGGTCGGCGATTTCCCTGATCAGGCGGACGATGCCGCCGATCTGCGTGGTGCGCGAGGTCAGCGAATCGACGTGCCTGGCCATCGCCGCACTGTCGTTGGCCATGGTGCGGAGGCTTTCCGCGATCGCCAGCATGGCGTCGTGGTTGGCGCTCGAAGCGGCGGCGGCTTCGGCGGCATTGCATTTTTCGTTTTCCATGGCGGTGGCCACGAAAACCTGGGACCGCTGGATGTCGAGGAAGGAGTCGCCGAAGGCGCGCAGGGTCCGGTAGATGCGCTTGCAATGATCGAGGTCGACCTCCATGCCGTCGGCGCGGGCTGCCGCTTCCTGGGCCGTCTGGCGCGCGAGCGCCAGTTCGTGTTCGGCCGTCTCCGCCCTGGCATTGGCCTTGGCCAATTGTTCGGTCAACTGCCGAACCTGTCGTTTCCACTCTCCACAAAACATCGCCATCCCCCTCCCTGGAACATGGTGTTACGGCAGCGTATCACCGATGCGGGCGGTGAATCGCCATGAGTCCCCAATTATTTCAAACCGTTTGTCTCGGGCTCAATGTCCGCCGCTGTCGTAGGCGACGTGCAGGCCGGGCCAGCTTGCTTCGAGGGCGGCCTTGAAGGCGTCCTGGATGCGTTCCAGCGCGGCCTGGTTGTCGGCCTCGAAGCGCAGCACGACGACGGGCGTGGTGTTCGAGGCGCGGGCGAGGCCGAAGCCGTCCGGGTACTCGGCGCGCACGCCGTCGATGGTGATCAGCTCGCGGGCGCCGGGAAACCTGCCTTCCTTCTGCAGCCTGGCGATCAGCGCATGCGGCTCGCCTTCCTGCATCTTGATGTTGAGCTCGGGCGTGGAGATGGCGTTGGGCAGGTGCTTGAGCGGCCAGCTGGCGTCCTTCCAGCGGGAAACGATTTCCAGCAGGCGGGCGCCGGCGTAGAGGCCGTCGTCGAAGCCGTACCAGCGCTCCTTGAAGAATACGTGACCGCTCATTTCGCCGGCCAGCGGCGCGCCGGTCTCCTTGAGCTTGGCCTTGATGAATGCGTGGCCGGTGTTCCACATCAGCGGCTTGCCGCCCTGGTGGCGCACCGACTCGGCGACCCAGCGCGAGCATTTCACGTCGAAGATGATCTGCGCGCCGGGGTTGCGCGACAGCACGTCGGCGGCGAACAGCATCAGCTGGCGGTCGGGGTAGATGATCTCGCCGTCCTTGGTCACCACGCCCAGGCGGTCGCCGTCGCCGTCGAAGGCCAGGCCCAGTTCGGCGTCGGTTTCCTTCAGCGTGCGGATGACGTCCTTGAGGTTCTCGGGCTTGGAAGGATCGGGATGGTGATTGGGGAACTTGCCGTCGACTTCGCAGAAGAGTTCGATGACCTCGCAGCCCATGCGGCGGAACAGCTCGGGGGCGAGGCCGCCGGCGACGCCGTTGCCGCAATCGACGACGATCTTCATCGGCCGCGCGATCTTCACGTCGTCGACGATGCGCTTCAGGTAGGCCTCCTTGACGTCGGCATGGCGCAGCCCGCCCTTGCCCTCGGCGAGCCGGCCGTCTTCGATGCGCTTCTTCAGGTCCTGGATCAGCGGCCCGAACAGCGTCTGGCCGCCGAGCACCATCTTGAGGCCGTTGTAGTCGGGCGGGTTGTGGCTGCCGGTGACGGAGACGCAGCTTTCGGTGCCGAGCTCGAAGGCGGCGAAGTAGGTGACGGGCGTCGGCACGCAGCCGATGTCGACCACGTCGACGCCAGCCGAGTTGATGCCCGCCGCCAGCGCGCCGGCGAGCGCCGGGCCGGAAAGCCGGCCGTCGCGGCCGACGGCGATGGTCTTGACGCCCCGGTCGCGCGCTTCCGAGCCGATGGCCAGGCCGATGGTACGCACCGCATCGACGGTGAGCGATTTATCGACGATGCCGCGAATGTCATAAGCTTTGAAGATTTCGGGGGCGATGGTGGACATGGTTGGGCTCCGGATGGGATGCGTGAAAACTAGTGCAGGATCTTGGGCGCTTCGGCAAGGGTTTCCGGCGGCGCGGGCGAGGCGTGATGGAGGACCAGGCGCCAGCCCAGCGCGCCGCGCACGAAAACGTTGGTGGCGACGACCGGCGCGCGCTGCGATTCGTCGTCGCGCACCGAGACATGCTCGATCACGGTGTGCACGGCGCTGAAGGGCGTTTGCATGGCGGTCTGGCCGGAGAGGCGGATGCGGAACTTGACGCCGCCTTCGAAGATGCGCCGCCAGACATCGCGGATCGCGGCGTAGCCGGTCAGGCGCGGGCCGCCGGGGTGCACGCAGACGATTTCCTCGTCCTCGGCCCAGACCTGCATCAGCTGGTCGAGCTTGCCGTGCTCGATGGCGTCGTAGAAGGCGGCCTCGGCATCCTGGGGCGTGGGAAAGATCGGCTTGTCAGGCATGGTTCGCGAGCGCCGCGAGCACCCGCTCCGGCGGCAGTTGGTTCAGACAGTCCAGGTGCCCGAGCGGACATTCGCGCTTGAAGCACGGGCTGCACTCGAGTCCCAGCGAGATTATTTTCGCATGCGGCGACAGCGGCGGGGTATAGGCGGGACTGGACGAGCCGTAGATCGCGGCCATGGGCCGGTCCAGCGCGGCGGCGACGTGCATCAGCCCCGAGTCGTTGCTGACCACGGCGCGCGCGCCGGCGATGAGGTCGATCACTTGTTCCAGCGTCGTCCGGCCGCACAGGTTCCGCGCGGCGCCGTCGGAAAGCCGCTCGATCTCGGCGCCGGCCTCGGCGTCCTTGGGGCCGCCGACCGCCCAGATCGGCCCCGCATGCGGCGTCTCGCCACGGCTGACTTTGCGCGCCAGCGCCGCGAAGTGGCGGGCGGGCCAGCGTTTTGCGGGGCCATATTCCGCGCCCGGGCAGAAGACGAGCGGCGCGACTTCGATGGGCAAACCGAGAGCGATACGCGCGGCGCGTTGCTGTTCTGCCGTGGAGGCGAGGCGCGGATTGGGCGTCGGGCCGTCGGGCGGGCCCGCCAGCGCGGCATAGCGGTCGACCAGTCGCGGTATGGCCGCCGCGTCGAAACGGTGGCGATCATTGAGCAGGAAGTAGCGTGCCTCGCCGTGGTAGCCGGTGCGTTTCGGGATTTTTGCGAAGAAGGGAACGAGCGCCGACTTCCAGGAGTTCGGCAGTACGTAGGCCGCCTGAAAGTCAGCCGCGGAGAGACGGCGACCGAGCGCCCGGCGGCCGGCCCAGTCGAACTGGCCGTGGGCGAAAGGGTTTTCGATGCTGGCCGCGACTTCGGGCATGCGCGCCAGCAGGGGCGCGCTCCATGCGGGGGCGAGGACGTGGATTTCGGCCTCGGGCCGGCGCGCCTTCAGCCGCATCAGCAGCGGCTGCATCATGATCGTGTCGCCGATCCAGGACGGCGCAACGATCAGGATGCGATATGGCACGGTCGGCGGTGCCCTCAGTGATGACCCTTGGGTTTTTCGCCCGAGAAGGTGTACTTCGTGCCGCAGTAGGGGCAGACGGCTTCGTCGCCCTTCAGCACGTCGAGGAACACGCGCGGATGCCGCGCCCACAACGGCGCGCCCGGACGCGGGCAATGCAGCGGCAGGTCGTGCGCGGTGATGGCGACTTCGCGGGCGGCTTCGTTGATGTCAGACATGAACGTTTCCTCAAACCTTGGCCAGCCAGTCGGCATGGGCCGGCACCTTGCCGTTCACCACGTCGAAAAAGAGGCTCTGGATTTTCGTGGTGATCGGTCCGCGCCGTCCCTCGCCGATCTGGCGGCCGTCGAGTTCGCGGATCGGCGTCACTTCGGCGGCGGTGCCGGTGAAGAAGGCCTCGTCGGCGATGTAGATGTCGTCGCGCGTCAGGCGCTTGGAAATCACGCTGTAGCCGAGTTCCTTCGCCAGCGCATGCACCGTCGAGCGCGTGATGCCCATCAGCGCCGAGGCGATCTCGGGTTCGTATATCTGGCCGTCCTTGATGACGAACAGGTTCTCGCCCGCGCCCTCGGCGACGAAGCCGTCCACGTCGAGCAGCAGCGCCTCGTCGTAGCCGTGCTCGACGGCTTCCATGTTGGCGAGGATCGAGTTGGCGTAGGTGCCGGAATACTTCGCCCGGCACATCGAGACATTGACGTGGTGGCGGGCATGGCTGGAGGTCTTGACGCGGATGCCCTTCTCCATGCCTTCCTCGCCGAGGTAGGCGCCCCAGGGCCAGGCGGCGATGGCGACGTGCGTCTTGGCACCCTTGGGCGACACGCCCATCTTTTCGGAGCCGTAGAAGGCGATCGGCCGCAGGTAGCAGGATTCGAGCTTGTTGGTGCGCACGACTTCCTTCTGCGCTTCCATCAGCGTCTGCCTGTCCCAGGGCATGGGCATGCGGTAGATGTGCGCCGAGTTGAAGAGGCGGTCGGTGTGTTCCTTGAGCCGGAAAATCGCCGTGCCATCGACGGTCTTGTAGGCGCGCACGCCCTCGAAGACGGCGAGGCCGTAGTGCAGGGAGTGCGTCAGCACGTGGGTGGTGGCTTCTCGCCAGGGCACGAGCTGGCCGTCGTACCAGATGAAGCCGTCGCGGTCGGCCATGGACATGGGGATTCTCCAGCAGGGGTTGGCTAAAGGTGGCGATTTTAGCCGATTTGCCCCTCGCTCCGTCGCTCCTTCTATCGCCGAACCCGGGGCCAGGCCAATGCCGGCGCCTTGGGCCGGCGCCCTTTCATGGGTGCCGTTGGGGGGGATGCGGATGCTTATCTTCTGGGCGGGTTCCCGGTATCATGGCCCTTCGGCCCGTGTGGAATCCGGTCGGGACCGGGTTCCAGGCAGGAAGGGGAGAGTCATGGCCTCCTGCCGCGTCCCGATCCGATGAACGACAAGCGTCGCCAGGACGCCCTCCAGGAGGAATGGCCTTGGTTTCCATGAACTACGTGGCTTGGCTGGCCGACTTCATGCGTATCTACGACGTTACCCCCACCCAGTTGCTGGCGGGGACGGGCATCGAGGAGCGGAATCTGGCGGAACCGGCCGCGGAAATTACCGACGACCAGCATGTCGCCGTGCTGCTCAATGCCCGGCGGCTGAGCCGGGACCCCGCCCTCGGCTTGGAACTCGGTATCCATCGGCACATCTCCACCCTGGACCGGTTCGGCTTTGCCATGATGTGCTGCGAGACCTTCCGCGAAGCGCTGAGTGTGGGGAACGAATACCAGCGGGTGATCGGCCGCTTTTCGGGACGACTGCTGTTCCTCTCCTTCCATGAAGAGGGGCGGAATGCCACCTTCCAGATCGAGGTGGCGCCGGAATTGGGGGGCTTGGCCCAGTTTGCCGTGGAGGAGATTCTCGGCGCCATCCTGAGCAACACGCGCTGGGTCACCGGCCGGGAACTGCCCGTCAAGGAGCTCTGCTGCGCCTATCCGCGGCCGGCCCATGCCGCCAGCTACCGCAAGTATTTCTCCTGCCCGATCCGTTTCGACGCTCCCCGCAACCAGATCCGCTTCGACGCCGCCTTCCTCGACACGCGCCTGCCTCTTGCCAGCAGCCACGCAGCCCTCATGTATCGCGCCCATTGCGAGCGCCTGGTGGGTCGGGACATCGGGGATCCGGCGGGGCTCGTCGCCGGAATCCGCGCCCGGCTATTGGCCAGCGCCGGGCGCGCCCTTCCGCTGGAGGCCTGTGCCGAGGCGCTGTCCATCAGTGCCCGCACCCTGCGCCGCAAGTTGCATGAAAGCGGATACTCGTACCAAGACATCGTGGACGACGTCCGCGCCAGTCTGGCACGCAGCTATCTGGAGTCCTCGCGGCTGACCGTGGAGGCCATCGCGGAACGGCTCGGCTTCAGCGAGGCCACCAGTTTCTCGCGCGCCTTCCGGCGCTGGACGGGGATGTCGCCGCGCGCTTTCCGCAACCGGACGCCCGATGGGGCACCGGGCCGGATGTGCTTGGCGCCTCCGGCGGACACTCAAAGGCCCGCCGCCAGTCGTTTCCGGTAGGGGTAGATACCGCCGCAGGCCATTTCGATTTCCTTGGCCTTGCGCGTCCACAGGTGCAGGTCGGTCTCCCACATGTAGCCCATGCCGCCGAACACCTGATGGGCGGTGAAGCAGGTACGGACGAAAGTGTCGTTGCTGGCGCACTTCGCGATCGCCACCTTGTCAGCCGCCCCCGGCAGGTCGGCCGTCAGATGGGTGATGGCTTCGTAGGCGGCCAGCCAGGCGGTCTCTATCTCGGACCAGGCGTTGGCCAGCAGGTGCTGCACCGCCTGGAAACTGCCGATGGGTTTGCCGAACTGCTGCCGTTCCCTGGCATAGTCGAGCGCCATTTCCAGCACTCGCCGGGCGCCGCCGGCGGCCGCGGCGGACTGGAATGCCGCTGTCCGCTCCAGCGCTGCCGTCAGGCGTGCCGGGAGGTCCGGGCTGCGGCCGAGCAACTGCTCCGGCGCCAGCGGCGCATCGCGGAACCTGACCTCGTAGAGATTGGGATGGGCAAGGGAACGCAAGGGCACCAACTCGACCCCTTCGGCGCGGGGAGAGATCAGGGCCAGGCACGGCTCGCCCGTGCCGGCCATGGTCGCGCTGACCAGCAGGAAGTCGGCGTCGGCGGCATTCTCGACGAAGCCTTTCTGTCCGGTGAGGCGTAGTCCGCTGGCGGATTCCCGCAGCGCCGTCGGCTGGCCGCCCGGGCCGCGGATGGCTTTTTCCTCATGGCTGGCCAGGCTCAGCATCAGTTCGCCCTCGATCAGGGGCGGCAGCCAGCGCTGTTTTTGCGCCTCGCTGCCCAAGTCCTGGAGCAGCCAGCCGCAGGTGAGGATGCAATCGGCGAAGGGCGTGGGGTCGCAGGCCCGGCCCAGTTCCTCGACCAGCGCCGCCAGGGTGACCCAGTCGCTGCCCGAGCCGCCATAGCTTTCGTCGAAGGGCAGGCCCAGCCAGCCCAGCTCGGCCATGCGCCGCCAGGTTTCGCGGGGCAGGGAAGCCCGCTCCTCGCGCATCTTGCGCACCAGGCTGGGCGGGCATTCCCGGGAAAGGAAGCGGCGCACCGCGTCCTTGATCTGTTGTTGTTCGGGCGTGAAGTCGAGTTCCATGGTTCCGTGCTCCGGTTCAGCCTCTCGGCAGGCCGAGGCCGCGCTGGGCGATGATGTCGCGCTGGATTTCGTTGGTGCCGCCGCCGAACTTCATCATCGGCGCCAGCAGCCAGGATTGCGCCAGATAACCCTGCATCGGCACATGGGGGGAGCCGTGCTCGAGCAAGGCGCGCGGACCGAGGATGCGCATGCCCTCGTCGGCCAGCCGCTGTTCCAGTTCGGAGGCCAGCACCTTCTGGGCAGAGGCTTCGGCGTTGGGCACCTTGCCCTGGTCGATCATCCAGGCGGTCTTGGTGCACAGAAGACGCAGCCGCTCGACATCGATGTGCAGCCGCACCAACTGGTCCTGCACCACCGGGTCGTCGTAGAGCGACCTGCCGTCGTCGCCGGGTTCCTTGCAGCAGCGCACCAGGGCACCGAAATTGCGCCGGATCTTGGTGTACTTGCCGATGAAGACCCGTTCGAAATCCAGGGCCACGGCGATGGTATAGAAACCGGTATCGGGCTCGCCGATCATGGCGCTGGCGGGAATCCGCACCTGATCGAGGAACACCTCGTTGGTGCGGATGCCCTCCATGGTGTAGATGGGTCGCACGGTGACGCCGGGCGTATCCAGCGGGAAAATGAACACCGACAGCCCCTTGTGCCGAGGCGCCGTCGGGTCGGTGCGAGCCAGGAGCCAGATGTGACTGGCGTAGTGGGCGCCGGTGGTGAACACCTTCTGTCCGGTGACGACGTACTCGTTACCCTCCTTCACGGCGCGGGTGGCGACGCTGGCCAAGTCCGAGCCGGCGCCGGGCTCGGTGTAACCCAGGCAGATCTCGAGTTCACCCTTGAGGATGCGCGGCAGGTATTCCTGCTTTTGCGCCTCCGAGGCCAGCTTGATCAGGGTCATCGCCAAGGAGGTGATGGTGAGGTTGCCGTAGTGGATGTCCTGCAGATCGAGTTCGTGATAGAAGATCGACTGCTCTATCATCGAGCGTCCCTGGCCACCGTATTCCCTGGGCCAGCCGATACCCAGCCAGCCCTTCTCGCCCAGGAGACGCAGGAACTCCTTGCCCAGGGGACCGGGGGAGTGCCCCGAGACGGCAATCTCCTGGCGCAGGGCGTCGGTCACGTTGTCCGCCAGGAACTGGCGTATCTCCTGACGGAACTGTTCCTGTTCCGGCGAAAAACGAAAATCCATGGTCATTTTCCCTGTGGAAGCAAATGGCCCCGCCCCCGGCTGACGAAGCGGTGCCGCAATTCCTCCCGATCGGCGGCGGTCAGGGGCTGATAGGGAGCCTCCCGGATCGGCCGCCACCACACGGGGTCGGCGCAATGCCATGCCTCCCGTTTCAGATTCCGCTTCAGCACCTTGTTGGTCTGGGTGGTGGGCAGCCGTTCGCTGATCCGGACGAAGGCGGGCATCCACTTGCTGCCGAAGTCCTCCTGGCTTTCCAGGAAGGCTTTGAGTTCCGCCATGTCGAGCCGACCGGAGGAGGTGAGTTCCAGGGCCGCCATCACCTGGTCGCCGACGAGGGGATCGGGCACGCCGTAGACCGCCGCCACGGCGATGGCGGGATGACGCGCCAGTACCTGCTCGATCTGGATGGCGGACAGATTCTCGCCGTCCACCCGCAACCATTCGCTGTCGCGGCCGGCGAAGTAGAAAAAGCCCGCGGCGTCCCGGTAGGCCAGGTCGCCGCTCCAGTAGGCGCCGTTGCGGATGCGCTGTTCCCGGGCCGCCGGATTATTCCAGTAACCCTCGAAGAGCGCTTCTCCGTCGAGATTCACCAGTTCGCCGATGGCCTCGTTGCCGTTCCGCAGAATGCCGTGTTCGTCGAAGACGGCCCGGGGGCATTCCTGTCCGGTGGCCGGGTCCAATACGCGGATCCGGTCCGACACGGCCGATCCGATGGAACCCGGCGGCGTACCCTGACCGCGCAGGATGGTGACGCAGCCTTCGGATGAACCGTAGTTGTCCAGTGGCGTGCAGCCGAAGCGGCGGGCGAAGTTGGCCATATCCACGTCCGAGGCCTCGCTGCCGCAAACCAGGCGCAGGGAGTTGTCCCGGTCGTCGGGCTTTTCCTCGGTGGCCAGGATGTAGGCCAAGGGCTTGCCCACGTAGCAGAAGCTGGTGACGCCGAACTTGCGGATGTCGGGCAGGAAACCGGAGGCGGAGAATTTGCGTCGCAGCACCACCGCCCCTCCTGCCGTCAGAAACGGCAGCATGCCCATGATCAGGCCCGTGGAGTGGAACAGGGGCATCGACACATAGGACACGTCCCGCGCGGTCAACTGCTGGCTTTGCACCAGCATCATGATGTTGCGCATCACCCGGGCGTTGGAATAGATCACCGCCTTGGGGGAGCCTCCCGTGCCCGAGGTGAAGATCAGGCAGAAGGTGTCCCGGGGGGAAGCCTCCGTTCGCGGCAGGGCCTGGCCGCGATGAGGAGCGAGGGTCGCCTCGTGGTTCGGCGCATCGACCACCAGGAGGCCATTGCCGAGGGCGGCGGCCGTGCCGTCCGGCAGTTGTTCCCGGTGGCGGGTTTCGGTCAGCACGAACTGGCATTCGGTATGCTTGATGTCCTGGGCCAGATCGGCGCCCTTGCGGGTCGAGTTGAGTGCGACGAGGGTGGCGCCGGCCAGGGCGCAGGCGCCGACCCAGAAGACATACTCCGGGACGTTGTCCAGCAGCAGCCCGACATGAAAGGGGCCCGGCGCCCGGTGGGCGAGAAGGTAACGGGCCCGGGCCGCGCATTCCGCCACCAGTTCGGCCCCGCTCCAGCGGTGGCCCTCGAAATGCAGGGCGGGCCGGTTGTCGTTGCTCCGGGCGAAGAAGATGTCCGCGACGGTTTCCATGGCTTAACAGAGCTTGGCGCGGGAGGGCAGCAGCACCGTCGCGCTGGCTGGCGCCAGCAGGTCGCCCTCCGCGTTCTCTTCCCACAATTCCAGGTCCACGGCGGGGCGGTCATCCACCTGATGCTTCCGCGTTACCTTGCCGCGCAGGGTGAGCGGTTGGCCGGGCAGCGCCATGCCCCGGTTGGAATAGGAGAGCTTCTTCAAAAAACCTCCCGGCCCCATCCAGTCGGTCACATAAGCCGAGATCTGGGCACCCTGCAGCGGACCTTGCACCAGGACCGTCGGCAGTCCCTCGCCGTGGGCGAATTTCTCGTCGTAGTGGATGCGATGCGGATTGCGGGTGATGGCGCTGTAGAGGAACATCTGGATGGTGGTGACGGTCTTGGTCACCGGCGGCAGTTCCATGCCTTCCTGTACATCTTCGTAGTAGCGGGTTTGCGGTGCATTCATTTTTCGTATCCGGGGTGACGATCCTTCGCTGGTGTGACGGACATGATCGGCGCTTCCCTAGCGATTGATGATCGTGTTGATATCCACGGCAACCTTCTCGCCGCGCTGGTTGGTATAGGTGGCCTCGATCACGACGAACACCGAACTGCCGCTGCCGCCGCTACGCTCGTAGATGTCGAGGATCTTGCGCTGGCGCGTGAGCACGTCGCCCGGCCGGATCTCCCGGAAGTACTCCACCTGGTAGCCGCCGAACAACTTGCGCTTGGCCTTGAGCGGTGGATAGGGCAGGCCGTCGTTCTGCTGGGGTGTGCCGTCCGCGGGCAGATCGCCCATCGGCACTTCCCAGTCGAAGGGGATGGAGATGAACATCGGCGGCGCGACAAGGTCGGCGCCGGCGTCCAGGTAGCGAGGATTCATGTCTTCCGTGGCGTAGCAGAAGCGCCGGATCTCCTCGGCGGAGACGGGATAGCCTCTGACCTTGTCGCTCTGCCGACCCTTATGGGCCAGCACTTCCGGCGTCAGTTGCGAGGTGGCCGGCGGCTTGCTTTCCGCCGCAGGCGCCGGGCTTCCCTGCAAGGCCGGATCGGCGGGCTGGAAGCGCAGCAGGACGGCCTTTTCCTTTTCGTGGCGCTCGAAGACCGGTGTCAGTTCCATGCCGATCCTGATCTTGTCTTCGGGCACGTTGACCAGGGTACTGGTGACGCGCGGACCTTCTTCGAGTTCGACCACCGCCAGATACTGGGGCACCTCGTCGGCGAACAGCGGGTGGGTGGGGCGGCGCGAGATGGTGTAGGTGTAGAGCGTGCCCCGGCCGGAAGCCTGTTTCCATTCGAGGTCGGAGGACAGGCAGTGGGGGCAGGTGACGCGCGGATAGTGGAACAGCCTGTCGCACTGGCGACAGTGCTTCAGCAGGATCTTCCGCTCGGCCAGCCCGTTCCAGAAGGGCCGGCTGTCGGGGGTCGGGATGGGGAATGGCTTGTTCATGTCATGCGCCCTCCAGAATCAGTACGACCTGCTCGCTCATGATGCCGCCGTTGCCGGTGACGAAAGCCCGGTTGCAGTTCCGTACCTGATTGCTGCCGGCGCGGCCCATGATCTGCCGGGTACCGTCGATGACGTGGTGCATGCCGCCCGCCATGCCGGTCTGGCCGAAGGAGAGCTGCCCGCCATGGGGATTGCAGGGGAAGTCGCCTTTGTAGCTGAGGTCGTGGCCATGGATGAATTCCGCGCCCCTGCCCTTCGGGCAGAAACCCGCGTCCTCCAGGGTCATCAGCACGGTGATGGTGTAGCAGTCGTAGATCGACGCCATGTCGATATCGGCATGGGCGATGCCCGCCATGGCGAAGGCCTGGGCGGACGCGGCGGCGATCGGTGTCTGCAGCAGGTCGGCGGCATAGGTCGGCGTCTTGAAGGCGAGCCGCTCGCCGAAGCCGGTGATGCGGACTGGGCGATGCCTGGCGCGGGCCGCCCGCTCCTTGCTGGTCACCACGACGGCTGCCCCCCCGGCCACCGGCATGACGATTTCCAGCAGATGGATCGGATCGGCGATCATCGGGCTATTCAGCACATCGTCGATGGTGAGCGGCTGGCCGTGGAAGATGGCGTCCGGGTTGGCGCAGGCGCTGGTGCGCTGGTCCGCGGCGATCTTGGCCAGGGCGCGTGGATCGTAGCCGTAGCGCGAGGCGTAGAGGTTCGCGATCTGGGCGTAGCCGCAGTTCTGGGCCAGGTTGCCGTAGGGAATGTCGAACTGGGCCTGGGGCGAGCCATACTCGTGGCTCGATGCGCCGAAGGGGAAGGGATGGGGCTTGGGCTCCGGCGGCATCGGCATGGGGCCGGCCGGGAAGGCGCAGACCACCACCTCGGCGATGCCCAGCTCGATGGCGGCGGCGGCCCGCCATACGGCGCCGGCCGAGCTGGCGCCGCCGAGATCGACGTGTTCGGCAAAGCCGAGTTCCAGGCCCATGTACTCGGCCAGGGTGGCCGGCGCGAACATCGCGGACTCGGCGATCGCCGATGTCACCAGGCCGTCGACCTCGCGCTTTTCGATGCCCGCGTCCCGCAGCGCCAGTTGCGCCAGCCGCGCCCACTGCTCGATGGTGAACAGCGGTTCGCCCGGCGGCTTCTTTTCCGGTTTCAGTTCGACGTAGCCGGCGATCGCGGCGTCTCCTCGAAGTCCCATCGTGCTTCTCCTCCTCCTTGTCCTATCGGAGGCATGATGGGATTTATGGGTCGGCTGGAACAGAACGCGAAAGGCCAATACCTGTCATATCAGGCCGATTAGAATATCGGCCATGAGTAGGATTTGGAAACCCAATGTCACCGTCGCCGCCGTGATCGAGCGCGCCGGCCGGTTCCTGCTGGTGGAAGAGGAAACCGAGGACGGCTTGCGCTTCAACCAGCCCGCCGGCCATCTCGATCCGGGCGAATCGCTGGTCGAGGCTTGCGCGCGCGAAGCGCTCGAGGAAACCGCCTGGCATTTCCGGCCGACCGCGCTGGTCGGCGTCTATCAATGCCCCCGGCCCGGGAGCGACATCACCTACCTGCGCTTCGCCTTCGCCGGCGAACTGGGCGAGGAGGAAACAGGGCAGGCGCTCGACGCCGGCATTCTGCGCGCCGTATGGATGACGATCGATGAAGTTGAAGCGTCGAAAGTCAGGCATCGCAGCCCGCTGGTCATGCAGTGCATTCAGGACTATCGCGCCAACCGGCGTTTTCCCTTGGAGTTGATCAGGCACCATGGCTAAGATCATTGTCGGCATGTCCGGCGGCGTCGACTCGTCGGTGGCCGCGTTGCTGCTCAAACGCGCCGGGCACGAGGTTACCGGCCTGTTCATGAGGAACTGGGAGGACGACGACACGGAGGAATACTGTTCCTCGCGCCAGGACCTGATCGACGCCGCGGCCGCCGCCGACGTGATCGGCATCGACCTTGAAGTCGTGAACTTTTCGGCCGAGTACAAGGATCGCGTGTTCGCCGATTTCCTGCGCGAATACCAGGCCGGCCGCACGCCGAATCCCGACGTGCTATGCAATTCCGAGATCAAGTTCAAGGCCTTTCTCGACCACGCGCTGAAGCTCGGCGCCGACCGGATCGCCACCGGCCATTACGCCCAGGTGCGCGAGTTCCTCGGCAAGTTCCAGTTGATGAAGGCCGAGGACGGCACCAAGGATCAGAGCTATTTCCTCTATCGCCTGAACCAGGAACAGCTGTCGAAAACCCTGTTCCCGGTCGGTCATCTCTACAAGCGCGAGGTTCGGAAGATCGCCGGGGAGGCCGGTCTGCCCAATCACGCCAAGAAGGATTCGACCGGCATCTGCTTCATCGGCGAGCGGCCCTTCCGCGAGTTTCTCGCACGTTACATTCCGAGGCAGCCGGGCGAGATCCGCGCGCTCGACTCGGACCGCGTCGTCGGCAGGCACGAGGGCCTGATGTACTACACGCTCGGTCAGCGCGAGGGGCTCGGCATCGGCGGCGTCAAGGGCGCGCCGGAGGAACCGTGGTTCGTGGCGGCGAAGGATATGGAGAAGAACATCCTCTACGTCGTGCAGGGGCACGCGCATCCGGCGCTGATGCGCGATCGCCTCGTCGCCGGCCAGCTGTCATGGGTCTCGGGCGAGATGCCGCATGTCCATTGGGTGTACGCGGCCAAGACGCGCTACCGGCAACCCGATGCCGCCTGCGAGGCGGAAAGCGTGGATGCGAATCGCTGCGAGATCGCCTTCGCCGCGCCGCAATGGGCTGTGACGCCCGGGCAGTCGGTGGTGGTCTACGAGTCGCTGGTCTGCCTGGGCGGCGGCATCATCGAGTAAGCCGCGGCGGCCAAAGTCAGGCGTGGCGGCACGCCGATGCGGCGTGTCTATTGTCGAGGCCCGGCGCGGGATGAGTCGCCGAGGAGAATGATGCCTTGTCCGCGACCGGGATGCCCGCGCTTGCTCAAGGTTTCGCTCGGCAGTTCGCCAAACCTTTCCTTGTACATGGCCGAAAAATGGCCGAAATGCTGGAAGCAGAATTCCAGGGCCACGGCGGTGACCGAGATCATGTCCGGTCCGGCGGCCAGCAGGCGTTCGCGCGCCTGATCGAGCCGGAGGTTTTTCAGGTGACGCATCGGCGTGGTGTCCAGATACTGCTGGAAGCTGCCATAGAGGGTGCGCGGACTGACGTTGATGGCGTGCGCGACATCCTCGGGCGAGACGGGATTGCGCAGGTGGTCGATCATGTATTGGATCGCCCGCTTCAGATGGCGCGGCTTCGGTGTTTCGTCGGCGCCTTGCATCGCGTCGCGACGGTTGTGATCGAGGGAGTCGACCAGTGTGCTCAGCACCAGCGAGGTGATCGCGGCGCTGGTGCTCCCGGGGCAATCGTTTTCCTCGTGGTGCGAATGGATGACCGCGGCGACGTAGTCCAGCAAGGCCAGAATCCGGTTTCCCGTCCTGCCCGACAGATCCACCTGTGGCGCGAATGCCAGCGGCGGCCGGGAGGCCGGTTCCGCCTGGCGGCCGACATGGCGTCCGACGCAATCCGCGTCGATGCGCAGGATCAACTGCTCGCAGCCTTGCGCGAATTCCATCTCGACGTCGAGGCACGGCGAGATCATCATTCCCTGCCCGGGGCCGCACAAAACGTCGTGGTCGCCAACGCGGCCGCGCGCACGACCGCGCAGTGGAATCTGCAACAGGTAGAAACGCTCCAGCCTGCCGGGCTTGACGCTGACATGCGCGCCATGGCGATGATAGACGAGCGAAATGGCATCGATACCGCCGCCGCCGATGCAGACGTCCAGTTTCTGCCGTCGTCCCATCACCGTGAGTTCGTGCGGCTTGAACAGCGCCGAAATATGGGCGCGCGCGGCATCGAGATCATCGGTACGGAAGGGACGACAATGCGCAAGCCTTCGAGCCGCCGACAGTGACGCGATATTCATGATCCCCTCCTCGTAAAGCCACCCGCTCGAAGACACCAGCCCCCTCGGCGAGCTTTTATGTTTCGAAAAAGGCTACATCGTCCGCGCGCGACAATCAACCATGGTCCCGACGCAGCCAAATTGGGCGAAGGGATGCGGTGATGGCGTGTCAGCGGCCGGGCGCGCCGATTTGCTGGCGCAGCGCCTTGATTCGGGCGCTTTCGGGGTCGAGGCGCGCGAGCCGATCGACGTAGTCGAGCGCGATGGTCCTCCGGCCGCGTTGATGTTCAAACATCGCCAGCGCCACGAGAATGTCCTGGTCGGCCGGGAAGCGCCGATGGGCCCGGTCCAGGACCGTCATGGCCTGGCCGACGGCTCCGGAGTCGTGCAGCGCCACGCCATGAACGTAGGCATAGCGCGGCACCGTCGGCGCCAGGGCTGCCGCCTTGGCCAGCGCCGCCAGGGCACCCGGCCGGTCGCCGGTGCGCACCTTGAGCAGGCCGAGGGCATGATGAGCCTCGGCCGACCTCGGCTCGATGCCGATGGCTTCCCGCAGGAGGGCTTCCGCCTCCGCTTCCCGGCGTGTCGCACGGTAAAGGTCGGCCAGATTGACGCGGGCGGGCACGAAGCCGGGATCGAGACGCATGGCCTGCCGAAGTTCGTTTTCCGCGTCCGCCAGGCGGCCCATGCGGGCGTGGATGTCGGCGAGATTGAGGTGGCTTTCGGGGCGCTCGGCGGCGGCCAGTTCCGAGGCGATCAATTCATCCGTGGCGGAACGTCGCGCGGCGCGATGTTCGGGTGCCAATGCCGTGTCGGGCACGCCGGCGAGCGTTCGCGCGGCCTCGATGCGAACCAGCCGCACGGGGTCGAGCAGCAGGGGGCCGACGGCTCGGGCCTGTTCGCGCGGATCGAGATGCATCGCGGCGGCGGTCGCCGCCGAGCGAACCAGGGCATCGGTATCGCCCAGGCCGGCGCCGATGCTGGCGCGCGCCGCCGCCGTCGGCGATGCCGGCAGCGAACGCAGCGCCGTGGCGCGCACGATGCCGGGCCCGGCCTTGTCCCGCGCCACTTCGGCCAGCAGGCGAGCGGCTTCCGTGGTTTGCGCCCTGGCCGCGACGAAAGCCGCCGTGGCCTGCGCCGGGGGCCGAGTCTTGCCATGCCAGCGTTCGACCGCCCGCGCCGCCCATTGGGCGGATCGATCCTGGTGGCAGTGGCGGCAAGCATTCGGCGGACCGTGCTTTACCGACATATCGGGACGCGGGACGCGAAAACCGTGGTCGCGCCGCCGGTCGACGCCCATGTAGGTTTTTTGCGGCATGTGGCAGTCGATGCAGAGGCTGCCGGCCGAGCCTGCCTTGTGGCCGTGATGTGATTCGACATCGAACGCCTCGGGGCGGTGGCATTGTGCGCAAAGGGCGTTGCCCGATGCCTTGAGGCGAAGGCTGTGCGGGTCATGGCAATCGCCGCAAACGATGCCGGTCCGATGCATCTTGCTTTGCGTGAAGGAGCCGTATTCGAAGACTTCGCCGTCGATCTGGCCGTCGGGGTGATAGGCGCCGGCATCGAGCAGGGTGGGGACGTAATTGTCGAGAAATGCGGCGCCCGGAATCGGCGGCTCGACGAGTTGACGCCGCCGCGCATGGCAGGCGAAGCAGGCGTCCAGCACGCCGCCGGGCAGCGCCGCGCCGGTTCGATGCGCGATCCTTGCGCCGGGGGAGAACGCCCAGCGGCCCGCCTTGCCGGCGTCGGGACCGACGAGACCCTTGTCCGCCGCCGCGGCGCGGGCTGCATCCGGCTGGCGTCCCCATTGCACGTGGGCCGAGCCGGGGCCGTGGCATGCCTCGCAAGCCACGTTGATGTCGGACCAGCGCGTGGCGAAGGTGTCGGCCGCCGCATCGTAGTTCTTGCGCAGGTCGGTCGAATGGCAGGCCGCGCACATGTGGTTCCAGTTCTGGCTGCGCGCCGTCCAGTGCAAGGGATCGCCGGCCTTGATGCGTTCTCCGGGATAAAGGTGGTACCAGCGCTGGCCGCCTTCCCGCTTCGATCGCGTGTCCCAGGCGATCGAAAGCGCTTGCAGGCGGCCTCCCGGCAACTCGATCAGGTATTGCTGCAAGGGATGGACGCCGAAGGTGTACTTGATCTCGAAATCGGCGAGACGGCCGTCCGGGCCGTCGGTGTTGACGAAGTGCTTGTTGTCGCGCCGGAAGAATCGCGACGCGATGCCGCCGTGGACGAAGCGGGTTCCGCCGAAATCGCCCAACACCGTTTTTTCGTTGGCTTCCTGCATCGCCAGCGCGTGATGGGAACCGCGCCATTGCTCGGTCTGCCGCGGGTGGCATTCTGCGCAGGCGGCGGCGCCGACATGCCGCGGAACACTGTCGCCCGCGGCTCCGGCCATGGCGAAGCCGACCCCGGCGATGATCGCCGCCAGCAGCGCGGCCAGCAGCGCCGCGCGCCGGCCGGTTCGGCTGAGGATGTCGGAATTCATTCGCCAAGCATAACGGAAAAAACAGGCGCGGCCGGCACGTTGGATGCCGGCCGCGCGTCGATGATGCCGGGCTTACTTGGCGGCCCTGGGCTTGGACGCCGCCTCGAGTTTCAAGTCCTCGTAGTACTTGCCGGCATTGCTGTAGCCGGGACGGGCGGCGAGGTTCTCGATCTCGATCACGCCGTTGTCGGCCACGTACTTCGGCCACTCGGCGACCAGTTCCTTGAGTTTGTCCGGGTTCCTGGCGGCGAGGTTGCTGGTTTCCGCCCGGTCGTCGGCCAGGTTGTACAACTCCCATTCGCCCGTACCCCACGGCTTGTTGGAATAGACGATCTTCCAGTCGCCCTTGCGCAAGGCCTTGCGTCCGCCCAGTTCCCAGCCGATGGCTTCATTCGCGTCATGGACGAAAGCCTGCTTGCCGGTCAGGTAGCCGAGCATCGACTTGCCGGTGACCGGCAGCACCGGCTTGCCCCGATATTCCGTGCCGGGATGCCTGGCGCCGGCCAGCTCGTACAGCGTGGGCGCCATGTCCTTGACATGCGTCACGGCCCGCTTGATATCCTTGCCGATGCCCAGCTTCGGACCCCAGGCGATGGCCGGCACGGAGATGCCGCCTTCGTACATGAACGACTTGTACATGCGGAACGGCGTCATGCCGGCCTGGGCCCAGCCGGGACCGTACTCGATGAACGAGTTGGGGCGACCGATGCTCTCGGTGCTGTTGTCCATGCTGCCGTGGATCCATTCGCGATTCCGCTCGACGTCATAAACCGAGTTGCCGTCGGCGCCGTTGTCGGACATGAAGAAAACGAAGGTGTTGTCGAGTTCGCCCTGCTGTTCGAGGTAGGCGAGCACCCGGCCGATCTGCCGGTCCATGCGGTCGACCATCGCGGCATAGACGGCCATCCGCCGCGCTTCCGAGTGTTGTTGTTCCGGCGGCAGCGTGTTCCACTTCGGCCAGTGGGGATGGCCGGTGTAGAGCGTTGCATCGCTCGTGACGAGCCCCTTGGCCTTCATGCTGGCCAGGCGATCCTTGGCCAAGGCGTCGTAGCCGCTGTTGTAGCGGTTCTCGTACTTTCTGATGTCCTCCTCGGGGGCCGCCAGCGGCCAGTGCGGTGCCGTGAAGGCGAGATAGGCGAAGAAAGGCTTGCCGCTGCCCTTGGTCTGCTCCAGGTACTCGATCATCTTGCTGGCATAGGCGTCCGACGAATAGAAGTCCTTCGGCAGCATGATCGACTTGCCATCCTCGCGGTAGTCGGCGCGGGGCGGCTTGGCCGGATCGAAGGCGACGATGCCCATCTGGTCGCCCCAGTGGCTGGCGCCGCCGGACATCTGGGCGAAGGAACGGTCGAAACCGCGGCCGTTGATGTCTTCATTGTTGCCGAGGTGCCACTTGCCGGCCATCAGCGTGCGGTAGCCCGCATCGCGAAGTACTTGCGGCAGCGCCACGACGCGATCGTTCAGGCGCCCTTCATAGCCGGGCTTGCCGCGGACGTCCTTGGTCATGAGTTCGGCCATGTCGCCAAAGCCGGCCAGGTGGTTGTCGGTGCCCGACATCAGGATCGATCGGGTCGGCGAGCAGAAGGGCGTTGTGTAGTGGCTGGTCAGGCGCACGCCATCGTTGGCCAGGCGGTCGAGGTTGGGCGTGCTGATCTCGGAACCAAAGGGACCGATGTCGTTGTAGCCGAGGTCGTCGGCGACGATGAGCAGGATGTTCGGCCGCTTGGCCGGCTGGGCGCTGGCCGGCGTTACGGAAGACACGGCCAGGGTGCCGAGCACCAGTGCCGCGCATGTGGACTTCAAGATGTTCATGGTGTTGTCTCCTGTAAGTAGTTTTGACTGCTGCTGTCGCTGATCCGGCCATGGCCAGGCCCTGCCGTCACAGCTTTCCCCAATGCTCGACCATGAACCTGGCCGACTTCATGGCCATGGCATGGGCGGTGAAGGTCGAGTTCACGCTCGAACTGGTGGGAAACACGCTCGGGCCGCCGACGAAGAGGTTCGAAACCTCGTGGGCCTGCCCGGCGCCGTTCAGCACCGATTTGCCGGGATCCTTGCCCATGATCGTGCCGCCCATGATGTGCTGGCCGCCAGGCGGGCTGGGCCAGGCCTCGCGGGCGCCGGCGGCCTTGAACAAGTCGACGCCTTCCTTGGCCGCCGTGCGCCAGAGTTTCATGCCCTCGCCGCTGATCTTGTACACCACGCGAGCCTTGGCTGCCCCGTACTTGTCCTTCTCGCCGGCCAGTTCAATGCGGTTTTCCCGCAGCGGCTCGTCCTCGCAGACGCCCACCATCGAGCCCATGTGGCGGGCGCCCTCCCGCATGAACTTGTGCAGGGCCTCGCCGTAGATGTCCGGCCGCGTCATGGCAATGCCCAGCAGGTCGTTGGTTTTGAGCGCCAGGCCGATTTCCCACTGCCGGCTGCCGAAGGCGCCGCCAGGATCGCTGGTCTTGTCGAAGGCATCCTGGCACAGCAACTGGCCGCCCGTGGCGCCCAGGTGGTTCTCCATCTCCTCGTCGAACATGCCGGAGATCGAGACGGCCGGATGGCACATGAGGTAGCGTCCCACCGTATCGCTGCGATTGGCCAGCCCGCGCGGGTGCCGGTCGTTGGCCGAATTGAGCAGGATGCGCGCGTTCTCGACGGTAAAGGCGCACAGCACCACCGCATCCGCCGGTTGCGCCACCTTTTCACCCTTGGCGTTGACATACTCGACACCAGTGGTGCGCTTGCCCGTGCCGTCGGTGAGCACGCGGGTGACATGCGCATCGGCCTGCAGGCGCGCGCCTGCTTTTTGTGCGCGCGGCAGGTAGACCACCAGCGGATTGGCCAGCGCGCCGGTCGGACAGCCCGCATCGCACCAGCCGTCCCAGATGCATCCTGGTCGGCCGTCGTAGGGCTGCGACAGCACCGCCATCGGAATCGGCGCGACGCGCTTGCCGAGCTTCTCGAATCCCCGGGCCAGCACCTGGCCATGCTTGCTCACCAGCACCGGCGGCAACGGATAGTCAGCCCCGGCGGGACGCCACACTTCCTTCCTGGCGTCGCCGGACATGCCGACATCGGTTTGCACCTGGTCGTAATACGGACGCAGTTCGTCATAGCCGAACGGCCAGTCGAGCCCGCGACCGTACCGGCTCATGAGCTCGAAGTCCTCGGGGTGGTAGCGTGGCCAGACACCGTAGTGGTGGATGGCGGCGCCGCCGAAGCCGTGGCCGGCATTGAAGCCGTACCAGATCGAGTCCGGTCCCGCTTCCACGAGGGTCGATGCACCCCACTTGAGGCGGCGCGCCCAGATCTGCGAGCTGTAAAGATCGGTCAGCTTGCGTGCCGTGCCGCGTTCCAGCACCAGCACCTTCTTGCCGGCCTCGGCCAGCACCGCCGCGAACACGCTGCCGGCGGCGCCGGAGCCGACGATCACGACATCGACTTTTTCCATTGCCTTAGCCATTCCATCCCTCCGGCGGCATGATGTGGGCCATGTAGGGAACTTCCAGTCTTTCAAAGCCCTTGGGTGTGCCGTACACGACATCGACGGCATCGGAACGCAGGCAGAGATAGAACAGGGACAGATCGAAGTCCCCGACCTTGGTGCCTGGCCGCCCCATCTCGCCGACCAGTTGATGCAACTGGCTTGCCGACAGCGCGACCAGCTTCTTGTTCAGCTTGCCTGCCGCAAAGCGTTCGGCGGCCGCGAGCCCGCGCTGGTACCAGGCCGTGAAAGGCTGCGGTACCGGAAAGTACTTGGCGATGAGCATGCAGTCGTCGGGATCGACACCCAGTTGATGGTCGATGAAGTGCGCCACGCCAGCCGCCACGGATCCCGGTACCATCGTCTCGGCCAGCCTCTCCAGCGCCGTGGTTTGACGTCGTGACAAGTGTTTGATGGCGATGCCCTTGGCACGAGCCTCCTCGGGCGTGAGCAGCAACATGCCGCCGCCGACATTGAAAGCCAGCGTCAGCGCCGTTCCTCCCGCGCCGGCCTTGATGAATTCTCGCCGCGTGACTTCCATCGGTCTCCTCCTCGAATGGGTTGACCCGGACGATTGTCCGCGCAAACCAATCCGGCGCTATCCAGTTACTGCAAACGGGTGTCACGTGGCCGCAAAACAGGCCGCGACGAATGTCCCCGGCCGGACCCTCGTGCCTGGCGTGATAAGATTTCTCATCGATATCCGGCCATCGCATTCCACCGCATTCCCATGTCGCTGACTTCCCATGACGCCCTGACGGCGCTTTCGCCGCTCGACGGCCGCTATGCCGCCAAGGTCGAAGCGCTGCGCGCGCACTTTTCCGAATTCGGCCTGTTCCGCAACCGCATTCGTGTCGAAATCGAATGGCTGAAGGCGCTCGCCGCCGCGCCGGAGATCGCCGAAGTGGCGGTGTTTTCACCCGCGACCGTTGCCGAACTCGATGGCGCGACCGCATCATTTTCGGTCGCCGACGCCGAAGCGGTGAAGGCCATCGAGGCGCGCACCAACCACGACGTCAAGGCCGTCGAATACTGGCTGAAAGAGCGCTTCAAGGGCAATCCGGAGGTGATGCGGGTCGCAGAGTTCATCCACTTCGCGTGCACCTCCGAGGACATCAACAACGTCTCGCACGCGCTGATGCTGAAAGAAGCGCGCGATGCCGTCCTGCTGCCATCGCTGGATACCGTGATCGCCCGCTTCCGCGAACTGGCGCATCAACTGGCCGACCTGCCGATGCTTTCGCGCACGCACGGCCAGCCGGCGAGCCCGACGACACTGGGCAAGGAAATGGCCAACATCGCCGCGCGCCTGCTGCGCGCCCGCGCGCGCGTGGCGTCGGTGAATATGATGGCGAAGTTCAATGGCGCGGTCGGCAACTACAACGCCCACCTGTCGGCTTACCCGGACTTCGACTGGCCGGCGTTCAACCGCCGCTTCATCGAGTCGTTCGGGCTGGAGTTCAATCCCTACACCATCCAGATCGAGCCGCACGACGCGATGGCCGAACTCTTCGACGCCATCGCCCGCGCCAACACCATCCTGCTCGACGCCGATCGCGACATCTGGCAGTACATCTCGCTGGGCTACTTCAAGCAGAAGACCAAGGCCGGCGAGATCGGCTCGTCGACCATGCCGCACAAGGTGAATCCGATCGACTTCGAGAACTCGGAAGGCAACCTCGGCCTGGCCAACGCGGTGCTGCGCCATTTGTCCGAGAAGCTGCCGATCTCGCGCCTGCAGCGCGACCTGACCGATTCGACGGTGTTGCGCAACATGGGCGTCGCCTTCGGCTATGCGCTGCTGGCCTACGATTCCAGCCTGCGCGGCCTGAACAAGCTGGAGGCGAATCCGCAACGGCTGGCCGAGGATCTCGATGCCTGCTGGGAAGTGCTGGCCGAGCCGGTGCAGACGGTGATGCGCCGCCACGGGATCGAGAACCCCTACGAGCAGTTGAAGGAACTGACGCGCGGCAAGGGTATCGAGAAGGACGCGCTGCACGCCTTCATCGGGACGCTGGCGATTCCCGAGGGCGAGAGGCAGCGCCTGCTGCGGATGACGCCGGGCAATTATGTCGGCGTTGCGGCGAAACTGGCGAAGGATATCTAATGACTTTCGCCGAGAATCTGAAAGCCTTGCCCCGCATATCCCATCTCCAGGCCATCCAGCTGTTCGATGCGGAGGGGAATGCCGTGGCGACCATCGAGAACAAGCCTGGACAGGCGGGTTCCCTGGCCGTGTATAACCATCTCGGACAGCTGTATGGCGCGATTACGGTCGAGGCGGCGAGAAGAGGGCTGGAACTTTACGCCGAACACGCGGTCGATGCCGAGGGCCATCCCGGCAAGCATCCGAACATCGACAGGTTGAATGCCCTGCTGAAGAATGGTGGTACCTTGCGGCTCAAGCATGTATTTGCAACGGGGATGGACTGAGCCCCGCTTCCGAACGCGGTGCTTGCCGTATTTTTTCGACAACCTCACGGAGATACCGACATGAATAAATTTCTTGCAAGCTTGTTTGCCGGCCTTGCCTTGACCGCCGTGACCGGCACCGCCATGGCGCAGATGAAGGTCGAGGATGCCATTACGTTCCGGCAGTCCGGCTACAAGTTCATGGCCTGGAACATGGGCAAGATCAAATCCAACGTCGAGGGCCAGTTCAACAAGGATCAGGTGATCCAGGCCGCCAACGTCATCCAGGCGGTGGCGAATTCTGGCATGGGCGCGCTGTACGTCCCCGGCTCGGACAAGGGCAAGGGCTGGAAGGAGACCCGCGTCAAGAAGGAACTGTTCACGGACAAGGAAGGGGTCGGCAAGGTGGCCATGGCCTTCAACCAGGCGGCGAACGAGATGGCCAAGGTGGCCGCGACCGGCGACCCGGCCGCGGTCAAGGCGCAGTTCGGCAAGCTGGGCGAGACCTGCAAGGGCTGCCACGACAAGTATCGCGAGGAAGACTGAAACAGTCCGCTCCCGGGCGCGACTGCCACGGCCACCCGCGGGTGGCCGTTTCCTTTTCTATGCCGGGTAAATCGCGCCGAGGACGCGCGGCCCGCGGGCGCCGGTGACCGCGGGCAGGTTGCCGGGTTCGCGATGGATCGTCCGCCAGGCGAGCCATGCGAAGGCGGCGGCCTCCACCCGATCGACGGGCAGGCCGAGAAAGTCAGTCGTGGCGGTACGGCAATCCGGCAGCCGTCCGGCCAGGGCTGCCATCAGCGCGCCATTGCGCGCGCCGCCGCCGCAGACGTAAAGCTCTTCCGGCGGGCCGCAATGTCGGCGTATTGCCTCGACGGCGCTGTCCGCCGTGAAGGCGAGCAGCGTCGCCTGCACGTCCTCCGGCTTTTCGTTGCCGTCCAGTTGCGCTTCGAGCCAAGCGAGGTTGAACTGCTCCCGACCGCAGCTCTTGGGCGGCTTCATGGCCAGGAAGGGATGGGCACGCAGGCGATCGAGCAGCGCGGGAATCACCTCGCCCCGCCGCGACCAGTCGCCGTCCTCGTCGAACGGTTGCCCCAGATGCCGTTGTGCCCAGGCATCGAGCAGCATGTTGCCCGGCCCGCAATCGAACCCGGTGGTCGGGCGGTCCGGCGCGAGATCGGTGAGATTGGCGATGCCGCCGATATTCAGAATGACGCGGTGCCTGTCCGCCACGCGGAACATCGCGTCGTGGAAGGCCGGCACCAGCGGCGCGCCCTGGCCGCCGGCCGCGATGTCCCGGCTGCGGAAGTCGGCGACGACGTCGATGCCGGTCAGTTCGGCCAGTAGCGCCGGATTGTCGAGTTGCAGCGTGTAGCCCTGTTCGGGCGCGTGGCGGACGGTCTGGCCGTGGCAAGCGATGGCGCGGACCGGCGTCCCGCCGTGGCTGACTTTCAGGGCGGCGACCGCTTCGGCGTAAAGGCCGGCGAGACGATTGGCCAGCAGCGCGGCGCGATGCAATTCGTTGTCGCCGGCGCGGTACAACGCCAGCGCCTCGCCGCGGATTGTTTCGTCAAAGGGGAGGTGATGCGCGCCCAGACATTCGATCCGGTCCGAGCCGAACCGCATCAGAACTGCATCCACGCCGTCGAGGCTGGTGCCGGACATCAGCCCGACGAAGCATTCGACGGGCCGGCTAGCCACTAATCAAGCAGGGCGAGATTGGTGGCGCCGATGGCATCGAGACGCGACAGGATCGCCCCTGCCTGATCGTGGAACCGGGCCAGCTGGTTTGGCGCGAGCGGCGCCGCGCCGGGCAGGGCGACGGTGAGCGGGTTGCGGTGTTCGCCGCCGACGCGGAATTCGTAATGAAGATGCGGCCCCGTTGCGATGCCGGTGGCGCCGACGTAGCCGATGACATCGCCCTGGGCAACCCGGGCACCCTTGCGGATGCCGGCGACAAAGCCCGACAGGTGACCATAGACCGTCTCATAGCGGCCTTGATGCCGCAGGATGATCACGTTGCCATAACCGCCCTGGCGACCGGCAAACTCGACGATGGCATCGCCGGTGGCTTTGACCCTGGTTCCGGTCGGTGCGCCATAGTCGATGCCCTTGTGGGCACGGACTTTCTTGAGCACGGGATGGAAGCGCGCGGTGCTGAAACCGGAAGTGACCCGGGAAAACTCGAGCGGCGAGCGCAGGAACGCCTTGCGAAGGCTTTTGCCGTCCGCCGTGTAGTAGCCGCCCTGGCCGTCACCGGCATTGAACCAGATCGCTCGGTGGGCGACTCCATCATTGATGAACTCGGCGGCGATGACCCGGCCGGTCCGCACCGGTTTGCCGAGATGATTGATGGATTCGTAGATGACCGAAAAACGGTCGCCCTTGCGAATGTCGCGGTGGAAATCGATGTCGCCGCCGAAAATGTCGACGAGCTGCGTGGCCACGCCGTCGGGAATGCCCGCCGCATCGGTGGCGCCGAACAAGGAATGGCGGATCTCGGCGGATTTCATCACCACCACGGTATCCAATGGCAGCGCCTGTTCGCTGGCGCGGAAACCGTCGCTGGCGCTTTGCTCGACCAGCAGCGCCCGGTCCTTGCCACCATTGAGCGGGAAGATCAGGGATACCAGCGTGCCGTCGGCACTGACTTTGGCGGTGACCGGCTTGCCCGGGCTCATCTGCCGGAAGATGGTGGCAGCCGTGGCGTCGTGGCGCAGGAAGGCCAGGGCCTTGTCGTCGTCCATGCCGAGACGGGTCGCGAGGCTGACGACGGTGTCGCCCTTCCGGATGCGGGTCTCCTGGACGAAAGAGGTGTCCGGGCTGTCCTCGACGATGATCGCCGGCGGCGCCAGTTGCTCGACCGTCGGTTGCTGCAGGCTGGCGATTTCCACAGTGCCGGGGGCAGTGCCGAAGGCGGCGACCATGCTGAAAAGCGAGAGGCCCGCAATGCCGGTGGCGGCCCAGAGGTGGCCTGGCTTGGCGTCACGAGTGCGCGTCAGTTGCGCTAAGATTCGGCTCTTTTCGTTTTGCACTAGGGACTTGGCTGGACTTGGAGGCCGGGCGAGTGTATCAAAAATCTTCCGGCCGTCAAATGCCGCCGGATCACGCGGGGCAGTCCCATGATCGATATCGAATCCCAACTTTCCGTCATCAAGCGGGGCAGCGATGAACTGCTGATCGAAACCGAGTTGATCGAGAAGCTGAAGTCCGGGCGGTCGTTGCGCATCAAGGCCGGTTTCGATCCGACGGCCCCGGATCTGCACCTCGGCCATACGGTGCTGATCAACAAGCTGCGCCACTTTCAGGAGCTTGGTCATCACATCCTGTTCCTGATCGGCGACTTCACGGGGATGATCGGTGATCCGACCGGCAAGAACGCCACCCGGCCGCCGCTGTCGCGCGAGCAGATCCTCGCCAATGCGGAGACCTATCGGGAACAGGTGTTCAAGATTCTCGATCCCGAGAAGACCGAGGTCTGCTTCAACTCGGCCTGGTTCGAGACCATGGGCGCCGCCGGCATGATCAAGCTGGCGGCCCTGCATACCGTCGCACGCATGCTGGAGCGCGACGATTTTGCCAAGCGCTACGCCGGCGGCCAGCCGATTGCCATCCACGAGTTTCTCTATCCCTTGTGCCAGGGTTACGACTCCGTGGCGATGAAGGCCGACGTCGAACTCGGCGGCACCGACCAGAAGTTCAATTTGCTTGTCGGCCGGGAGTTGCAGAAACACTACGGCCAGTCACCGCAGTGCGTGTTGATGATGCCGCTGCTCGAAGGGCTCGACGGCGTCAACAAGATGTCGAAGTCGCTTGGTAATTACGTTGGCATTGCCGAACCGCCGAAGGAAATCTTCGGCAAGCTGATGTCGGTATCGGACGACCTGATGTGGCGCTACTACGATCTGCTGTCCTTCCGCGGCAATGCGGAGATCGCCAGGCTGAGGCAGGAAGTCTCGGAGGGGCGCAATCCGCGCGACGTGAAGGTGATGCTGGCGCAGGAAATCGTGGCGCGCTTCCACTCGCCGAAGGCGGCCGAGGACGCGCTGGCCGACTTCGAGGCGCGCTTCCAGCGTGGCGCCCTGCCCGACGATATGCCGGAGATCACGGTGCCGGCCGGGCCGATTGCATCAGTCCTCAAGCAGGCCGGACTCGTGGCGAGCACGTCGGAGGCCTTGCGCATGATCGATGGCGGCGGTGTTCGGGCGAATGGCGAAAAAGTCGCGGACAAGACGCTGGCGTTCAAGGCTGGCGAGGCTGTCGTGCTCCAGGTTGGCAAGCGCAAGTTCGCCCGCGTATCGCTGGTCTGAGTTTTTTTGCGCAGGGTGTTGACCGAACCGTTTCGGTTTGTATAATGCGCGGCTCTTTGCTGCTGGGCGTAACGAAACAGCAGCCGTTCTTTAACAGTTCGAACAGCCGATAGGTGTAGGTGTTTGCTGTGCTGAGGTGG